>NZ_POQU01000056.1 GCF_002938425.1 Blastococcus atacamensis | reverse complement strand
GGCACAGTCCTGTGCCGCTGACCCCCCGACCCCACCCGCCGCATCCGCACGAGGCCCCGCTGTCCGGCAGACGGCGCGCCCGCTCGCGCCTGCTCACCTCGAGGACCCACTCCCCGTGATCGAACTGAAGGACGTCCGCAAGGTCTTCCCCGCGCGCAGGCAGGCCGGTGAGGTCGTCGCCGTCGACGGCGTCAGCCTCACGGTGGACCGCGGCGAGTTCGCCGGCGTGGTCGGCCCGAGCGGATCGGGCAAGAGCACGCTGGTCCGCCTGGTGAACCTGCTGGAGCGACCGACGTCGGGGTCGGTGACCGTCGACGGGCGGGTGCTGACCGAACTGCCCGACGACCAGGTGCGCCAGGCCCGCCGCTCCATCGGCATGGTGTTCCAGCACTTCGAGCTGCTGGACTCGCGCACCGCGGCGGGCAACGTCGAGCACCCGCTGGAGCTGGCCGGGGTCGGGCGGGCGGAGCGCCGTCGGCGGGCCACCGAGCTGCTGGACCTCGTGGGCCTCGGTGACCGCGCGAACGCCCGGCCCGCCCAGCTCTCCGGCGGTCAGAAGCAGCGCGTGGCCATCGCTCGCGCCCTGGCCGTCCGCCCGACGGTGCTGCTCTGCGACGAGGCCACCTCCGCCCTGGACCAGGCGAGCACCGCCGGTGTGCTGGAGCTGCTGCGCCGGGTGCGCGACGAGCTCGGCCTCACCGTCCTGCTCATCACCCACGAGATGGCCGTCGTGAAGGCCGTCTGCGACAGCGCCGTGCTGCTGGACCGGGGGCGGGTGGTCGACAGCGGCCGGCTGGCCGACGTCCTCACCCGCGAGCGTTCGCCGCTGAGCGACGCCTTGCTCCCCGCGCCGGTGGCCGACGCCGGAGCCGGGCACGGGGGCGCGCTGCTGCGGGTGACCGTCACCGACCGCACCCCCGAGACGCTGGTCCTGCAGACCCTCGTCGGGGAGCTGGGACTGGCCGTCGAGATCGCCGGCGGCTCGGTGGAGACGGTCGCCGGCGGCCGCTACGGCCGGCTGCTCCTGCGGGTCACCGGGGGAGTGGAGGGGCTGGACGACGCCGTGCACCGCCTGAGGGCCGCCGGCGTCCTGGTGGAGCGCGTCGCTGCTGTCGCGGAGGAGGACCGATGAGCGACTGGGCCCGCATCTACCCGCAGCTGCTGGACGCCACCTGGGAAACCCTCTACATGGTGGGCGTCTCGGCCGCGATCACCGTGCTCCTCGGTGTTCCGCTCGGCGTGCTGCTTACCGTCACCGCCCGGGGCGGACTGGCTGCGCGGCCCCTGCTCAACCGGGTCCTCGGCCTGGTCGTGAACCTCGGCCGCGCCCTGCCGTTCATCATCCTGCTGGTCCTGGTCGCCCCCGTCACCCGCGGCATCGTGGGGACGACGATCGGCTCCACCGCGGCGATCGTGCCGCTGACGATCGGCGCCGTCCCGTTCCTCGCCCGGCTGGTGGAGACCAGCCTGCGTGAGGTCGCCGCCGGCAAGGTGGAGGCAGCGCTGTCGATGGGCGCCCGTCGGCGCGACGTCGTCCGCACCGTCCTGCTGCCCGAGGCCCTGCCGTCGCTGGTCGCCGGGGTCACGGTGACCGTCGTCGCGTTGATCAGCTACTCGGCCATGGCCGGGGCGGTCGGCGGCGGCGGGCTCGGCGACTTCGCCATCCGCTTCGGCTACCAGCAGTTCCGCACCGACATCACCCTCGCGACCGTCGTCCTGCTGCTCGTCGTCGTCCAGGCCCTGCAGTGGGCCGGCGACCGCTGGGCGCGATCGCTCGCACACGCCTGATCGCGGCGGCCGCCCGGCCGCCATCCCGCACCACCACCGAGGAGACCCACCACCATGCGCACCCGCTTCCCCGCTCTCCTGGCCGCCACCGCGATGACGGCCCTGCTCACTGCCTGCGGCGGCGGCGACGCCGAACTGTCGGGCGCCGACGAGCCGCTTCGGGTGGGCGCCTCCCCGGTGCCGCACGCCGAGATCCTGCGGTACATCGACGAGAACCTCGCCGAGGACGCCGGCCTGGACCTGGAGATCACGGAGTTCACCGACTACATCCAGCCCAACGTGGCGCTGGACGACGGCTCCCTGGACGCCAACTACTTCCAGACCATCCCGTACCTGGAGGAGCAGGAGGCCAGCGCCGGCTACGACTTCCAGGCGCTGGAGCCGGTGCACATCGAGCCGCTCGGCATCTACTCGAGCACGTTGACCGACCTGGCCGACCTGACCGACGGTGCGACGGTCGCCGTCCCGAACGACCCCACCAACGCCGCGCGGGCGCTGCGCCTGCTCGAGGCCAACGACCTCATCACGCTCGCCGACACCGGCGACGCGGCCCCGACCTCGCTGGACATCGAGGGCAACCCGAAGAACCTCGAGATCTCCGAGGTCGAGGCGGCGCAGGTGCCCCGGTCCCTGACCGACGTCGACATCGCCGTGATCAACGGCAACTACGCCATCGAGGCCGATCTCGTCCCGGCCGAGGACGCCCTGGCGCTGGAGGCGGCCGAAGGCAACCCCAACGCCAACCTGCTCGTGGTGCGCACCGGCGACGAGGACGACGAGCGGATCCAGCAGCTGGAGGAGCTGCTGCACTCCGACGAGGTGCGCCAGTTCATCGAGGACACCTACGAGGGCGCCGTCCTGCCCGCCTTCTGAGCGGTACGTCACGCGCAAGAGCCCCGGTCGGACACGACCGGGGCTCTCGCGTACTCGGGTTCAGGCCACCAGGCCGGCGAAGACGACGATGTTGTCGACGTAGCTCCTGGCCGTGCTGTCGAACGGCCCGCCGCAGGTGATGAGTCGCAGCTGTGGCTCCTCGGTGTTGCCGTAGACGTCGTAGGTCGGGAAGTCCTCCTTGGGCACGACGCGCACCTCCTCCACGGAGAAGGAGACGACGGTCCCGTCCTCGCGGGTGACGTCGATGAGGTCGCCGACCGCGAGGTCGCCCAGCCGGTAGAACACCGACGGCCCGTTCTCGGCGCTGTCGACGTGGCCCTCGATGACCGACGGGCCGACCTGACCGGGCCGGGGGGAGCCGTCGAACCAGGCGGCCTTGTCGTAGTCCGGTCCCGGCTGCGGCACCGCGAGGCTGCCGTCTTGCTGGAGCCCCAGGCTGATCACCTCGGACTCCACCCCGATGGCGGGGATGCGGATCGAGCCCGGGAGGGCGACCGGCGTCGCGTCCGGTGCCGGGGCCGAGGACGGCGGGGGAGCCGCCTCAGGGCTCGCCGGCGGAGGGGAGGGGGTCCCGGTCGTGGTCGAGCTCGCCGGGACCGGCGGATCGGCGTCCTGACCGGCGATCCCGACGCCCACCGCGGTTCCGCCGCCCAGGAGCAGCAGAACGGCCAGGGCCATCAGGGACGCACGGCCGGGACGCCGGGCCGGAGCGATGGGCTCCGGCCCGGCGTCGCCGGTCATCAGCTGTCGGTGGAGGTGCGACGACGGTGCACGAGCAGCGCCGCGCCACCGACGGCGGCCAGGCCGCCGACGGCCATCAGGCCGGCGTTCTCCACACCGGTCGTGGAACCGGCGCCGGCGTCGACGCCACCGTTGGGCATGGAGCCCATCTGGCCGGCGTTCAGCACACCGCAGAGGGCGGGGTCGGTCGCCTCACCGGGCAGCTTGGGGTCGAGGTCGGACATGCCGCGCTCGCCCGCGCTGTAGGTGCCGTCACCGTCGTAGTCGACACCGTGCACGACGACGACGGCCTTGCCGGCGACGATCGCGTCGGCCACGGCCGGGGTCACCTGCGCGTCACCGCGCGAGTACTCGAACTCGCTGCCGACGGCGAAGCGGTCGACGGCCAGGCCGGACTGGGGCGAGGCGTCGCCGGTCTTGGTGAGCGAGACGACGATCTCGCCGTAGGCAGGGGCGCCCTCGGTCGTCGTGAAGTGCTCGTGGGGGTTCGTCTCGCCGGAGAGGGCCGCCGCGTTGTTGTCCGAGGCGCCCGGGCACTCGTTGCGCGCATCGGCACCGAAGTGGATGTGCGCGGCGTGCGGCGCGTCGGCCAGCAGGCCCTGCGCCGCGAGGGTGAAGGACAGGTTGGTGCCGGAGATCTCCACCATTCCCTGGCCCGAGGCGCCCTGGACGGGCTGTCCAGCGATGGGCTGCAGGGAGGCGCTGGCGGTGCCGTCGGCGGCCGCGGCCGGGCCGGCCGAGATCAGCAGGGCGGTGAGGCCGAGGGCGGGAGCGGTCAGCAGTGCGCGTGTCGTCGTCTTCACGAGGACTCCTCACGGTTTCCCCGCGAAGCCTCGTCGTGAGACTCCATCAGGGGTCGCGCGGCCCGTGGACGGCACGACACAGGGTGTTCGGCGCCACCCCCGCAGACGGATTGGTCCGTCACGGAAAAAAATGCAGGTAGGAGCTCAGGCCAGTTCGAGCACGGCGACCGTCTGCTCGCCCGCCAGCTCCCCGGTGGGCCGGAAGCCCACTTCCCGGTAGAAGCCCTCGGGTCCGCCCTCGCCCAGCGCGTAGGTGGTGAACAGCCGGGTGCCGCTGCGGCGGCGGAGCTCGGCCGCCACCGCCTCGACGGCGAACCGGCCGTAGCCGCGCCCCTGCTCCTCGGCGGGGATGCTGAGCCGCCACAGCCCGGAGCGGACGTCGGAGCGCGAGCCGTCGCCGAGCCAGTCGATGTCCAGGAACGCCATGAGAACCCGGCGACCCGGTCGCCGTCGAGGATCAGCCGCGGCCAGGCGACCTCGCAGTGCGCGTACGCCTCGGCCAGGGAGGTGGCGACCGGAGAGACGAAGCGCTCCTGCTCCGGCCGCACCCGGATCGCCATCGCCTCCTCGACGTCGGCGGGCGTGATCGGCTCCAGGCGGGGTGCGGTGCTCACCGGTGCCCCGTAGGGCCGGGAGGGCTCAGCCGTTCGTCGATTCCCAGCCGGAGCGGTGCAGCCGCTCTGCGCCGTCGAGGAGGAGGTCCAGCGCGAACTCGAACTCGGCGTCCTCGTCGCATCCCTGGCCGACCCCCGACAGGTCACCCCCGGTGGCCGCCGTGGCGATGGCCAGGATGCCGGGGAAGCGCTGCGCGAACTCCCGCGCCATGGCAGCCTGCTGCTCCGGGTGGGGAGCCGGCGCGCCAGTGGGTGACTCCTCCTCGAACAGCTCGGGGCTGAAGCCCCAGATCCGGTTGCCGAGGGCGTGCATCACGTGGTGGGTCAGGTCGGGGGAGAGGCCGCCGGCGAGGAACAGTCGCGCCACCGCGTCCATGTGCCCCAGCACGGCCGCCGTCCGGGAGGTCCGGGACTCGATGGCCTTGCGCGCCCAGCGGTGGTGGAGCACGGCCCGGCGCGCACCGAGCACCCGGGCGCGCACCGCTGACCGCCAGTCCGGCGCCGGATCCGGGTTCTCGATCTCAGCCAGGACGAGGTCGACCATGCCGTCGAGCAGCTCGTCCTTGCTCGCCACGTGCTTGTACAGGGCCATGGGGACGACGCCGAGCCGCTGCGCCAGCGCACGCATGCTCACCGCCTCGACGCCTCCCTCGTCGGCGAGCTCCACGGCGGCGTGCAGCACCCGGCCCCTGCTCAGCGGCGCGCGGCCGGCCCGGTCGGTGCCCGGAGCCACTGGGATCCCCTCTCGACGTGCTTGACCTGGTGTACAGCGTACGCCTAGCCTCCTTGGCGTTGGTGTACGCCGTACACCACACCCTGCTTTCGGAGGAGTTCCCATGGGATCGACGAGGACGACCGCCGTCGTCGCGGGCGTGTTCTTCGTGGTCGCGGCGGTCACCGCCGTCGCCGCGCTCGCGCTCTACCAGCCGGCCCTGACCGACGCGGCCTACGTGCTCGGCACGGGGGAGGATCCCGCGGTGCTGCTCGGTGGCCTCCTCGAGGTCGTCCTCGCCGCCTCCTGCATCGGGACCGCGGTGACGCTGTACCCGGTGGTGCGCCGCTACGGGGAGGGCATGGCCCTCGGCTACGTGTGCGGCCGGCTGCTCGAGGCCGCCGTCATCGTCGTCGGGGTGGTGGCCACGCTCTCGCTGGTCACCCTGCGCACCGCGGGAACCGGCACGGACGACGAGGCGCTGGTCGTCGTGGCGCGCGCACTCGTCGCCGTGCACGACTGGACGTTCCTGATCGGACCCGGCCTGGTGATCGGGGTGAACAGCCTCCTGCTCGCGGTGCTGCTGCACCGCTCGCGCCTGGTCCCGCGCGGCATCACCGTGCTGGGCCTGCTCGGTGGTCCGCTCGTCTTCGCCTCGTCGGTCGCGATTCTGTTCGGCGTCTACGACCAGGTCTCCCCCTGGGGGATGCTGGGTGCGGTCGTCGTCGCGGCCTGGGAGATGGCGCTGGCGTACCGCTTGATCGTCACCGGCTTCCGGGCGCCCGCGGAGCCGTCTGCTGGGAGCCTTCCGGTCCCGGCGCCCGCCTGAGCCGGCGCGAGGCGGAGGGTGCGCCCTGTCGGTGCCCTGCCCTACGGTCCGGCCATGGATGTCGTCCTCGTCCCCGGATTCTGGCTCGACGCGTCGTCGTGGGACGAGGTGGTCCCGGTCCTGGAGGCGGCCGGCCACCGCGCCCATCCGCTCACGCTGCCCGGGATGGAGTCGCCCTACGCCGACCGGTCCGGCCTCGGGCTGCGCGACCACGTCGACGCCGTCGTCGCCGCGATCGACCGGCTGGGCGGGGAGGTCGTCCTCGTCGGGCACTCCGGTGGCGGGTCGATCGCACACGGAGCGGTCGATGCCCGGCCGGACCGGGTGGCGCGGGTCGTCTACGTGGACAGCTGGCCGCTCGGCGACGGGGAATGCGTCAACGAGGGCCTGCCGGCGGTGGACGGCGAGGTGCCGCTGCCGGACTGGTCGGTCTTCGGCGAGGACGAGCTGCGCGACCTCGACGAGGAGGCGCGGGGGGCCTTCCGCGCGCGGGCGGTGCCGACGCCGGCCCGGGTGGCGAGCGACCCCCAGCGGCTGAGCGACGAGCGCCGGTACGACGTGCCGGTCACGATCATCGCCTGCGAGTCCCCGAGCGCCGTCCTGCAGGAGTGGATGGCCCAGGGCGCGCCCCCGCTGGCCGAGCTGGCGAAGGTCCGGGACGTCACCTGGGTCGACCTTCCCACCGGTCACTGGCCGCAGTTCACCAGGCCCGCGGAGCTCGGCCGGCTCGTCGTCGACAGCGTCGCTCGCTGATTGGCTCCCATTGCCCGGCCTCGTCCGGGTGAGCCGTTCGGCGGACGGCGCCCGGGTCATCGATCATGATCCGGTGGAGAACCGGAGCGGTCGGCGCCCGAACCCGTGACCAGCAGCGGCGGGACCCGGGGCGGCGTGTGGCGGCGGTTCGCGGACCGTGCGGGCTGGATGCCCAGCGGACGCCTGGCCGTCCCGCTGATCGTGCTCGTCGTCATGGTGGCGAACATGATCGGCGTGGGCACCGTGGTGCTGCTCCTGATCGGCGTCGAGGACGGCAGCAGCACCGCTGCACGGGCCCCGGTGCTGTGGACCGCGGCGGGCTACCTCGTGCTCGCCTTCCCGCTGGGTGGCGTCGCCGGGCTGCGACGGCAGCGGGTCACCAACCGCTGGCTCATGGCGGGCCGTGCCCCGACGGGGGAGGAGGCGCGGCACGCCCTGCGGCTGCCGCTGGACACCGCCGTCATCGCCGGCACAGTGTGGGCTCTCGGCGCGCTCCTCATGGGAGTGGTCTCTGCCTTCTTCTTCCCCGACCCCCGCGTCGGGTGGCGCATCGGGGTGGCGGTGGCCCTGGGCGGCGTCGCCACCGCCGGTGTCACCTACCTCCTGGTCGCCTGGGCGGCGCGTGCGGTGACCGCTCGCGCGCTCGCGGAGCACCCGCCCGTCGGCCGGCTCGCCCTCGGTGTCCGGATCCGCCTGCTGCTCACCTGGGGGCTGACCAGCGGGGTGCCGATGGTCGGCGTCGTCCTGCTCTACGTGGACCCGAGCAATCCGGGCGGCCCGGGGAGGACCGCGGTGGTCTTCCTCGTCGTGGTGGCGTTGCTCGTCGGTGCCCTGGCGACGCTGCTCATCGCCCGTGCCGTCGGCCAGCCGCTGCGTGACCTGCGCCGCGCGGTGCAGCGGGTGGGGGAGGGCGACTACGCCGTCGTCGTCGTCGTCGACGACGCCGGTGAGATCGGCCTGCTGCAGGAGGGCGTGAACTCCATGGCGGCCGGCCTGGCCGAGCGCGAGCGGCTGCGTGACCTCTTCGGCCGGCACGTGGGGACGACGGTGGCCCAGCGGGCGCTGTCCACCGGCGTCTCACTCGGCGGCGAGGAGCGGACGGTGGCCGCGCTGTTCGTCGACATCGCCGGCTCCACGTCGCTGGTGCGCCGCACCGGCCCGGAGCAGATGGTCGGACTGCTCAACCGGTTCTTCGCGATCGTCGTCGACACCATCGAGGACGAGGGCGGCCTGGTGAACAAGTTCGAGGGGGATGCCGCGTTGTGCGTGTTCGGCGCCCCCACCGACCACCCGGACCCGGCCGGCGCGGCACTGCGCGCCGCGCGCCGGATCTGCGGGGCGGTGGCCGAAGCCGGTGAGGTCGACGTCGGCGTGGGCGTGGCCTGCGGCCGGGTGTGGGCCGGGCAGGTGGGTGCGGCCAGCCGCCTGGAGTACACCGTGATCGGTGACCCGGTGAACGAGGCCGCACGCCTCACCGACCTGGCCAAGGACCACCCCGGCCGGGCGATGGCCAGCGAGTCCACGGTGCTCACCGCGGGCGGCGACGAGCGCGACCACTGGGTTCCCGACGCCGAGGTGGAGCTCCGCGGCCGCGACGAACCCACGAGGACCTGGGTACTCAAGACGCGTTGAGGGTCGTCCCGAGCGGGGGCCCGCAGGGTCCCCCGAGGGGTGACGGGCAGGGCTCAGCGCAACCGGGGCACGGCTCCTGGCCGCGGTGCGATCCGGAGGATCGCGATGTCATCGCGGTGTCGTCCGGAGGACGACGATGTAATCAGTTACGGGTGCGAGCGGACCACGACCAGGACGTCGTCGGCCTGCAGGGTGCCGATCAGGGCGTCGTCGAAACGCAGGGTTCGCCCGCTGCGGGTCACCGACAGCACGATGTCGCGCAGCTGACGGGGGCCGAGACCGACCTCGTCGGCGGTGACCGTGCGCTGGTGCAGGTCCAGGCCCTGACCGCCGGTGACCAGGTCCTCGACCACGGCGACCACGCGGGGGGCGTCGGTCGACAGGCCCAGCAGCCGGCCCGAGGTGGCCGAGGTGGTGATGACCGTGTCGGCGCCGGACTGGCGCAGGAGGTTGGCGTTCTCCTCCTCGCGCACGGAGGTGGTGATCGGCACGCTGGGGTTGAGCTGGCGCACGGTGAGGGTGATCAGCACCGACGCGTCGTCGCGGTTGGCCGCCACGATCACCGACCGGGCGCGCTCGACCGAGGCGCGGCGCAGCACCTCGGTGCGTCCGGCGTCGCCGACGACGCCGGTCAGCCCGAGGGAGTTGGCCTCGTCGATGGCCCGCGGGTCCGGGTCGACGACGACGATCTTGTCCGACGGCGTGCCGTTGGCCTGCAGCGAGCGGATGGCGCTGCGGCCCTTGGTGCCGTAGCCGCACACGATGACGTGCTGACGCAAGCGGGACCTCCAGCGACGGATGCGGAACTCCTCGCGCGAGCGCGTGGTGAGCGCCTCGAGGGTGGTCCCGATGAGAACGATGAGGAACAGCACGCGCAGCGGCGTGATGATGGCGAGGTTGATCAGCCGCGCCTGGTCGGTGAGCGGCGTGATGTCGCCGTAGCCGGTCGTGGAGAGCGTGACCGTCGCGTAGTAGGCGGCGTCGAGCAGGGTCACCTGGCCGTCGACATCGCGGTAGCCGTCGCGGTCGACGTAGACGAGGACGACGGTGAGCACGAAGACGAACAGCGCGAACAGCAGGCGCTGGCTCACCGCGCGGGTCGGGGACGGCTCCTCGTGAGCGATCCGGACCCCGGTGTGCTCGGTCACCGGACCGTTCTCGGGCTGTGCCACGACGGCGACCCTAGAGCGCGCCGGGCTCTCCGGCGCGTCGCCGCACCCGAGCGGGGGATGCGGCGACGCGCGGACGGACGGAGGGTCAGCCCTCGGCCATGGCCTCCCGCTCGCGGGCGGCCAGCTCGCGCTTGAGCACCTTGCCTGCCGCCGACACCGGGATGGCGTCGATGAAGCGGACGTCGCGCAGCCGCTTGTACGGCGTGACCTTGTCGTTCACCGCGGTCATGACCGACTCCGCGGTCAGCGCCGCGCCGTCGGCGTCGTCCTTGCGCACGACGTAGGCGACCGGCAGCTCACCGGCCTCCTCGTCGGGCCGCCCGACGACGGCCGCGCCGCCGACCCCGGGCACGGCGAACAGGATCTCCTCCAGCTCGCGCGGGAAGACGTTGTAGCCCTTGTAGAGCAGCATGTCCTTGGTGCGGTCGACGATGGACAGGTAGCCGTCCTCGTCGAGGATGCCGACGTCGCCGGAGTGGAACCAGCCGTCGGCGTCGATCACCTCGGCGGTCGCCTCGGGCCGGTGCGCGTAGCCGCGCATCACCTGCGGGCCGCGGATGCACACCTCGCCCCGCTCGCCGGCCGGCAGCGGGTCGCCGCCGCCCAGCGGCCGGATCGTGATCTCGGTGTCGAAGATCGGCACGCCCACGGTGCCGGCCTTGCGGGTGCCGGACCGGAACGACGGGTTGCCGGTGGCCTGCATCGTGACCTCGGTCAGGCCGTAGCCCTCGCCGATGGTGGCGTTCGGCATGAGCGCCGCCATCTTGTCGATCAGCGACTTGGCCAGCGGCGCCGCGCCGCTGCTGATTCCGCGGACGTTCGAGAGGTCGGCCTCGGCGAACCCGGGCACCTGGAGCAGCGCCACGAAGACCGGCGGAGCTCCGCCGATGGACGTGACCTCGTACTTGGCCATGTCCTCGACGTACCTCACCGGGTCGAAGCGCATGTGGATCACCGTCATGGTGCCGCCCATGACCATGCCGTTGAGGTAGCCGATCGCGCCCATCGCGTGGAACCACGGGGTGAGGTTGATGATCCGGGCCTCGCCGAGGCGGGTGGCGATCTCGTCGGCGCCGAGGACCTGCCGCAGGGTCACGTCGCCGTGCTCGTCGAGCGCCGGCAGGGAGCCCGACGTCCAGCAGCCGGACTGCAGCACGTTGGTGACGACGTTGCGGTGCGGGAGCTCCACTCCCTTGCTGACGCCGGTGGTGCCGCCGGTGTAGGCCAGGTGGGCCAGCGCCTCCGCGGGGTCGAGGTGCGCATCCAGGTGCCGGTCGGTGGGATCGCCGGCCAGCAGGTCGGCGAGGTCGACGTCGCTGTCCTCCAGGCCGTCGAGCCGGGCGGCGAAGTCGAGGACGTGCGCCTCGCCGGTGACGACGACGGTGCGCACCGGGGTCTGCTCCAGGGCGCCCCGGACGAAGGGCAGCACCTGGTCCCAGGTGACCAGCACCGTCGCCCCGGCGTCGGTCAGCTGGGCGGCCAGGTCGGCCGCCGGCAGCAGCGGGTTCGTCGGGGAGAACGTGGCACCGGCCAGGAGGATCCCGTAGTAGAGCGGCGGGTACTGCCGGCAGTTGGGGATGTGCACGGCGACGACGTCGCCGGGGCCGACCCCGGAGTCGGCGAGCCAGGCGGCCACCGCGTGCGCCCGGTCGCCCATCTCGGTGAAGCTCAGCGGGACGTCGTGATCGATGAACGCCGTCCGGTCGCCCCATCGGCGCACCGCCGCCCGCAGGATCGAGCCCACCGGCACGCTGGGGTAGTCCAGCGACCGGGGGAGCCCGGGCGGCCAGCTGGCCGCTGCCGGTGCCGGGGCGGACTGCACGGTGGTCATGCGTTTCCTCTCGTCGGAGAACTCCAGCACACAGCGTGGCCCACGTCACACGCGCTGTCGAGGGTCTGTGGACGGACCGAGGGTCTGTGAGGATGGCGCGCATGAGCGACCAGCGCACCGCCCTCGTCCTCGGCGGCGGTGGCATCACCGGCATCGCCTGGGAGATCGGCGTGCTCGCCGGTCTGGCCGAGGCCGGCCTCGACCTCACCGGCGCCGACCTCGTCGTCGGGACCTCGGCCGGGTCCGTCGTGGGTGCGCAGGTGGCCAGCGGCGCGCCGTTGGAGGAGTTGTACGGCCGCCAGCTCGAGCCGCCTGAGCAGGAGAAGGTGGCCCGGGTCGGACGGGGCACGCTGGCGCGCTACGCCTGGGCGATGCTGACCAGCCGGGGGCGCGACGTGGAGTTCCGCCGCCGCATCGGCGCGCTGGCGCTGGCCGCCGAGAAGGCCGGCCTGACGCCGACCGAGCAGGAGCGGCTCGACGTCATCGGCTCCCGGCTCGTCGCGAAGGAGTGGCCGGAGCGGAACCTGACGATCACCGCGGTCGACGCCGCCACCGGTGAGTTCCGCACCTTCGACCGCGACTCCGGGGTGCCGCTGCTGCAGGCCGTGGCCGCCAGCTGTGCGGTGCCCGGCGTCTACCCGCCGGTGACCATCGAGGGACGGCGGTACGTCGACGGCGGCATGCGTTCCGCGGCCAACGCAGACCTCGCTCACGGCTACGACCGCCTGGTGGTGCTGGCGCCCATCCCGCGCGGCGTCGGCCCGATGGCCAGCGTCGACGCCCAGGTCACCGGCATGCTGTCGCGGGTCGCCGTCGTCTCGCCCGACCAGGCCAGCTCGACAGCGATCGGCCGCAACGTGCTCGACCCCGCCGCCCGGGAGCCCGCCGCGCGGGCCGGGCGCGCGCAGGCGGCGCAGGTCGCCGCCCGGGTCGGGGACGTCTGGGCCGGCTGACCGGCATTCCGGCGTGGACACCGACAGCCCGGACACCGGCGTGGTGTCCCGGGCGCTCTTCGCCGGCGCTGCGAACTGACCGACGGTTACGCCCCCGCGCCGCGCCGCGCCCGACGACGGCTGCGCGACGAGCGAGCCGGCGGAGCCTCCTGACGCAGGGAGGCGGTGAGGACCGTGCGGCTGGGGTGGCGGGAGAGCGCTCCGACGTCGGCGTACTCGCGTCCTGGTCCTGACGGACCCCGCTGGGACGGTTGCGCACGCCATCGTTTGTCCACACGGGGGAGCAGGGCAGGAGCGCGGCGTGGACACCGAGATCACGCTCCGGGTCGACGGCGGCACTCACCCGCTGACCGTGGACACCCGCACGACACTGCTGGACGCGCTGCGCGAGCGGCTGCGGATCACCAGCCCGAAGAAGGGGTGCGACCACGGGCAGTGCGGCGCCTGCACGGTGCTGCTCGACGGGCGCCGGGTCAACAGCTGCCTGGTGCTGGCGGTGACCGTCGACGACGCCGAGGTGACCACCTCCGACGGCCTGGCCGAGGGCGACCGGGAGCACCCCCTGCACCGGGCGTTCCTGGACAACGACGCCTTCCAGTGCGGCTACTGCACCCCCGGGCAGGTCTGCTCCGCGGCCGGGGTGCTCGCCGAGGCCCGTGCCGGCTGGCCCAGCACGGTCACCGACGACCTCACCGCCGCCGACGTCGACCTCACCGACGACGAGATCCGCGACCGGATGAGCGGCAACCTGTGCCGCTGCGCCGCCTACGCGCACATCGTCCCGGCCGTCGCCGCCGTGGCCGAGGCCGAGGGCGTCCGGCGATGAGGGAGTTCCGCTACGAGCGGGCCACCGACGCCGCCTCCGCCGTCGCCCTGCTGGCCGCCGAATCCGACGGAGCGTTCCTGGGCGGGGGCACCAACCTCGTCGACCTCATGAAGCTCGGTGTCGCGACCCCCGGGGTCCTGGTCGACGTCCGCCGGTCGACCTCGACCGAGGTGATCGATCTGCCCGACGGCGGTCTGCGGATCGGCGCCGCGGTGCCCAACGCCGACCTCGCCGCCGACCGCCGCGTGCGCGAGCGCTTCCCCGTGCTCAGCCAGGCGCTGCTGGCCGGGGCGTCCGGGCAGCTGCGCAACCGCGCCACCACCGGGGGGAACCTGCTGCAGCGGACCCGGTGCGGCTACTTCACCGACGTCACCCGGCCCTGCAACAAGCGCGCACCGGGCAGCGGCTGCGGGGCGCTGGAGGGGGTGCACCGCAACCACGCGATCCTCGGGCAGACGCTCGAGGGGCCCGGCACGTGCGTGGCCACCCACCCCTCGGACATGGCCGTCGCGCTCACCGCGCTGGACGCCGTCATCCGGGTCCTGGGCCCCGACGGCGAGCGGGCGGTGCCGATGGCCGACCTGCACCGGCTTCCCGGCGAGGACCCGTCGCGGGACACCACGCTGCGGCACGGCGAGCTGATCACCGCGATCGACCTGCCCGCCCTGGGCATGCCGTCGCGCTACCGCAAGGTGCGCGACCGGGCGTCCTTCGCGTTCGCGCTGGTCAGCATCGCCGCGGCGGTGCGGGTGACCGACGGCGTCGTCGCCGACGCCCGGCTGGCCCTCGGGGGAGTGGCGCACAAGCCCTGGCGGGCGAGCGCCGCCGAGGAGGCGCTGCGCGGCCGCCCGGCGACCGAGGAGTCGTTCGCCGCGGCCGCGGACGCGGAGCTGGCCGCCGCGACGCCGCTGCGCGACAACGGCTTCAAGGTGCCGCTGGCCCGCAACCTCGTCGTCCGCACCCTGCTGCAGCTGACGGAGGGCACCCGATGACCACGATGGACCGCCTCATCGGCGCGGGCGTCGAGCGCCTCGACGGCCCGGCCAAGGTGCGCGGCACCGCGCCCTATGCCTACGAGCAGGACCCCGGCGAGCCCATCTGCCATGTCGCGGTCGTCCAGAGCACGGTCAACCACGGCCGCATCACGCGGCTTGACCCGGCGGCGGCCGAGGCGATGCCCGGGGTGCTGGCCGTGCTCACCCCCGCGAACGCGCCACGGCTCGGGGAGGGGCTTGCGTCGGACCTGCCGGTGCTGCAGTCGCTCGACGTCCACTACCAGGGGCAGATCGTCGCCGCCGTCGTCGCGGAGAGCTCGGAGATCGCCAAGGCGGCCGTGGGCGCCGTCGTGGTCGAGTACTCGGCGGCCGAACCGGACGTCGCGCTCTCCGCCGACCGGCCGGACCTCTACGCGCCGGAGCAGCTCATGGCCGGCTTCGACACCGACTCCGTGATCGGCGACGTCGACGGCGCCCTCGCCACGGCTGCGGCCACGGTCGACGCCACCTACTCCACGCCGACCCAGCACAACAACCCGATCGAGATGCACACCTCGATGGCCCGCTGGGACGAGGACCGGCTGACGTTGTGGGACGCCAACCAGGGCCCGCACAACATCGTGAACGACCTGATGACGGCGTTCGGGCTCGAGCGGGGCCAGGTGCGGGTGATCTCCCCGTACGTCGGTGGCGCGTTCGGGTCGAAGGCCTTCACCCATCCGAACCAGATCCTGGCCGCGATGGCGGCGAAGGTGGTCGGGCGCACCGTCGTCTTCGAGCTCACTCGCCAGCAGATGTTCAGCCTGGTCGGGCACCGGACGCCCACCATCCAGCGGGTACGGCTGGGCGCCGACGCCGAGGGCCGGCTGACCGCCATCAGCCACGAGGTCGTCGAGCACACCTCGCGGATCAACGAGTTCGCCGAGCAGACCGCCACGGCGACCCGGGTGCTCTACGCGGCGCCGCACCGGCGCACCACGCACCGGCTCGCCCGGCTGGACGTGCCGCCGCCGACCATCATGCGGGCGCCGGGGGAGACCCCGGGCCTGTTCGCGCTGGAGTCGGCGATGGACGAGCTCGCCCACGCGGCGGGCATCGACCCGGTGGAGCTGCGGATCCGCAACGAGCCCGAGCGCGATCCCGAACGCGACGTCCCCTGGTCCAGCCGGAACCTGGTCGCCTGCCTGCGCACCGGTGCCGAGCGGTTCGGCTGGGCCGGGCGCGACCTGCGGCCGGGGGTGCGCGAGGACGGCCGGTGGCTGGTCGGCACCGGCGTCGCCTCGGCCACCTATCCGGCCCGCCGCCGCAAGGCGGAGTGCCGGATCACCGGGCACGGCGACGGGCGGTGGACGGTGGAGATCGACGGCTCCGACATCGGCACCGGCGCCTGGACGGCCCTCACCCAGATCGCCGCCGACGCCCTGGGCGTGGAGCTCGGGGCGATCGAGCTGCGGATCGGCGACAGCGACCTGCCCTTCGCCGGCGGGGCGGGCGGCTCCACGGGCCTGGCGTCGTGGGGATCGGCGATCGTGCTCACCGCGCGCGATGTGCGACGGGAGCTGGACGAGCGCTGGGGCGGGCAGCTGCCGGCCGACGGCGTCGTCGTGAAGGGCGAGGTGCCCGGGCCGTCACCGCACGCGCAGGACTGGTCGATGCACGCGTTCGGGGCGCACTTCGTCGAGGTGCGGGTGGACCGCGACACCGGTGAGGTGCGGCTGCCCCGGGCGTCCAGCGTCTACGCGGCGGGCACGATCGTGAACGCGCGCACCGCCCGGTCGCAGTTCCTCGGCGGCTTCAGCATGGGCGTGTCGATGGCGCTGCACGAGGAGTCGGTGGTCGACGAGCGGTTCGGCCACTACGTGAACCATGACCTCGCCGAGTACCACGTGGCGACCAACGCCGACATCGGGGACATCGACATCCACTGGCTCGAGGAGCACGACGCCTACGTCAACGAGCTGGGGATCAAGGGCATCGGCGAGATCGGCATCACCGGCGCCGCGGCCGCGGTGGCGAATGCCTACTGGCACGCCACAGGGCTGCGGGTGCGTGACCTCCCCATCACGCCCGACAAGTACTTCCGGGAGCTAGGGCTCGGGTGAGGTCAGCGGGCGCGGGTCGGGTCGAGGTGACGCAGCAGCGTCTCCCCGACATCACGCATGTTCGCGACCTGCTCAGGCGTGAGCTGGTCGAACAGCTCCCGCCGGACGCCCTCGACGTGGACGGGGGCTGCGCCCTCGAGCGCGGCGAAGCCCTCCTCGGTGAGGACGGCGAGCTGCCCGCGACCGTCCTCGGCGCAGACCTGCCGCCGCACCCAGCCCCGCTCCTCCAGCCGGGAGACCGCGTGCGAGAGCCGGCTGCGGGAGGACAGGCACCGGTCGGCCAGCTCGCTCATCCGCATCATCCGCTCGGGCGTCTCGGACAGCGCCACCAGGATCTCGTAGTAGGCGTGGGAGATGCCGGTGCGGTGGGTGAGGTCCCGGTCGAGCCGGTCCAACAGCAGCTGGGCGCTGTAGAGCCACGCCCGCCAGGCCTTCTGCTCGTCGGCGTCGAGCCAGCGGGTCTCACCCGAGGGGACGGAGTGCGGCGACACGGGCGATGTCATGCGTCCAGAGTACTGGCGGAATAGTTCAACGCTCAACTATGGTTCCTCCAACGACAGCACGACCGCTCAACCAGGGAGATCGCAATGACCAGCAGCACCTCCGTCCAGATCCCCGGCTACATCGCCGGCACCTGGGACATCGACGCCAGCCACTCCACGGTCGGCTTCTCCGTCCGCCACATGATGGTCAGCAAGGTGCGCGGCTACTTCCGTGAGTTCTCCGGCGAGATCACGACCGCCGAGGACCCGACGCAGTCCACCGTCACCGCCACCGTGGACATGGACTCGATCGACACCCGTCAGGAGCAGCGCGACGCGCACATCAAGTCCGCTGACTTCTTCGACGTCGGCAACCACACCGTGATGACCTTCCGCTCCACCACCGTGAAGACCGACGGCGCCGACTGGACCGTCGAGGGCGAGCTCACCCTCAAGGGCATCACCAAGCCGGTCACCCTGGACCTCGAGGTCAACGGCTTCGGGCCGGACGCCTACGGCGGCACCCGCGCCGGCTTCTCCGCCCGCACCGAGATCTCCCGCAAGGAGTTCGGCGTCGACATCGACATGCCGATGGACGGCGGCGGCGTCGTCGTCGGCGACAAGATCGCCGTCGAGCTCGAGATCGAGGCCGTGCTCCGCTCCGCCTGAGGAAGGACCCCGTCCTCCTCACCCTTCGCAAGCTCAGGGCGAGCCTCGGGACGGGGCCGTGCAGCACATCACCAGGGGGCCCCGGACGCACTCGCGTCCGGGGCCCTCGCCGTGTCAGCGCCGGCGCCCGGCTCCGTCCCCGATCGGAGGCCGGACCGGGCGGCCGGCGGTCACACGCGCGTCGCGCTGAACGCCCGCAGGAAGTGCTCGGCCGCCGCCTGCTGCGCCTGCTCGGCCTTGTCCAGCACCGCGGCGGCACCGAAGAACTCGTGCATCACGCCGGCGTAGTACTCCTGCGTCGTCGGAACTCCGGCCGCCTCCAGGTTCTCGGCGAACTTCTGCCCCTGGCTGCGCAGGACATCGCGCTCGTCGGTGATCACGAGGGTGGGAGGCATGCTCGCCAGCTGCTCGGTGGTCCAGCCGAGGAGGTCGATCCGCGGGTCCTCGGCGGCGTCCGGCTTCCCCTCGAACGCGTGCATCGCCATCCAGCTCAGCAGCGCGCGGTTCAGCGGCCGGCCGTCAGCGGCGTCGTCCATCGACTCGCCGAACTGCTCGCCGGTGGTGAGCGGGTACACGCACACCTGGGCCAGGGGCACCGGCTGGCCGTTGGCGGCCAGCTGCAGACAGGTGGCCGCCGACATGTTGCCGCCCACCGACTCCCCACCGATCGCGACCCGGGAGGCGTCGCCGCCGAAGGACGCCGCGTTCTGCAGCACGTAGTGGTAGGCGGTAAGGACATCGTCGTGCGCAGCCGGGAATACCGCCTCGGGCGCCCGCCGGTAGTCCGGAGTGACGACGATGGCGCCGGTCTTGTTGGTCAAGCCCCGGCACGAGGCGTCGTAGTGGTCGTCGATGTCGAACAGGACCCAGCCGCCCCCGTGGATCCACACGATGACGGGCAGGGGAGCGGTGCCGGCGTCCACCGGCTTGTAGACCCGGAAACGCTGCATGCCCCCGGCACCGTCGGGGATCTGCAGGTCCTCGATCGATCCCACCGGCTCCGGCCCCTCGATGCCGCGCTCGGCCATGACCTTCTCGACGGCATCCTTCGGGCCGGGCTGCTTGCGGGCCATCTCGGGGGTGAGGATCTCGAAGGGGAGCGGGCCGAGGGAGGAGTGGGCGTCGACGATGGCCTGCGCCTGCGGGTCGAGCAGCCCGGAGGCGTCCGTGGCCGCCTCCTTCTGCTTGCCCGACAGGACGTCGCGGACATGGTCCAGCGGCTTGGCGAGCATGCCCGCGATCCGCTCGGCGAGGCCCTCGTCCGGCGCGTTCGGGTGCGGGCGCGTCGGAGCCTGCCGCTTGGCGGCCAGGAACTTCTTGCCCAGCTGGGCCATGCGCTCCGGTCCGGCCTTCCGTCGGAACTCCGGCAGCTCCTCGTCCTCCTCGTCGTGGACGTGGTGGCGGACGACGCGGATCAGGTCGGTGACCGCCTGCTCGAACTCGGGCTCGCCCGGCTCGGTGCGGCCGAGGGTGACGAGCAGCTCCTTGATCTCCTGGTGCTCGTGCTCGGCGTCGTCGTGCTCGTCCTGCATGCCGAGCTCGGTCCACAGCGGGTAGAGCACCGTCTCCTCGGCGAAGGCGTGCAGCGCGAGCTCGATGGAGATCTGGTCGACCAGCACCCGGCGGTTCCCGCGGCCGGCCTCCAGGTGCTGGAACTGCCGCTCGACGATCGCGTGGTCGTCGGCGATGAGGTGGTCGATGTCGCCGGGCAGGGTCGCGTAGGACAGGGGCATGCGGGTTCTCCTCGGGTCGGGCCACGGAGCGATCCGGCAGCCTGCTGTTTCTCGCCCTACCCGGTCGCCGACCAGCCAACCCGGGCCCGCGGCACAGGGGTGTGGACACTGGAGGGCATGTCGACCTCGGCCCTCGCCCGGATCCCCGCCTCCCTGCTGGTCGCCGTCGGTCTCGCCGCCGGCTTCGGGATCGCGCAGAGCACCGGTATCCGCGCGCTGGGCGGCGCGGTCTTCGCCGTCTGCGGCATCGGCGCGGGCTGGATCGCCGCTCGCCGGCGCGGTCCGGCCGTCACCGCGGCCCTGGCTGCGCTCTACGTCGGGGCGTTCGTCCTGGCCCACGTGCTGGCGTTGGGGGCCGGCTTCCCCGCCTGGTTCGCGGTGAGTCTGGTCACTGTTGCCGCCGCAGGGGTGACCTACGGGGTGGTCGACAGGCCGCAGACGCCGGTGCCCGCGCGTTGAGCACATAGAGTGGAGGGAAGGTCGCGGCGTCAGAAGCTGTTGACCTGATGCCCGCGCGCGTCCGCGCGGCGCGATCCCGAGCTCCCCGAGGTGCCCTTCCGCATGCCCACCCGCAACGACCTGCGCAACGTGGCGATCGTCGCCCACGTCGACCACGGCAAGACGACCCTGGTCGACGCCCTCCTCCGCCAGGCCGGCGCTCTCGGCCGGTCCAAGGGCGAGGGGACGGACAACGACTCCACGCAGGACCGCGTGATGGACTCGATGGACCTCGAGCGCGAGCGCGGCATCACCATCCTTGCCAAGAACACGGCCATCCGCCTGGCCGACGACGACGGCAACCCTGTCGTCGTCAACATCGTCGACACCCCCGGTCACGCGGACTTCGGCGGTGAGGTCGAGCGCGGCCTGTCCATGGTCGACGGCGTCGTCCTGCTCGTCGACGCCTCCGAGGGCCCGCTCCCGCAGACCCGCTTCGTGCTGCGCAAGGCGCTCGGCAAGGGGATGCCGGTCATCCTCGCGGTCAACAAGACCGACCGCGCCGACGCCCGCATCGAAGAGGTCGTCGACGAGTGCTACGAGCTGTTCATGGAGCTCATGGAGGACGCCGGCATGCACGCCGACGCCCTCGAGTTCCCGATCGTCTACTGCAACGGCCGGACCGGCCAGGCCTCGCTCAACCGCCCGGAGAACGGCACCGTCCCGGACAGCGAGGACCTCGCGCCGCTGGTGAAGACGCTGCTCGACACGATCCCGGCGCCGAGCTACGACGCCGAGGAGCCGCTGCGCGCGCAGGTCACGAACCTCGACGCCTCGCCGTTCCTGGGCCGCCTGGCGCTGCTGCGCATCCACTCCGGTGAGATGAAGCGCGGCCAGCAGGTCGCCTGGTGCAAGGTCGACGGCACCATCAAGAACGTCAAGATCACCGAGCTGCTGGTCACCGAGGGCCTCACCCGCACCCCGGCCGAGAGCGCCGGCCCCGGCGACCTCGTCGCCATCGCCGGCATCGAGGACATCATGATCGGCGACACCCTCGCCGACCCGAACGACCCGCGCCCGCTGCCGCCGCTGACCGTGGACGAGCCGTCGATCTCGATCACCATCGGGATCAACACCTCGCCGCTGTCGGGCAAGTCGGGGAAGAAGCTGACCGCCCGTCTGATCAAGAACCGCCTCGACCAGGAGCTGGTCGGAAACGTCTCGGTGCGCATGCTGCCCACCGACCGTCCCGACACCTGGGAGATGCAGGGCCGCGGCGAGCTGGCGCTGGCCATCCTCGTCGAGCAGCTGCGGCGCGAGGAGTTCGAGCTCACCGTCGGCCGCCCGACCGTCGTCACGAAGATGGTCGACGGCAAGCTGCACGAGCCGGTGGAGCGGGTCACGATCGACACCCCGGGTGAGTACGTCGGCACCCTGACCCAGGCGCTGGCGACCCGTCGCGCGCGGCTGGAGAACCTGGTGCACCACGACACCGGCTGGGCGCGGATGGAGTACATCGTCCCGTCGCGCGGCCTGATCGGGTTCCGTACCGAGTTCCTCACCGAGACCCGCGGCACCGGCGTCCTCAACCACAACCTCGAGGGCTACGAGCCGTGGCTGGGCGACATGCGCGCCCGCCCGACCGGCTCGCTGGTCGCCGACCGCCAGGGCGTCGCGACGACGTACTCGATGTTCTCGCTGCAGGAGCGCGGCCAGCTCATGGTCCAGCCGGGCACCGAGGTCTACGAGGGCATGATCGTCGGTGAGAACTCCCGTCCGGACGACATGGACGTGAACATCACCAAGGAGAAGAAGCTCACCAACATGCGCAAGTCCACGTCCGAGGAGCTGGAGCGGCTGATCCCGCCGAAGATCCTCAACCTGGAGCAGGCGCTGGAGTTCTGCGCCGAGGACGAGTGCGTCGAGGTCACCCCGGGCAGCGTCCGCATCCGCAAGGTGGTGCTGGACCAGACCGAGCGCGGCAAGTCCAAGAACCGCAAGCCCAAGCCGTAGAAGGACCCCGTCCTCCTCACCCCTCGCAACCTCGGGGTGAGCCTCTGGACGGGGCCGTTCCAGCACGTCGACCGCCCCCGTCTCGCATCGCGCGAGGCGGGGGCGTTGTCGTGGTTGGAAGGTCACGAATCGTGATGACCTGCCGATAGGGGGCGGCGCGCCCGGGCGGCACACGACGGGCCGGGCGTGCCATGCGGCCTAGGTTCGTGTCGGGGCCGTGTACGACCGTGCCCCACGGCGAGCGACGAGAGGTGGCCGAAGGCTGATGACGACGATCACCCGTGCGGTTCCGGCGAGCGAGGGCTTCCGGGGTGGGATCGACGTCCGCGTGAGCCTGCGGGACGACGCCGGTTCCGGCCGTTCCGCCTTCGACGGCGCGTGGTTCCCGCGTAGCCGTGAGCTGGCCGTGGAGCTTCCGGAGCTGATCGCCGCACTGGAGCGGCGGGGGGTGCGCGTCGAGCGGTTCACCTACCCGCTGGACGCCTGGGAGCCGGTCGACCGCAAGCTGGAGGTCCTGGGTCGCACGGTGCGCACCGGCGGCTTCCGCAGCATGGACCCCGGCGTCGTCTGCCTGATCTGGGCTGGGGGGACCCGCCGGGCGGATCTGCTGGTCGTGCCGCCGGAGACCGACGTCCTCACCGGTGCCCGCGCCCTGCGGCTGTGCACCCGCCGGGGGCTCCCGTCGTCGCCGCAGATGGTGATGGCCGCGGCCCGATCCACCCCGCTGCCGCAGGTCCCCGCCTCCCGCGCCGTGTAGGAGAAGGGACCCCGTCCCTCTCCCCGCTCCCACGCTCGCGGCGAGCCTCCGGACGAGGCCGACGGGGCTTACGCCAAGCGCGAACCCGCTGGACGGCGGGGGAGCGGCTGGGCTGGAGTGACCGCCATGAGACTCCTCGTCCTCGGCGGCACGCACTTCCTCGGCCGGCACGTGGTCGGGGCGGCGCTCGAGCGCGGTCACGAGGTCGCCACCTTCACCCGGGGGGTCTCGGGGGCGCCGCCGGAGGGTGCACGGGCGCTGTGCGGCGACCGCGACGACCCAGCAGCTCTACCGGCGGCCCTCGACGGGTGGCGGCCCGAGCTCGTCGTCGACACCTCCTGCCAAACCCGCGCGGCCGCCGACAACGCCGCTGCCGTGCTCGGCGGGGTGGCCGGCTACGCCTTCGTCAGCAGCTTGAACGCCTACCGGGACTGGCCGCCCGGGCCGATCGGGCCCGAGGACGCGCAGCCGACCTGGGGCACCGATGACGACGACTACGGGCCGAACAAGGCGCACGCCGAGCGGGTGCTGGCCGAGGCCGTGGGTCCGGCCTTCCTCACCGCCCGCGCCGGCCTCGTCGTGGGACCGCACGACCCGGTGTACCGCCTGGGCTGGTGGCTGGACCGCATCTCCCGGGGCGGCCGGATCGTCGTGCCGGCGGAGGGCCTGGACCAGCCGATCTCGCTCGTCGACGCCCGCGACCTCGCCGTCTGGCTGGTGGGGATGGCCGAGCGCGGGCAGGGCGGGGCGGTCAACGCGAAGGGCCCGGTCGGCAGCACCACCTACGGCGGTCTGCTGGACGTGTGCCGCGACGTCACCGGAGGCGATGCGGAGTGGGTGCCGGTGCCCGAGGACGACCTGGTGGCCACAGGCGTGCAGGAGTGGGTGCACCTCCCGCTCTGGCTGCGGCACGAGGAGGCGCGCACCGCCTGGGACGTCGACACGACCCGCGCCCGGGAGCTGGGGCTGACCACCCGCCCCCTGGAGGCGACGGTCGCCGACACCTGGGCCTGGATGCAGACGTCCGAGCGGCCGCCGCTGCCCACGCACCGTCCCGCGCCCGGCCTGCCCGTCGAGCTGGAGGAGCGCCTCCTCGCCGGCCGCTGAACGGTGCGCCAGGACGGCTTCCGCAGGGGCCCGCCGCGAGCGGGCGAGCGGTGGGGCGGAGGGGCGTTTCCCTAGTCGCGCAGGTCGCTCGGCCGGCCGGCGCCGATGGGCTGCGCATTGGTCACGCGGGCGTCGTCGACGTCGGCGACGACGTTGCGCTCGGCCACCGCGGCGACCGCGTCCGCGGACTCCGTCGCGGTGTCCTTGCGGTACTCCCGGAAGGAGTGGACGACGGCCAGGGCCCACACCACGACGAGCACGGCGTAGAGGGAATAGGCGAGGCCGTCGGAGGCATCGATCCAGTCGCTGCGCAGCAGGGTGCGGACGTTGGTGACGACGATGATGCCGCCGACCAGGGAGCCCAGCAGCCGCGGCGGGATGTACCGGACCAGCCAGGCGGCGATCGGAGCGGCGATCAGACCGCCGGCGAGCAGACCGACGACCCACAGCATGTCGATGCCCTGCGAGCCGAGTGCGAAGAGGAAGCCGAGGCTGGCCGCCAGCGCGACGAGGAACTCGGAGGTGTCGATCGAGCCGATGACCTTGCGCGGCTCCATCCGGCCACTGGCCAGCAGCGCCGGCGTGCCGACCGGGCCCCAGCCGCCGCCGCCGGTGGCGTCGACGAAGCCGGCCACCAGGCCCAGTGGGCCGAGGAAGCGCTTGCGCACCGGCTTGCCCAGGTTGCGCCGGTCGATGCCGCGCAGGGTGAAGCGCACCAGGATGTAGGCGCCGAGGGACACCAGGATCACCGACATCACCGGGGCGGCGAGCTCGGTGGAGAGGTTCGACAGGAACGTCGCGCCGGCGAAGGCGCCGGCCGCGCCGGGCACGCCGACCTTCGCGACGACCTTCCAGTCGACGTTGCCGAACTTCCAGTGCGAGACCCCCGAGGCCAGCGTGGTGCCGATCTCCGCGAGATGGATCGTGGCCGACGCGGCGGCGGGGTTGGTGCCCAGGGCCAGCAGCAGCGTCGTCGAGGTGACGCCGTACGCCATGCCGAGGCTGCCATCGACGAGCTGGGCGCCCAGGCCGGCGAGGGCGATCAGGATCAAGGTCTTCACGGGGAAGGGACTCCGGTCTCACGGGAAGCCGCGGCAGGCGGCCTGACAGGGGGTCGAGCTGGCGCCGGGAACGGCGCGGCAGGTCAGGACCCCGGACAGGCGGCGGTGCAGACGCGCAGCAGATCGACGTGCAGTCGGCTCACGAGGAGGAGCGCCGTCGACCGTGTCACGGAGATATGTCTACCAGAGTCGTGGACTTAGGGCGGATTGCAGTCCAGGACAGTGATGTGGCGCACTGCGGGCGGGCACCCCTCCTAGGCGACGTTCTCGGCGGATCGGGCCGGGACCAGCAGCGCGACACACTCCACGTGCGCCCTCATCCGGTCCACGTCCCGCCGGACGACCACGCAGGTCGGGCGGTGGAGAACGGGCATCAGCAGAAGGGCTCCCGCGTCCTCGAGGCGTCGCGAGCCATCGAGCGCCCTCCGCGGGAGGCGGAGGAGCAGTGCGCGGGACATCTGCATCGTCGGGAACCCCTCGCTGGACACGCGCGGCGTCGACGAGCCCTGGCGCCGGACCCCGATCGGCGTTAGCCTCCGATAAGTCATCGTTCGATTACCGTGAGTCAACGATTACCCCGGCCCCCCTCGCCCGATCCTGCCCGCAGCACCGGCGCGGGCGCGACGCCCGCGCCGTGCCCGCCACCTCTGCCGCCGCTCTCGCCGCCGCCGGCATCGCCGCCCACATCTCCGACACGTCTCCGATCGCGTCATCCACGCGGTCGCCCGCCGACTGACAGAGGACGACCAACGCCATGAACAAGCGCAACCTGGCTGCTCTGGCAGCTCTCACCCTGGTCGGTGCCACCGGCCTGGCCGGGGCAGCCCTGGCGCGCACCGAGCCCGCCACCGGCGTCCCGGTGGACTCCAACGGCAACACCGTGCAGGTGGTGACCGTCGAGGAGTTCGACGCCGCCATCGCCGACCTGCAGGCCCAGCTCGACGCCGCGACCAGCGAGACGCCGACCGAGCCTGAGCCGGCTGCGCCGGAGCCT
>NZ_POQU01000055.1 GCF_002938425.1 Blastococcus atacamensis | reverse complement strand
TTAAGAGATAGCACCTTTCCCCCGGACGGCTGGTCCCGCCCCTCCCCCTGGGAGGGCTGGACCAGCCGTCCGGGGGCACGGTGTCCAGGAGCGCGGTGAGGGGACGGTCGGCGGCCGCGTGCTGGGCGGCGGTGCGGTTCATGCACCGGACGCTAGGGACGTGCGGCAGGCTCGGTCTTGATGAAACCCGACAGCCCTCGGCCGATGGACTCCATCGAGCGGGCCCACCTGCGCACGCCGGACGACGCCTCGCACGTGATGTACCGCTATCCGGCGCCCGTGGAGTTCGAGGGCTTCCTGCAGCGCTTCTGGATTCCGGTGTGGTCGGTGCCGCCTGGGCAGGAGGCGGCGCAGCGGGTGCTGCAGTACCCGGTGTCGCTGGTGGTGGTCGCTCCCGATTACGCCCGCTTCTACGGCGTCGTCTCCGGCCTGTCGACCACGACGCTCACCGGCTCGGGCTGGGCGGTCGGCGTGATGTGCGCTCCGGCCGCCGGAGCGCTGATCGCGGGCGGCCCGATGAGCGACCACACCGACCGCCACGTCGACGTCGCCGAGGTGCTGGGCGGGGCGGGGGAGACACTGACGCTTCGCGTGCGGAGCGCCATGGCCGCCGATCCGCATGCGGTCGACGCGCACGAGGCCGCGATGGTCGCCGTCGCCGACGCGCTGCGCCCGTTCCTCCCGGTCGACGACGACGGCCTGCTGGTCAACGACGTCGTCGCCTTCGTGGAGGGCGACCGCGAGGTCACCCGGGTCGCCCAGATCTGCGAGCGCTTCGGCCTTTCCGAGCGGGCGCTGCAGCGGCTGGTGCACCGCCGGCTCGGGCTGACCCCCAAGTGGCTCATCCAGCGCCGTCGGCTGCAGGAGGCGGCCGAGCGGCTGCGCACCGGGCCGGCCGGCCTCGGTGAGGTGGCGGCGCTGCTCGGCTACGCCGACCAGGCGCACTTCACCCGCGACTTCGCCCGGGTCACGGCGATGACACCCGGCCAGTTCGCCGCCCGGCACCAGGGCGGGAGCTGAGCCGGGGGCCTCAGCGGCGGAACACGTAGGGCTTCAACGGCGGCTCGGCCGGCACGTCGGGCGCGTTGCCCGCCGGGTTGCCCGCGTAGGCCACCATGGCCGCGAAGTCCTGCGCCGCCGTCGCGGGGTCGACGCCGGGCTGGAACGGCTGGGCGCAGACGGTCAGCGGGATGCGCGACCGGTCGGCGGGGCCGTCGTGGTCGAGGGCGTCGACGACGAGGGCGTAGCCGACGGCGTCGGAGCTGCCGATCGAGAAGTGGTCGGCCACGTGGCCGGGGCAGACCTCCTGGAGAGCGATGTTCGCGACGGTGCCCGCCCCCGTGCGCAGCGCCGAGCTGGGCGCCGGGCCCACGTTGGGCACCACCACCTCGTCGGTCTGCGTGTAGGCCACCGTGTAGTCGATGCCGGCGAAGGTCTCCGCGCCGCTGTTGAGCGCCTGCAGGAACCGCGAGCGCGAGGCCTGCTGGTGGAACGACGGGTTGCAGGGCCGCGCGCAGGCGGCGTCGGCGACGACGGTGCCGTGGTTGGACGGGCTCAGGCCGATGACGTCGTCGACGAGGTCGCGGGTGTCGGGCCAGAAGCGCAGCGCCCACCGCGGCACCATGCCGCCCTGGCTGTAGCCGACGACGTCGACGTCGCGGTGCGCGGCGCGGCTCATCGTGCGCAGTGCGTGCACGACGTACTCGCCGGCGACCTGGACGTCGCCCGTGGCGTCCTGCGGCAGCGTGACGGTGCACCAGCGTCGGCCGTCCCGGTCGAAGGCCCGCAGGTAGTTCCAGCCGAAGTTGACCCCGGGTTCCAGGGTGGTGCCCGGCACGAGGAGCACGGGATCGCTGGTCAGCCTCGTCAGCGGCCCGTTGCAGCGGAGCGCCTTCTGCAGGTCCGCCGCCGGCACGCTCAGCTTCGGACCACGCTGGTCCACCGGTGCGAAGGCACCGGTGTCGGGGCCGCGGTGCGGGCCGGCGGAGGCGGTGCCCGCGCCGGCGGCCACCAGGGCCGCCACCAGCAGGACGAGCAGTCGGAACCGGGATACCCGCACGAGCGTGCCTCCTCAACCGGCGCGCGCCGTCGCACGCCTGCCCCGGACAACGAGACGGCGTCGCTCCGGTTGCGCCGGGTTTCAGCGGGCGAGGTCGGTGACGGCGCCGACCAGCTCCGGCCCGTCGAGGAGGACGACGTCGTTGTGCCCGGCTCCGGGCACCTCGACCAGGGCGTGCAGCCGCCCGGCGGCCGCGGCCACCCGGCGGCTCTGCTCCGGCGGCACGATCGTGTCGGCGGTGCCCAGCAGCACCGTCGTCGGCACCTCCACGCGCGCCACCTGCTCGGCCACCGGGTAGCGGTCGCGCAGCAGCAACCGCACCGGCAGGAACGGGTAGTGCTCGCCGCCCACCGCGGCGAGGTCGACGAACGGTGACCGCAGCACCAGTCCCGCCGGCGGGTGCTCCAGCGCGAGCTCGGTGACGACGGCGCAGCCCAGGCTCTCGCCGAGGTAGACCAGCCGCTCCTGCGGCACGCCGGCCTCGGTGACCAGCCACTCCCGCGCCGCGCGGACGTCCAGCGCCAGCCCGTCGGCGCTGGGGCTGCCGGGATTGCCGCCGTAGCCGCGGTAGTCGAACAGCAGGACGGCGAGCCCCTCGGCGGCCAGCGCGCGAGCCAGCAACGCACGGTGCTCCCGGTTGCCGCCGTTGCCGGCCGCGAACAGGACGGCGGGCGCGTCCGGTCCAGGGCCCGGGAGGAACCAGCCGCCCAGCCGCAGCCCGTCGGCCGTGCGGAGCTCGACGTCGCGGCCACCGGGGAGCACGTCGGCCGCGGCGGGCACCGGACCGCCCGACGGCAGGTAGATCAGACGGCGCTGGAACGCCCACAGCAGGCCCACGACCACAGCACACACGAGACCGAGCACCAGCGCCGTCCGGAGCAGCCGCCGCAGCACGCCGACATGGTCCTCCCTACGCTGGTCGCCGTGCCGAAGCTGCAGCTGCTCCCCGCCGTCGACGTCGCCGACGGCCAGGCCGTCCGTCTCGTGCAGGGGGAGGCCGGCAGCGAGACCTCCTACGGCGACCCCCTCGAGGCCGCGCTGCAGTGGCAGCGCGACGGCGCCGAGTGGGTGCACCTGGTCGACCTCGACGCCGCCTTCGGCCGCGGCACGAACCGTGAGCTGCTCGCCCGGGTCGTGGGGCAGCTGGACGTCGACGTCGAGCTCTCCGGCGGCATCCGCGACGACGCCTCGCTGGAGGCCGCGCTGGCCACCGGGTGCCGCCGGGTGAACCTGGGCACCGCCGCCCTGGAGTCGCCCGAGTGGTGCGCCCGGGCGATCGCCGAGCACGGTGACCGCATCGCCGTCGGCCTCGACGTGCGCGGCACCCGCCTGGCGGCCCGCGGCTGGACTCAGGAGGGCGGCGAGCTGTACGAGACCCTGGCCCGTCTGGACGCCGAGGGCTGCGCCCGTTACGTCGTCACCGACATCACCAAGGACGGCACCTTGCGCGGCCCCAATCTCGACCTGCTGCGCGAGGTCTGCGCCGCCACTCCGCGCCCGGTGATCGCCTCGGGCGGGGTCAGCTCCCTCGAGGACATCCGCGCCCTGGCCGGGCTGACCCCCATCGGCGTCGAGGGCTCCATCGTCGGCAAGGCCCTCTACGCGGGGGCGTTCACGCTGCCCGAGGCGCTGCGGGTGACCGAGGAGCTCGCGTGACGGTGATCCGGCTGGGCAGCGGCGCGCCCTGGGAGGCCGTCGTCGGCTACAGCCGGGTGGTCGTCCGCGGGGACACCGCGTGGGTGAGCGGCACGACGGCGGTGGTCGACGGCGCCGTCGCGCACCCCGGGGACGCCGCCGCCCAGACCCAGCAGTGCCTGCTCACCATCGAGAGTTCCCTGGAGCGGGCCGGCTTCGCCCTGCACGACGTCGTCCGCACCCGCATGTACGTCACCGACATCTCCCGCTGGGAAGAGGTCGGCCGGGTGCACGGCGAGTTCTTCGGTGACGTCCGCCCCGCCACGACCATGGTCCAGGTGGCCGCCCTCATCGATCCCGAGATGCTCGTCGAGATCGAGGCGGACGCCGTGCGGGAGGGGGCGGCGTGAGCCTGTCGGTGCGCGTCATCCCGTGCCTCGACGTCGACAACGGGCGCGTCGTGAAGGGGGTCAACTTCGTCGACCTGCGCGACGCCGGTGACCCGGTCGAGATGGCCCGCGTCTACGACGCCGAGGGCGCCGACGAGCTCACCTTCCTCGACATCACCGCCAGCTCGGGCGACCGCGAGACCACCTACGACGTCGTCCGCCGGACCGCGGAGAGCGTGTTCATCCCGCTCACCGTCGGCGGAGGGGTCCGCAGCGTCGAGGACGTCGACAAGCTGCTGCGCGCCGGCGCGGACAAGGTCGCGGTGAACACCGCCGCCGTCGCCCGGCCCGAGCTGATCGCCGAGATCGCCCACCGGTTCGGCAGCCAGGTCCTGGTCCTCTCGCTGGACGCGCGGCGCACCCGCGACGAGGCGGTGACCGACTCAGGCTTCGAGATCACCACCCACGGCGGACGCCGGGGCACCGGCCGCGACGCCGTCGAGTGGTGCGTGCGGGCGGCGGAGCTCGGGGTCGGCGAGATCCTGCTCAACTCGATGGACGCCGACGGGACCCGGGCCGGCTTCGACACCGACCTCATCCGCCGGGCCCGCCGCGAGGTGGCCGTCCCGCTGATCGCCAGCGGGGGAGCGGGGGCCGTGGAGCACTTCCCGCCCGCCGTCGAGGCCGGTGCCGACGCGGTGCTCGCCGCCAGCGTCTTCCACTTCGGCCAGCTGCGGGTGGGCGACGTGAAGGCCGGGCTCGCCGCCGCCGGCGTGCCGGTCCGCTAGCTCTCCGCTCCGCTTCCGGTCACCGGGCCGTCGCCCACCGCCGAACCGAGGGCGCGGGGACTTGGCACCCCCACGAGGTCGTGGTCGGCGAGGCCCAGGCCGAGGTACACCCGGTGCAACGCGGCGACTGCCGCGCCCAGCGCACCGGACAGGTCGCTCAACTGTGCAGGGACGACCGGAGGGGCCGACGGCACGATGCGCCGCAGGTTCTCCCGCAGCTCCGGCAGGTGGGGCGTGAGGGAACGGCCGATCCGACCGCCGAGGACGATCATGTCCGGCTCGTAGCTCACCACTGCGGCGGTCAGGACGACGAGCAGCGCATGCTCCACGTGGCGACGCATCGCCACGAGCTGACCGTCGGCGTCCTCTGCGAAGAGGGCGGCCGGCGACGCGATGTCCATGCCCAGCTCCGCGGCGCGGCGCATGATCCCGGACCCGGTCACCAGGTGCTCCAGTGGGGTGCCCAGTGGGCCGACGGGCAGGTGCCCGAACTCGCCCACCAGTCCGTTCCGCCCGCGGAGCAGTCGTCCCTCCAGCGCGACGCCGGCTCCGAGCCCCGCGCCGACGGTGAGCATCACGGCCGTTCGGGCCGACCGGGCGGCGCCGAAGCGCTGCTCGCCGAGCAGTGCGTAGTTCGAGTCGTTGTCAAGGTCCAAGCACGGCCCGAGCCGCTTCTCGAGGACGTCGAGGAACCCAGGCTGCTCGACCTGGGGAAGGTTGGGTGCACTGGAGACGGTCCGGTCCTCGCCCCGGACCGCACCCGGCAGCCCTACCGCCACGGCAGCGAGCCCGTCGGTGAGCCCGCGCCCGGCGGCCACCACCTCATCGGCCAGCCAGGTGGCCAGTCCCTCGGCTCCACGGTCGGTGGGCGTGGGGCACGTCCGTCGGTGCAGTGGCTCGCCGAGCAGATCGGCCAGGACGATGCGGGTGCTCGAAGCCCCTAGGTCGACACCCGCGACGACGGCGCCGTCGGCGACGACCTCGATCAGCGTGGCTCGCCTGCCGCGACGACCGCTGGACACCTCGGCGGTCTCCTGCAGGAGCCCCTCACCGATCAGGGCGTCCACCATGCGGGAGACGGTGGCCGGGGAGAGTCCGGTGGCCTCTGCCAGCGCGGTCCGCGTGGTCGGTGCGCTGGCCAGGGCCCGGGCGAGGACCGCGGCACGGTTCCGGTTGGGATGCGGATCCACGCCGCCTCCTTTTCTTGCCCGGTGATCACAAACAATAGGGCCGAGCACTCATGAGACCCGTGATCAGACCGTGACGCTAGCTCTTGCCCTTGCCACTTGACACCCCTGGGTGAGGAAGCGATTCAATACGTTCAGTCTGAAAGCAGATGAGCTTCGCCCGTGACCGACGCGGCACTCGCCCCAGGGAGACAGCAATGAAGCAGACGCTCAGAGGCAGGACGTGGAGGCTGGCTATCGCGGCCACTCTGGCCGGCTCGGTCGCGCTCACCGCCTGCGGCGGCGGGGCGGACGACGCCGTGGCGGACAAGGCGCCGGCGGAGATGCCCAGCCTGCAGTTCACCGGGCCCAACGGTGAGACGCCGGAGAGCCTGGACCAGTTGCAGCTGACCGACGAGGAGATCGCTCAGGTCCGCGCCGGCCAGTACAAGGCAGCCTTCGTCTGGCACGAGTCCTCGGCTCTGGTGACGGCCACGGAGAAGGGTGCCCGCGAGCAGTTCGAGGAGTTGGGCATCGACGTCGTCGCGAGCACGGAGGCCGGTTTCGACCCAGCGCGCCAGGCGGACAACCTGCAGAGCGTGCTCGCGCTCGACCCCGACATCATCGTGACGATCGCGGTCGACCCCACGTCGGCGGCCGCAGCCTTCCAGCCCGCCGTCGACCAGGGCGTGAAGCTCGCTGTGATGACGACGCCGCCCGCGGGGTACGAGAGTGGCGACCAGATCGTCTCCATCGTCACCGGTGCGCTCACCGAGTACGGCAAGGCCAACGCCGAGATGCTTGGGGAGGCCATCGGTGGTGAGGGTGAGGTCGGCTACCTCTACCACGACGCCGACTTCTGGTTCACCAACCAGCGCGACCAGGCGTTCAAGGACTGGACCGCCCACCTCTACCCGGACATCGACATCGTCGCCGAGGAGGGCTTCAGCGATCCCGCGCGCACTGAGGACATCGCCAACGCGATGATCACCCGGAACCCCGAGATCAAGGGCATCTACGTCGCCTGGGCCACCGCGGCCGAGGGCGTTCTCGCGGCGCTCCGTCAGGCGGGGCGGACCGATGTCAAGGTCGTCACGAACGACCTCGAGGCCAACCTCGCCGCCGACATGATGCGTGACGGGAACGTCATCGGGATCGTCAGCAACTCCTCGGTCGACCTCGGTCGCGGTCTCGCGATCGTCGGTGCCTACGGCGTCCTGGACAAGCAGGCCCCGCAACTGGTCGCCAACCCGCCGTTCGCCGTGACCAAGGACAACATCGTGGAGGGCTGGGAGAGCGACTACGGCACCGAGCCCCCGGCCGGCGTCCTGGACTGATCACGAGCCCCGGGGCCGGCCGCGAAACGGCCGGCCCCGGGTGCCTACCCGAAGAGGAACCCATGGCCCACGCGCAGACCGTCCTCGGCCCCGTCGATGCCACCGCGCTCGGCCGCGTCCTGCCGCACGAGCACCTGGTCTCCCTGGTGCCAGGGCCTTGGCTCTCCGGTGGCACGGTCGACGACCCTGTCCAGGTCGCCGTCACAGCGTTGCGCGGCATTCGGGACCTCGGTTTCGGAACCGTCGTGGACCTGAGTCCCTACGGGGTCGTGGGGCGGGACGAGGAGGGCGAGAGCCTGAGCCTGCTGCAGGAGATCTCGCGGCGCAGTGGCGTGCACGTCATCGCCGGGGCCGCGGTGTACCTGGAGCCGTACTCGCCGCAGTGGGCACTGGAGGCGGACCTGGCCGCCATGCACGCGCGCTTCGTCGCCGATGCCACCGAGGGAGTGCGCGGGACCGGCGTGCGCGTCGGCATCCTCGGTGAGCAGGCGACCGGCCTGGACGAGATCACGCCGCACGAGGAGAAGTGCCTCCGCGCCGCCGCGCGGGCGGCGCGGGACACCGGTCTGGCCCTCAATACCCACACCACGCACGGCACCATGGCCCTCGAGCAGGTGGAGATCCTCCGCGACGAGGGCATGGACCTGGACCGGGTCGTGATCGGCCACATGGACATCCACCCGGATCCGACCTACGTCAAGCGGGTCCTGGACACCGGGGTAAGCGTCGCCTTCGACACCATCGGAAAGCAGTTCTGGGACTTCGTCCTGGCGCCGGTCCCCGCCGACCCGCCCGAAGGGGAGTTCGCCAAGCGTGCCTATCACCGGTCCGATCGCTCGCGGGCCCGTGGCCTGGCCCAGTTGGTGGCCGACGGGTACGCCGAGCGCATCCTGCTGTCCCTGGACATGACCGGCGCCGAGGTCTACCTCAACGCCGCCACGCACGGGCAGAGCGGCTACTCCTACCTGGGCGACGGCTTCGTCCCGATGCTGCGCGACCTCGGTGTGACCGAGGAGGCGCTGGAGCAGATGCTCGCGGCCAATCCGGCACGGCTGCTCACCCTGTCCTGATCGTCGTCGACGGCTCCCCATCGGGAGTCTCCGAAGGAGCAACGCGTGCCTGAAGACACGTTCAGCCGACTCCGCCGGGACGGCGCCTACGTGCTGGGCGTGGATCTCGGCGGCACGAAGGTGCGTGCCGCTGTCGCCGACAGCTCGGGGGAGGTCCTCGCCGAGATGACGTCGGCGACCGATGGACGAGGCGGCCGGCACGTCGTCGATCAGATCGCCGTGCTGGCGCGGAGCCTCGTGGGAACCGCCGGGGCCACGACCGGGCGTCTGGTGGCCACAGCCGTGGGCACCCCCGGGGTGCCCGATCCGCGCAGCGGAACCCTGGCGCTGTCCCCGAACGTCGACGGGCTGGGGTCGGTCAGCCTGCGCGACGAGCTCACCGACCGGCTGGGGCACCCCGTGGTGCTCGAGAACGACGTGACTGCGGCCGCGATTGGGGAGCGCCGAGCCGGTTGCGCCCGCGACCACGAAGACTTCGTCTTCGTCGCTGTCGGCACGGGCATCGGTATGGGCATCGTCAGCGGCGGTCGGGTGCTGCGCGGTGCGCACGGGGCAGCCGGTGAGATCGGCTACCTGCCTTTGGGCACCGACCCGTTCGACCCGGTCAACCAGCGTCGCGGTGCCCTTGAGGAGGCGACGGCCGGGGAGAACATCGCCGCCCGCTACCGCCTCGCCACCGGCGCCACGCTCAGCACGCGCGAGGTGTTCGACCTGGCCGCCCAGGGCGAACCGGCCGCCGTGAGCGTCATCGCGGAGCTCGCCCGGTATCTGGCCCTCGCCCTCACCGCCGTCATCGCCGTGCTGGATCCGGCTCTCGTGGTCCTGGGCGGGGGCGTGGGCTCTCGCCCCGAGCTGCTGGACCCGGTCCGGGCAGCACTGACGGACCTCGGCAATGCGCTCGTGGAGGTCCGGACATCCGCGCTGGGCAACCGGGCGTCGGTTCTCGGCGCGATCGAACTGGCTCACCGCGCTGCTCGGCTCGAATCCGACTGGGAGGACAACTCATGACCACGACGACGGTGCGCTCCGCGCGACCCAGCCGGCTCGGCCGCGTCGAGTGGAAGGACTACGTCGTCTATGCCGGCTTCGTGGTGGTCTTCCTGTTCTTCGCGGTGACCCAGCCGTCCAGCTTCCTCAGCGTCGCCAACCTCACGAACATCCTCGTGCAGGCGGCGCCGATCATGGTGCTCGCCGTCGGCCTGGTATTCGTCCTCTCGGCGGGCGAGATCGACCTCTCGATCGGCTCGGTGGTCGCCCTGTCCGCGCTGTCGGCCGCCGTCGTCCTGCAGAGCACCGGTTCCTGGCCGCTGGCCGTCCTCACCGCGCTCGGCGTCGGGCTGGGTGTCGGGCTGCTCAACGGCATCTTCGTCGCCGTCGTCCGGCTGCCGTCCTTCCTCGTCACCCTGGCCACCATGGGGCTGGTGGCAGGGCTGGCCCGGGAGCTCACCGACCTGCAGTCGGTGCCCGTCACCGACGGCACCTTCATCAGCCTCTTCGGCGCCAAGTGGCTGGGTCTGCCCGCCACGGTCTGGTGGGCGGCCCTCGTGCTCGTCGTCGGAGGCGTGGCACTCCGGCAGACGCGGTACGGCGCACACGTGCTGGCAGTGGGCAACAACGCTTCCGCAGCGCGCGTCAGCGGTATCAAGGTCGCCCGGGTGCGGATCGCCGTCCTGGTCGGCAGCGCGATGGCCGCCTCCGTGGCCGGGCTGCTGTACTCGGCCCGCCTTCAGGGCGCCCGGTACACGCTGGGCGAGGCGGACCTGATGACGGCCATCGCCGCGGTCATCGTCGGCGGCACGAGCCTGTTCGGGGGCAAGGGCACCGTCGTCGGCGCTGCGGTTGGCAGCCTGCTCATGGCCATGCTCAACAACGGCCTGATCCTCGCCGGTCTCTCCGTCTCTCAGCAGATGGTCGCCCGTGCCGTGATCATCCTCATCGCTGTGTCCATCTCGCTGCGCGGCAAGCGCGGCAGCTGACCGAGGGAAGCACCGTGTTCCTTGACCTCCTCCGCCGGCGCAATCCCGACTTCCTCCGGGCTGCCGCGCGGCTCCACCGTGCCGGCGAGCTCCCGGCCAACTGCTACGCCATCGACCTCGACGCCGTGCGACGCAACGCCAGGGCCGTGGTCGCCGAGGCGTCACGGCTGGGCCTGGCCGCCTTCCCCATGACCAAGCAGATCGGCCGGAACCCCGACGTCGCCCGAGCGCTCACCGAGGAGGGCCTCACCCACGCCGTGGGTGTGGACCTGCAGGACGCCGAGGCGGATGCTGCCGGTGGTCTGCGGATCGGGCACCTCGGGCACCTGGTGCAGGTGCCCCGGTTCGAGGCCGCCCGTGGCGCCGCGCTGGAACCGTCCTTCTGGACGGTATTCAATGAGACCAAGGCGGCCGAGGCCGCCGGTGCCGCGGCGACCCGTGGACGCGAGCAGGCCCTGCTCGCCCGGATCGTGGCCGACGGCGACCGCTTCTACCGCGGACACGAGGGCGGCTTCGACGCCACGGACGTTGTGGCGGTAGCCGACCGCCTGGACGCCCTCACCGGTGGGCGGTTCGCCGGCGTGACGACGTTTCCCGCCATGCTGTTCGACCAGGAGACCCGGACGGTCCGCCCGACGCCCAACCTCGCGACGCTCCAGGCGGCGGTGCGACGGCTGCGGCAGGCCGGTCGGTCCGACATCGCGGTCAACGGGCCAGGGACGACGTCCACGGCGACGCTGCCGTTGCTTGCCGAGGCCGGGGTCACCCAGGTGGAGCCGGGGCACGGCCTCACCGGCACCACCCCGTGGCATGCGGTGGAGGACCTGGTCGAGGAGCCCGCGGTCGCCTACGTGTCGGAGGTGTCGCACTCCTACGCCGGCCAGGCCTACGTGTTCGGCGGCGGGCTGTACGTCGACCCGGTGCTGGGCGGAACCAGCACGCGCGCGGTCGTGGTCGGCGACGGCGCCGACCCGGCCACCGCGCCGACCCGGCCGGTGGACATGCCCGCGGCCGAGGCCATCGACTACTACGCCATGGTCGAGGCGTCCGAGGGGCCGCCGGTCGAGATCGGTGACACGGTGGTCTTCGGTTTCCGGGCCCAGGTGTTCGTCACCCGTGCCCTGACCGCAGCCATCGCCGGTGTCTCGACCGGCAGCCCGCACGTGGTGGGTGTGTGGGCAGCGGACGGCTCCACTCCTCTGCACCTCGCCCGGTCCGCAGCCGATTCCAGGAGGATCTCGTGACTCTCACGCCCACCGTGCAGGTCCCGCTCCGACTGAAGGGCATCCACAAGCACTTCGGCGGCGTGGTCGCCGTCGAGCGCTTCGACCTGGAGGTGGCGGCCGGCGAGATCGTCGCGCTCGTCGGCGACAACGGTGCCGGCAAATCAACGCTCGTGAAGATGATCTCCGGGCTGTACGAGCCCAGTGAAGGTGAGATCTGGCTCAACGGCGAGAAGGTCAGCTTCCGGGATGCCTCGGACGCGCGACGGAAGGGCGTCGAGGTCGTGTACCAGGACCTCGCCCTGGTCGACGAGCAACCCGTGTACATGAACATGTTTCTGGGGCGCGAGCTGGTCAAGGGTCCGCTGCGGCTGCTCGACAGGCGCCGGATGGCGCGGGAGACGCAGACGCTGGTGGATTCCCTCGACGTCCGCATCCCATCGGCCCGTGCCACGCTGCGCGACCTCTCGGGCGGTCAGCGCCAGGGCATCGCGATCTGCCGGGCCACTCACTGGGCCAACGGATTGGTCCTGATGGACGAGCCTACGGCGGCCCTGGGCGTCGCCGAGACGGCGAAGGTGGAGGAGCTCATCGCCCGCCTACGCGAGCGGGGCGCTGCGGTCCTGCTGGTGAGCCACAACCTCGACCAGGTCTTCCGGCTGGCCGACCGCATCGCCGTGCTCCGCCGGGGAACGCAGGTGGGTGTGCGCTCGGTGCGGGAGACGTCCCGCAACGAGATCGTCTCCATGATCACCGGGCTGTCATGACGGAGTGGACCGCCCCTGGCGCGCTCATGCGCCGGGAGATCGCCGAGCAACCCGACCGCTGGCTGGACCTCCTCGCCGATCGGCGGGCTGTGGACGAGGCCGGCCGGTTCACGGCGGAGCTGCGCGCCGCCGGGCGGCTGACCGGCCTGGTGTTCGCCGCACGCGGGTCCAGCGACCACGCCTCCATCTATGGCCAGTACCTCGCGCAGTGGCTGCTGGGCGTGCCCGCTGCCATGGCCACGCCGAGCATGGCGACGGTCTACGGTCGGCATGTCCACGACCCGAAGAGCTGCCTGGTGGCGGTGTCGCAGAGCGGCGCCTCTCCCGACCTCCTGGCCACGGTGGAGAGCGCGCGCACCTCCGGCAGCCCGACCATCGCCTTCACCAACGATCCGGACAGCCCGCTGGCACGGGCGGCGGATCTGCACGTCCCCCTGGCGGCGGGGCCGGAGCGCTCGGTGGCGGCGACCAAGACCTACACGGCGGAGCTGCTGGCGCTGCACCTGTGGCTGCGCGCGGCGGCGGGGGAGCCGTCCTCGCTGGTGGACGAGGAGATCTTCGCGCTGGCCGAGCGGGGCCGGGAAGTGGTCCGACGGTCGGCCGAACTCGCTCCTGGACTCGCGGAGCGGCTGGTGGGGGCGGAGCGGGCGGTGCTGATCGGTCGGGCGTTCGGCGCCGCGACCGCCCGGGAAGGTGCTTTGAAGCTCATGGAGACCAGCAGCATCGCCGCTTCGGGCTGGAGCGCGGCCGATGTCAAGCACGGGCCGCTGGCCGCGGTGACCCCCGGCACGCCGGTGTTCTGCTTCCTCGGTGAGCGGGCGGGTCGCGAGTCCGTGGAGGCACTGCTGCCCGGACTGCGCGCCCGGCGTGCCGACGTCACTGTCGTGGGCGTCGACGCCGCGCGGCCCGGACTAGCAGGAATCCTCCCGGCGGACGTCCCGGATGCGCTCCTGCCCGTGCTGAGCATCGTGCCCTTGCAGTCCCTGGCCCTCGAGCTCTCGGTCCGCAAGGGGTTCGACCCTGACCGGCCGGAGGGCCTCACCAAGGTGACTCACACGACGTGAGTCCCGCGGGGCAGTGCGCGGGCTAAGCGACCTTCACCCGTGCGGCGGCACGGCGGCCCGAGACCCACAGCAGCAGCTCCAGCGGGTCGCCGCTGACCGTGCGGCCTCCGGCGCCCAGGCGCTTCTCCTCGCCGGGGACGTCGGTGCGACGCAGCACGAGCCCGCGGCGGCCCGCCGCCCGGCGGGCCATCAGGCCGGTGGCGCCCCAGAGCTGGTCGCGGTCGGCTGGGGAGAGCTGGCGCGGCTCCCACCCCGGCTGCGCGCGGCGCACGTCCTCGTGGTGGATCGCGTACTCGGCCACGTTGAGCGCACCAACCACGGCGGGCCAGGCCATCGGGGTCCAGGACGGCGGGCCGGAGCGCACCTGGTCGACGACCTCGCCGTACGGCGTCCCCGCGCGCAGCCGGGCCTCCAGCCTGTGCGACCACCAGGCCAGGCGCTCACCGCCCGGGAGCATCTCCAGGCCGTAACCGGGCAGCGCGTCCGGGCGGCGGTCCCGGACGGCGAGGTGCGCGGCCAGGTGGGCGGTGGTCCACCCCTCGCAGCAGGTGGGGGCGTCCGGCCCGACCGTCTCCAGCAGGTCGGCGAGCGCAGCGCGCTCGCGCTCGGGCAGGGAAGAGGCGCTCATCCCGCGAAGTTACCGAGGGAGCACGCCGGCCACACCTCGCGCCTGATCGGTTAGCGGGGGTAACGATTCGCGTACCATCCTGATCCTGGACCGACCCCGAGGAGTGCCGTGTCCCGCCGCAGAGACGCCGTCATGCGGCGGGGGCTCCGCCACGTCGGCCGTGCCGTACGCGAGCAGCCGGGCATGTTCACCCTCGCGTTCATCGCCAGCAGCCTCTACGGCGCGATGACCGTCGCCAGCGCCTACGTGATCGGCGAGGTCACCGACCGCGTCCTGCTGCCCTCGTTCGAGGACGGGGTCACGACCGCCTCCGCGCTGACCCTCGCGGCGCTGGCGATCCTCGGTGTCGCCGTGCTGAAGATCGTCGGCATCCTCGGCCGGCGCCTGTTCGCCGGGGTGATGAGCTACCGGCTGCAGGCCGAGTACCGCCGCCGGGTCACCGGCCAGTACCTGCGCCTGCCGCTGTCGTGGCACCAGCGCCACCCCACCGGTCAGCTGCTGTCCAACGCGAACTCCGACGTCGAGGCCGCGTGGTTCTTCGTCGCGCCGCTGCCCTTCGCCTGCGGCGCCCTGGTGATGATCGCGATCACCGCCGTCGCGCTGGTGCTCACCGACCCGCTGCTGGCCGTGGTCGGCCTGGTGGTGTTCCCGCTGGTGTTCGCCGCCAACATCGTCTACTCGCAGGTCATGAGCCCGCGGATGCAGCGGGCCCAGCAGCTGCGCGCCGAGGTCAGCGAGATCGCGCACGAGAGCTTCGACGCCGGCCTCGTGGTGAAGACCCTGGGTCGCGAGGACAGCGAGACCGCGCGCTTCGCCGTGCGCACCGAGCAGCTGCGCGACGGCCTGGTCGCGGTGGGCCGGGTGCGCGGCCTGTTCGACCCGATGATGGAGGCGCTGCCGAACCTGGGCACGTTGGCCGTCCTGCTCATCGGCGCCGGGCGGGTGGCAAGCGGCGACGTCGGCGCCGGCGAGCTGGTGTCGGTGGCCTACCTGTTCACCCTGCTGGCGCTGCCGATCCGCGCCATCGGGTGGGTCCTGGCCGACCTGCCGCGCGCCCTGGCCGGCTTCGACCGGGTCACCCCCGTGCTCGAGGCGTCCGGGGAGACGCCGCACGGGCCGGATGCGGCGGCTCGGCCCGAGGGCGGAGCCGCGGTGGCGATGCGCGACGTCGGGTTCGCTTTCGACGGCGCCGCGCGGCCCACGCTGCACGACGTCACCTTCGACGTCCCGGCCGGCCGCACGGTGGCCGTCGTCGGGCCCACCGGATCGGGCAAGTCCACGCTCGCCGGGCTGATGGTGCGTCTGGTCGACCCCACCGACGGCACGGTGCTCCTCGACGGCCTCGACGTGCGCCGGCTGCGCGAGGGCGAGGTCAGCGACCAGGCCGCGTTCGTCGCCCAGACCGCCTTCCTCTTCGACGACACGGTGCGCGACAACGTCACCCTGGGCGGTCCGTTCACTGACGACGACGTGTGGGCCGCCCTGCGGGTCGCCGCCGCCGACGGGTTCGTCTCCGCGCTGCCCGACGGGCTCGACACGAAGGTGGGGGAGCGGGGCGCCTCGCTGTCGGGCGGCCAGCGGCAGCGCCTGGCGCTCGCGCGCGCCGTCGTCCGCCGGCCCCGGCTGCTCGTGATGGACGACGCCACCAGCGCGGTCGACCCGGCCGTCGAGGCGCAGATCCTCGACGCGCTGCGCGGCAGCGAGACGCCGGCCACGGTGGTGGTCGTCGCCTACCGCCAGGCCACCATCGCCCTCGCCGACGAGGTGGTGTGGTTCGCCGACGGTCGCGCCGTCGCCCGCGGGACGCACCACGAGCTGCTGGCCCGCGTTCCCGGCTACGCGGACCTGGTCCGCGCGTACGCGCAGGCGCAGGAGGTGCCAGCATGACCCTCGCCGCCACCGGGAAGCGCGCCGAGGGCAGCATGGCCACCCTGCGCCGCGGCCTGCGGATGATGCCGGAGTTCCGGCGTGGGCTGCCCGTCACCTTCGCCCTGGCGCTGCTGGCCACCACCGGCCGCGTCGTCGTCCCGATCGCCGTCCAGCAGGTCATCGACCGCGGGCTGAACGGCACGGGGAGCGCCGACCTGGACCTCGTCCGCACGGTGGTCCTGCTCTGCGCCGTGGTCGTGGTCGTCACCGCCGTCGCGGTCTACCGGATGAACGTCCGGCTCTTCCGGACGACGGAGACCGCCCTGGCCAGTCTGCGGGTGCGCGCCTTCCGGCACGTGCACGACCTGTCGGTGCTGCACCAGCAGGGGGAGCGGCGCGGGTCGCTGGTCTCCCGCGTCACCAGCGACGTCGACCAGCTCTCGGTCTTCATGCAGTGGGGCGGGCTCCTCGGCCTGGTCAGCGTGGGCCAGCTGCTGGTCGCCACCGTCGTCATGGCGGTCTACTCGTGGCAGCTGACCCTGCTGGTGCTCGTCTGCTTCGTGCCGCTCGTCTTCGCCATCCGGGCCTTCGCGCGCCGGCTGGTCGACGTCTACGGCGTCGTGCGGGCCCGCGTCGGCGACGTGCTGGCCGCCGTGGCCGAGTCCGTGGTCGGGGCGCCGACCGTGCGCGCCTACGGCGTCCGGGCCCGGACGGCGGCCCGCCTCGACGCCGCCATCGCCCGGCACTACCGGTCGCAGGTGGACGCGCAGAAGGTCACCGCCGCGGTGTTCGTCAGCGGCGAGTTCGTCGCCGCCCTGGCCAACGCCGCCGTCGTGGTGGTCGGCGTCCTGCTGGGCCTGGCGGGTGACATCACCGCCGGGACGCTGGTCGCCTTCCTCTTCCTCGTCACGTTGTTCGTCGCACCGGTGCAGACGGCCAGCGAGGTGCTCAACGAGGCGCAGAACGCGGTCGCCGGCTTCCGCCGGGTGCTCGACGTGCTCGACACCGAGCCCGACGTCCGCGACCCCGCGGTGGCCACCCCCGAGCGCGCGCGGGAGCTGCCCGACGGCCCGCTGGGCGTGCGGTTCGAGCACGTCGGCTTCCGGTACTCGCCGGACGCCCGGCCGGCTCTGGATGCCGTCGACCTCACGATCGAGCCCCGCCGGCGGGTCGCCATCGTGGGCGAGACCGGATCGGGGAAGACGACCTTCGCCAAGCTGGTCACCCGGCTCATGGACCCCACCGCCGGCCGGGTGCTGCTGGGCTCGGACGCCGACGGCTGGGTGCCGCTGACCGACGTCGCCTTCTCCTCCCTGCGCTCCCGGGTGGTGATGGTCCCGCAGGACGGGTTCCTGTTCGACGCCTCGATCGCCGAGAACGTCCGCTACGGCCGCCCCGGCATGTCCGACGACGAGGTCGCCGCGGCCTTCGACGAGCTGGGGCTGCGGACGTGGCTGGACGGGCTCGACGCCGGCGTCCTGACCCCGGTGGGCCAGCGCGGGGAGTCCCTGTCGGCGGGGGAGCGGCAGCTGGTCGCGGTCGCCCGCGCCTACGTCGCCGATCCGCACCTGCTCGTGCTCGACGAGGCGACCAGTGCCGTCGACCCGGCCACCGAGCAGCGGCTGACCCGCGCGCTGGACACGCTCACCGCCGGGCGCACCACGCTCACCATCGCGCACCGGCTGTCGACCGCCGAGCGGGCCGACGAGGTCCTGGTCGTGGACGCCGGGCGCGTGGTGCAGCGCGGAACGCACGCCGAACTGGTCGACGCCGAGGGCCCCTACGCGCGCCTGCACACCTCCTGGCGCCGGTCGTCGGCCGGGGAGCCGGAACCGGTCGCCTGAGCCGGGGCGTGTCCGTCGTCCAGGGGAACCAGCCGGGACCGGATGGCCCCCTAGCCTGCGCGGATGCATCCGTCGGCTGGCCCGTGGCCGCGGCGGTCGCGACCCTGCCGGTGCTCGCCGCCCTCCTCGCGCTCCTGCCGACGGCCGCGCGTCGGCCGGCGCTATCGCGGCCCGCCGTCCGTGCCGCGATCCCGGCTCCGGCGGTGGTGGCCGGCGTCCTCGCCTTCCTGAGCGGCGGCTTCTCGCTGATGGTCTCGCTGATCGCCTTGCTCACGCGACTGTTCGCCGTGCGGTCGAGCGAGACGGCGGAGCCGGCCACCCTCGCGGTCCTCCGGGCCGTCGTCCTCGGAGTGGTCGTCGTCGGTGCGCTGATGCTGCTGCTGGGCCGGTCGTGGCTGGTCCTGGCGGTCGCGGCCGCCGCCGACGCCGTGCTGTCGGTCGTCGCCGGCCGGCACGACCTCGCGCTCGTCATCGGCGACGCGCTGCTGCCCGCGGTGCTGGCGGTGCTGGCGTCCCTGCCCTCCGTGCGCCGGTGGGTCGCCGTTCAACGCGGGCGGGCGCCCACCGCACGGGGCCGGGACCGGTCCTAGGCTCCGGTCGTGCCGTCGCCCGCCGCCCGCAGGTCGCCCCGCGCCGCGCCGGTCGCCCGCGCCGCGGAGCCCGCCGGTCGCCCCGACCTCGTGCCCTACGCCGCCGTCTTCGCCCTGCTCACCGCGGGCGTCGTCCTCTACCTCGGTTGGCTGCTGTGGCAGGGCGACCCGGAGGCCGGCCCGCTGCTCACCCTCCCGGTCGTCCTGGCCCTCGCCGTCGCCGCCGGTGCCGGGATGGTGTGGCGGGGCGTGCGGGGAGGCTGGGTGGTGCTGGCCGTCGCGTCGCTGGTCCCGCTGCTGGCCATCGTCTCCGTCGCCTTCCTCTTCGGCGCCCTGGGCGCAGCCGGCGACATGTGGCTGGCCCTGCTGCTCGCCGTCGCCCCGGTGAACGGGCTGGTCCTGGCCTGCCGTGCGCCGGTGCGCGCCTGGTGCGCCCACTCGCGGGGAACTCGCCCGGCAGGGGGGACGCGCGCCGGACGGCGTGCCCGCTAGCGTCGCCGGTGTGAGCACGAACACCGGCAGCTTCCAGGCAGACGTCGTCGTGGTGGGTGCGGGGCTGGCCGGTCTGGTCGCCACCGCCGAACTGGCCGACGCCGGCAAGCGCGTCATCCTGGTCGACCAGGAGCCCGAGCAGTCCCTCGGCGGGCAGGCGTGGTGGTCCTTCGGCGGGCTGTTCCTCGTCGACTCGCCCGAGCAGCGGCGGCTGCGGGTCCGCGACTCCCTGGAGCTGGCCCGCCAGGACTGGTTCGGCACGGCCGGCTTCGACCGCGGCAGCGACCACTGGCCGCGGCAGTGGGCCGAGGCCTACCTGCAGTTCGCGGCAGGGGAGAAGCGCGCGTGGCTCAGGTCCCAGGGCGTCGGCTTCTTCCCGATCGTCGGCTGGGCCGAGCGCGGCGGGTACACCGCCACCGGTCACGGCAACTCCGTGCCGCGCTTCCACATCGTCTGGGGGACCGGGCCCGGCATCGTCGAGCCGTTCGCCCGCCGGGTGCGCGACGCCGCCGAGCGTGGCCTGGTGCAGCTGCGCTTCCGGCACCGGGTCTCCGAGCTGGTCGTCAGCGGCGGTGCGGTCACCGGTGTGCGGGGCTCCGTCCTCGAGCCCAGCGACGTCGCCCGCGGCGAGGCCAGCTCGCGAATCGAGGTCGGCGACTTCGAGTTCGCCGCGCAGGCCGTCGTCGTCACCTCCGGCGGCATCGGCGGCAACCACGAGCTGGTGCGGCGGAACTGGCCCGCCCGGCTCGGCCCCGCGCCGCAGCGGATGCTCTCCGGCGTCCCCGCCCACGTCGACGGGCAGATGCAGCAGGCCACCGTCGCCGCCGGCGCCAGCATGGTCAACAGCGACCGCATGTGGCACTACACCGAGGGCATCGCCAACCACTCGCCGGTGTGGGCGCAGCACGGCATCCGCATCCTGCCCGGGCCGTCGTCCCTGTGGCTGGACGCGACCGGCCGGCGCCTGCCGGTGCCGCTGTTCCCCGGCTTCGACACCCTGGGCACGCTCGCGCACATCGGGCAGACCGGGCACGAGCACACCTGGTTCGTCGCCACGAAGAAGATCGTGGAGAAGGAGTTCGCGCTGTCGGGCTCCGAGCAGAACCCCGACCTCACCGGCAAGGACGTCAGGCTCCTGCTCAACCGGGCGCGGGCCGGGGTCGCCGCGCCGGTGCAGGCCTTCCTGGACCGCGGGGAGGACTTCGTCGTGGCCCCGACGCTGCCGGAGCTGGTGGCCGGGATGAACCGGATCACCGGCGGCGCGCCGGAGGTGACCCTCCAGCAGGTGGAGCGGGAGGTCGTGGCGCGAGACCGCGAGGTCGGCAACGCGTTCACCAAGGACCTGCAGCTGACCGCCGTTCGCGGTGCCCGCAACTACCTCGGCGACAAGCTCATCCGCGTCGCGCAGCCGCACCGGCTGCTCGACCCGGCGGCCGGGCCGCTCGTCGCCGTGCGGCTGAACATCATCACCCGCAAGACGCTCGGCGGCCTGGAGACCGACCTCTCCGGCCGGGTCCTGCGGCCCGGCGGCGAGGTGTTCCCGGGCCTCTACGCCGCGGGCGAGGTCGCCGGGTTCGGCGGCGGCGGCGTGCACGGCTACCGCTCGCTGGAGGGCACCTTTCTCGGCGGCTGCCTGTTCAGCGGGAGGGTCGCCGGCCGGGCCCTGGCGGAGGTCCTGTGACCGGAGCCGGACGGACGACGTCGTGAGCGATCCCTGGGCCGACCCGTCCGCTCCTGCCGAGCCGGGCTACACCGGGCCGCCGCCCACGGCACGTCCTCCGTGGCCGGCTCCCTACGGCGGTCCCGCCCCCTACGGCGTGCCGCCCTACGGCGTGCCGCCCTACGGCGTGCCGGCCTACGGCGTGCCGGCCTACGGCGTGCCGCCCTACGGCGTGCCGCCCTACGGCATGCCTCCGTACGGGTCGGTGCCCTTCGGGCCGCCGCGGCCGCCGGACCGCCCCGGGCAGGTGGTCGGTGCCGCCGTGCTGGCCTTCGTCCAGGGAGCACTGGTGCTGATCGCGTCGTTCTACGTGTGGTTCTTCGCCTCCGTCGCCGCCGTCGCGATCGATGAGAACCCCACGGGCGCGCCCACCCAGGCCTACCAGCTCCAAGATCTCGGCACGACGCTGACGATCGTCCAGGTCCTGTCGGTGGTCCTGCTGGTCGTCGGCGGCATCCTGGCCCTCACCCGGCGGGTGCGGACGTCCTGGCTGGTGCTGGTCGCGGCGCACGCCGTCCAGCTGCTGCTCACCGGCTACTGGGCGGTGCGGCTGCAGGAGATCCTCGGCCGCGTGGAGGAGCTCGGGGGTGTGCTCGCGGTCTTCGCCCTGTTCTTCGCCGCCTTCCCGTTGGTCGCCCTGGGGCTGGTGCTGCTCGGCCCCGGCCGCAGGTGGTTCACCGCCCCGCAGGGCTGAGCGGCGGGCACGGCAGACTGGCAGCATGTCCGCCGCCCCGCCCGCCGAACCCGTGCTCGACCCGCAGGTCGCCGCGCTGCTGCGCCACGACCCGTCCGGGCTCGTCGCCGCCGTCGTCCAGCAGCACGACACCCGCGAGGTGCTGATGGTCGCCTGGATGGACGACGAGGCGCTCCGCAGGACCCTGACCACCGGCCGGGCCACCTACTGGTCGCGCAGCCGGCAGGAGTACTGGGCGAAGGGCGAGACCTCGGGCAACCGGCAGTGGGTGCGCGAGGTGCGGGTGGACTGCGACGGCGACGCGCTGCTGATCCTGGTCGACCAGGAGGGCGCCGCCTGCCACACCGGTGCACGCAGCTGCTTCTTCCGCGAGCTCCCGGCGGTCCCGGGGGTGCGACCGTGAGGTTCGGCGTCACCACCCCGAGCCGCGAGGAGTTCGCGGCGACGGACGGGGCGGGCGGGGAAGCGATGGTGCCGGTGACCCGGCGGCTGCTCGCCGACGGTCAGACGGCGATCGGCGTCTACCGGGCGCTGGCCGGCAACCGCCCGGGCACCGTGCTGCTGGAGTCGGCCGAGCAGGGCAAGCGCTGGGCGCGCTACAGCTTCGTCGGCGTGCGCAGCTCCGGCGTCCTCAGCGAGCGGGACGGCCGCACGCAGTGGCTGGGTGACGACGTCCCCGGCCTGACCGACGAGCTGCCCGCCGATCCGCTCGAGGCGGTCCGCGTGCTGTCCCGCCGGTTGCGCTCGCCGCGTACCGCCGGGCTGCCGCCCCTGACCGGCGGCCTGGTCGGCTACCTCGGCTACGACGTCGTGCGGAGGCTGGAGCGGCTGCCGGAGACCAGCACCGACGACCTCGGCATGCCCGAGCTGGCGATGATGCTGGTGACCGACCTCGCCGTGCTCGACCACACCGACGGCTCGGTGCTGCTGATCGCCAACGCCCTGCGGGGCGGGGGCGGGTACGACGACGCCGTCGCCCGGCTCGACGACATGGCCGCCGCCCTCACCGGCGCCGCCGCACCGACCGTGGCGGTGTTCGAGCGGGCCGACGCGCCGCCGGTGCGCAGCAACCTGGGCCCCGGTGAGTTCGAGGACGGTGTCGAGCGGGTGCGCGAGCACGTCCGCGCCGGGGACGCCTTCCAGGTGGTGCTGTCCCAGCGGTTCGAGCTGGAGACCGAGGTCGACGCGCTGGACCTCTACCGGGTGCTGCGGGCGACGAATCCCTCGCCGTACATGTACCTGCTGCGCTTCGCCGGGCGCGAGACGCCGTTCGACGTCGTCGGTTCCTCGCCGGAGGCGCTGGTGACCGTGACCGGCAGCTCCGCGGTGGTGCACCCGCCGGCCGGCACCCGGCCCCGGGGCGCCACCGAGGAGGAGGACCTGCGGCTGGCCGAGGGCCTGCTGGCCGACCCCAAGGAGCGGGCCGAGCACGTGATGCTGGTCGACCTCGCGCGCAACGACCTGGGCCGGGTCTGCGTGCCGGGCAGCGTCGAGGTGCCCGACTTCATGCGGGTGGAGCTCTACAGCCACGTCATGCACCTGGTCTCGACCGTCGCGGGCGAGGTGAGCCCCGGACGCGACGCGCTCGACGTCTTCGACGCCACCTTCCCCGCCGGCACCGTCTCCGGCGCGCCCAAGCCGAGCGCGATGACGATCATCGAGAGCCTGGAGCCGACCCGCCGCGCGCTGTACGCGGGCACGGTCGGGTACGTCGACGCCAGCGGTGACATGGACATGGCGATCGCCATCCGCACCGCGGTCCTGCACCAGGGCCGGGCGTACGTGCAGGCCGGGGCGGGGATCGTGGCCGACAGCGACGCCGCGTCCGAGGAGGCCGAGACCCGGCACAAGGCGCGGGCGGTGCTGTCGGCGATCGCGACGGCGGAGATGCTCCGGGAGCTGCCGTGAGCCAGCAGGGGCGCAGGCACCTGATCGCGGCGGTGCTGGGCGCCGCCGTCGCCGGGGCCCTCGCGCTGTCGGCGGCCGGCCAGCGCTGGGCGGACGTGACGGCGCAGCGTCGGGCCCCGCTGCCGCCGGTCGACGGCGCCCTCTCCGGGAGCGACGCGGCCCCTCTGGTCCCCGCGGCCGGGCTGGTGCTGCTGGCCGCCGCCGTGGCGCTGCTGGCCGTGCGCGGTGCCGGGCGGGCGGTCGTCGGTCTGCTCACCGCGGCGGCGGGCGGCGCCCTGCTCTGGTCGGCCGTCCGGGTGCTCGCCGGGGGAGTGGCCGGCGCGGCGGACGACCTCCCGGGTGCGAGCGGCAGCAGCGTCAGCTCGGTCGCCGTCGACGTCTCGCCCGCCTGGCCGGTCCTCGCGCTCGTCGCGGGCCTGCTCGCCGTGGCCGTCGGCCTGCTGGCCACCGTGCGCGGACGCGGGTGGCCGGGAATGGGGCGCCGCTACGAGCGGACACCGGCCGCAGCTCCGCCGCGCACCGACGAGGACCGGGCGCAGGAGGCGTGGAAGGCACTGGACCGCGGCGAGGACCCCACCGAGTTTCCGTCTCCAGGGACCGGATCGGCCGTATAGCGGAACCGCCCCGGCCCGGGGGACCGGCCCCCGGGCCGGGGGCCGGTGCGGCCCCTTCTAGAGTGGGTTCTCCATCCGCCAGGGGTTGACCGTGCGAGAGGCAGGGCGCCGATGAACGTTCTCGACGAGATCGTCGCCGGCGTCCGCGAGGACCTCGCCGTGCGCGAGGCCGCCACGCCGTTCGACCAGGTGAAGGCAGCCGCCCAGGCGGCCCGGCCCGCACTCGACGCGCTGGCCGCCCTGCGGGCTCCCGGCGTCGGCGTCATCGCCGAGGTCAAGCGCCGCAGCCCGTCGAAAGGCGACCTGGCCGCCATCGCCGACCCCGCAGAGCTCGCCGCCCAGTACGCCGCGGGCGGCGCCCGGGTCATCTCCGTCCTCACCGAGGGCCGCCGCTTCGGCGGATCGCACGCCGACCTCGCCGCGGTGCGGGCCGTCGTCGACGTGCCGGTGCTGTGCAAGGACTTCGTCGTCAGCAGCTACCAGGTGCACGAGGCCCGCGCCTACGGCGCCGACGTCGTGCTCCTGATCGTCGCGGCGCTGGAGCAGAACGTGCTGACCGGCCTGCTCGAGCGGGTCGAGTCCCTCGGCATGACCGCGCTGGTCGAGGTGCACACCGAGGCGGAGGCCGACCGTGCGCTGGAGGCCGGTGCCTCGGTGATCGGCGTCAACGCCCGCGACCTCACGACCCTGCAGGTGGACCGGTCGACCTTCGAGAAGATCGCGCCGGGGCTGCCGTCGGAGGTCGTCAAGGTCGCCGAGTCCGGTGTCCGCGGCCCGCACGACCTGATCAGCTACGCCGCCGCCGGTGCCGACGCGGTGCTGGTCGGCGAGGGCCTGGTGACCGCCGGCGACGCCCGCCAGGCGGTGGCCGACCTGGTGACGGCGGGCTCGCACCCCGCCACCCCGCGAACGAGTCGCTGACCCCTTCCTTCACAGTCACGGGGGACACGAGGTGTCAGGGGTCGTCCAGCTCCTGGCGAGTGGCCAGCGCGGTGACCCGCCCGAGGCTTCTGCGGACGTCGTCGGTGAGCTCGTCAACGACGAGTGAGACGCCGAGGAACTGCGCTCCCGACCGTCGCACGAGGGCCACCGCCGCCGTCGCCTGGCTACCGCGTTCGGCCCGGTCGTCGACCAGGAGGATTCGAGCCCCCCGGCCGAGGACTTCCTGCATGCGGAGATCGTGCCGGGTGGCCCGGTAGTCCGGGTCCGTAACGGTGCGGAGCGTCGGTCCCGGGAGGGTTCCTCCCGGCCCCTTGCGGACGGCGACGAACCCCGCCCCGAGGGCAACCGTCACCGGCGCGCCCACGATGAATCCGCGTGCCTCGATCCCCACGACGTGCGTGACGCCGGCGTCGACCCACGGCTCCGCCAGCCCCGCGACGACCTCCTCGAAGGCCTTTCCGTCGGCGAAGATCCACCAGACGTCCGCGTGTCCGCCGACCCAGCGGAAGGTGTCCAGGACGGCACGTCGTCCCGGCTCGCTCACGGGCGAGACCGTAGCGACGCACGTCCGGATGCACGAGCGAGAATTGTCGTACCCCGGGGCTAGCGTCGGGGCATGAGATCGGCGGGCGGGTTCGCGGTGGGGGTCACCGTGGTGCCGGTCGACGACGTGCCCTCGCGGTGGGAGCTGGCTGATCCGGACCCGTCGCCGTGTGACGAGCCGTTGAGCGCGTGGTTGCCGGCGCGCCGCAGCGCTACGGCGGCGGCGGCGCTGGTGGGGCAGATCGTGGCGGCCGAGGCGAAGCTGGCGGCGTTGCGGGTGGAGCTGGTGATGGACCTGGCCGCGGCGCGTCCGGCTCCGGTCGACCCCCCGCCGGGCGGTGAGCGCGCGGGGACGGTGGGGCCGGCGGGGGTGAGCGAGTTCGTGCCCGATGAGCTGGCGGCGGTGCAGAACTGCAGCCGGGCGGCGGCGGTGACGCTGCTGGAGCACGCCGAGATCCTCACCACGCTGCTGCCGGGCACCTACGCCCTGCTGCGGCTGGGACGGCTGGACTGGCCCCGCGCCCGGGCGATCGCCGCCGAGGTCGCCGCCACCGGCCGGGACACCGACCCGATGGTGATTGCCGGGGCGGAGGCCGCGGTGCTTCCCCGGGCCGGCGAACTGTCGTTGCGCGGGCTGCGGGAGGCGGTCCGCGCCGAGCTGGTGGCCCGCGACGCCGCCGCGGCGGATCGGCGGCGGGAGCAGCGGCGACGCGGCGCGGATGTGACCGTGCGCCCGGTCGGGGACGGGATGAGCGAGTTCCGCGCCCTGATGACCCATCCCGAGG
>NZ_POQU01000054.1 GCF_002938425.1 Blastococcus atacamensis | reverse complement strand
AGATGTTTATAAGCGCAAGGTGGCGGGTGCTGCCAGGCGGGCGGCTCCACCGTCGGAGGGGGAGGGGATGCGGAGGTCATGGCAGCAAGCGTGCCGACGTCGGCACCCGGTGACCATCAGGGAACCCCCCGAACCGACCCTGGTTCCTCTTCCGGGGTGATCACCGGTGTCGGCGGGCCGCACGGCGGTGCGACGATCGACACCGTGACCAGCCCTCCCGCCGCGCCGGCCCGGCCGCCGCTGGCGCGCCCGCGCTCCGGACGGGTCATCTCCGGCGTGGCCGCGGGCACGGCGGCACACCTGCGCCAGGACCCGACGGTGGTGCGCGTGGCCTTCGCACTGCTCGCCCCGACTGGCATCGGCGCGATCGCCTACGCCTTGCTCTGGCTGAGCATGCCGGTGGCCGCCCCGGGTGAGGACCCCGCGCCCAGCTCCGCCGCGTGGCGCCCCGCCGGCGCCTGGCAGTGGGGGATCGTGGTCGTGCTCGGCCTGGTGGTGGTCTCCCTCCTCGCCGAGCTGACGACGTGGACCAGCAGCGACGTCGTCGTGCCGCTGCTGCTGGTGGGCGCCGGTCTTGCCGTCATCTGGCGGCAGCTGGACACCGACCGGACGCTCGCCGTCCGCGGTGTGCGCTGGGCACTGGCCGGTGGCGTCGCCCTCGCCGGTGGCGGCCTGGTCATCCTGCTGGCCACGACGGGGCAGCTGGCCAACGCGCGCAACGGCTTCGCCGCCACCCTCGTGATCCTCACCGGCCTGGTGCTGGCGACGGCGCCGCTGTGGCGCCGGCTGCTCGACTCGCGGGCCGAGGAGCGCGCCGCGCGCATCCGGTCGGAGGAGCGCGCCGCCGTCGCCGCCCACCTGCACGACTCCGTGCTGCAGACCCTGGCCCTGATCCAGCGCAACGCCGAGGAGCCGCAGGCGGTCAGCCGGCTGGCCCGCAGCCAGGAGCGCGAGCTGCGCGCGTGGCTCTACGACCCCGCCGCCGTGCGCGAGGGCGGCACCTGGGCCGGGGTGGTGGCGGGCATGGTCGCCGAGGTCGAGGCCGACCACGCGTTCACCGTGGATCCCGTCGTCGTCGGGGACGCCCCGGTCGACGAGGCGCTGGCCGCCCTGGGTGCCGCCACGAAGGAGGCGCTGGTCAACGCGGCCAAGCACTCCGGGGTGGACTCCGCCGACCTCTACACCGAGGTGACGGCGCAGCAGGTGTCGGTCTTCGTCCGCGACCGCGGCAAGGGCTTCGACCCGGCCACCGTCCCCGACGACCGGCGTGGGCTGCGCGACTCGGTGCACGGCCGGCTCGCCCGCCTAGGGGCCACCACGCAAGTCCGCTCGGCCGCCGGGGAAGGCACCGAGGTCGAACTCGTCCTGCCGAGAGGTGTCTCATGACGGTCCGGGTCTTCCTGGTGGACGACCACGCGATGGTGCGGGCGGGGGTGCGCGCCGAGCTCGGCGACGCCGTCGACGTCGTCGGTGAGGCCGCCGACGTCCCGACCGCGGTGGAGGGGATCCGTGCGACGCGGCCCGACGTCGTCCTGCTCGACGTGCACCTGCCCGGGGGTGACGGCCGCACGGTTCTCGAGACTCTGCGGGGTGAGCTGCCCGAGGTGCGGTGGCTGGCGCTGTCGGTGTCCGACGCCGCCGAGGACGTCATCGCCGTCATCCGGGCCGGCGCACGCGGGTACGTCACCAAGACGATCTCGGGGCCGGACCTGCTCGACGCGCTGCGCCGGGTGGCCGAGGGTGACGTCGTGTTCAGCCCGCGGCTGGCCGGGTTCGTGCTCGACGCCTTCTCCGCCGGGCCCGCCGCGCCCGCGCCCGCGGAGGAGGCGACCGATCCCGGTCTGGACCTGCTCAGCGCGCGCGAGCGCGAGGTGATGCAGCTGCTGGCGCGTGGCTACACCTACCGCGAGATCGGGTCCAGGCTGTTCATCTCGGTCAAGACGGTGGAGTCGCACGCCTCGAACGTGCTGCGCAAGCTCCAGCTGTCCAACCGCAACGAGCTCACCCGGTGGGCGGCCACCAACCGCCTGCTCTGAGCGGCCGGACGACTGGCCCCTCGGCCTCGCCTCCGATAAGTATGTGGCTCAGGTCATAGCTGCTCGTCGAGGGCGAGCACGGAGGAGAGGAAGCGGCATGCTGCGCACCCTGTCGCGCCCGCTGGTCGCCGGCGTGGAGAGGTACCTGCCGGGGGCGTTCGTCTTCGCGGTGGTGCTGACCGTCATCGTGGCCGTCCTCGCGCTGCTCTTCGGCGACATCGGCCCGGTGGAGCTGGTGCGCGCCTGGGGTGACGGGCTGGCCGGACTGCTGGCTTTCATGACGCAGGTCGCCCTCGTGCTGCTGCTCGGCTACACGCTGGCCCTCACCCGGCCGGTCAAGGCGGGCCTGACACGCATCGCCGACGTGCCCAAGAGCCCGCGGGCGGCGTACGCGTTCGTCGCGTTCGTCTCCGCGATCGCGTCCCTGATCAGCTTCGGACTGGGCCTGGTCGTCGGTGGGGTCATCGCCCTCGAGGTGGGCCGCGCCGCCCGCCGCCGGGGCACGACGCTGCACTACCCGCTCCTGGTCGCCAGTGCCTACTCCGGCTTCGCCGTGTGGCACATGGGCTACAGCGCCACCGGTCCGCTCGCCGCCGCCACACCCGGCAGCTTCGTCGAGGAGGCGATCGGCCGGACCATCCCGATCAGCGAGACCGTCTACTCGCCGTGGAACCTGATCGCGATCGTCGTCGCGATTGCCGCCATCCTCGCGACCGTCGTCCTCATGGCACCGAAGGGGACCGACCGGATCGTCGAGCTGCCGGAGCGGATGGGGGAGGAGGAGGACGCCGTCGTACCGATGACGCCGGGCACGCCAGCCGAGCGCATGGAGGCCTCTCGCCTGGTGACGACGGTGCCTGGAGCCGCGCTGCTGGTCTACCTGGGTGTCTACTTCGCGCAGGAGGGCTTCAACCTCACCCTCGACATCGTCAACTGGAGCTTCCTCGCCGCGATCCTGCTGATCGTGCGCAACCCGGCGGAGCTGGCCGAGCTCGTCGGCGGAGCGGTGCGGACGGTCGGGGAGGTGCTGCTCCAGTACCCGCTGTACGCCGGGATCATCGGGATGATGACCGCCTCCGGTCTGGCGGCGCAGCTGAGCGGCTGGTTCACCGACATCGCCAGCCCGGCGAACCTGGGGCTGCTCGCGTTCCTCTCCGCGGGCCTGCTGAACTTGTTCGTGCCCAGCGGCGGCGGCCAGTTCGCCGTCCAGGCGCCGATCTTCCTCGATGCCGCCGACTCCCTGGGTGTCGATCCGGCCGTCATCACCATGGCGATCGCCTACGGCGACCAGTGGACGAACATGATCCAGCCGTTCTGGGCCCTGCCGATGCTGGCCGTGGCCGGACTCGGCGTCCGCGACATCTTCGGTTTCACGGCGATCACCTGCCTGATCACCGGGATCGTGTTCGGCGGGACGATGCTTGTCCTCGGCGCCGGGTGAGCGGTCAGCCGGTGTGCACCACCTGGAAGACCTCGGCCAGCCGGTCGGCCGCCAGCCCGTGCTGCCGACCGTTCTGTCGCATCCAGGCGGTCACGAAGCCGTCGAGGTCCTCCATGTGGTTGACCTGCGTGACGTGGCGGCGCAGCGCCGCCAGCTTGCGCTCCACCATGTCGGTCACGTCGACGGCGTGGTCGGCACGGGGGCTCGCGCCGAGCCACACCTCCGACACCGTCCACGCCTCCAGTCCTTCGTCGGCGAGGAGCTCGGGGAAGGCGAACGGGTTGCGGGCATCGGGGTAGACCGCCCGGAGGGTCGACTCGCCGACGGTCATGTGGTCGGGATGGCTGGCGCCGATCCGGTCCCACCAGCGCTCCGGGGAGCTGGTCAGCACCCGCTGGGGCCGGACCTGGCGGATGACCCGGCTGATGTCGCGGCGCAGGTCGAGGGTCAGCTCGAGCCGGCCGTCGGGGTAGCCCAGGAACCGGACGTCGGTGACGCCGACCTCGGCCGCCGCCGCCCGCTGCTCGGCCTGCCGCAGCGGGCCCATCTGCTCGCGCGGCGTCTCGTCGAAGCCGCCGGCGTCGCCGTCGGTCACGATGCAGTACGTGACCTCGGTCCCGGCCGCGGTCCAGGTCGCCACCGTGCCGGCGGAGCCGAAGTCGACGTCGTCGGGATGGGCGAGCACGCAGAGCGCGCGCTCCACGGACTCGGCGGGGCGCTGTGGGAACGGTGCGGTCACCCGCGCGAGCCTACGGAGAGACCCGCGAGCTTGTCCGGGTTCCGGACGACGAGCACCTGTTCGACGGCCCCCTCGGCGACCGCCAGGGTCATCGTCATCAGGGGCTCGTCCGCCGCCCACGCCACCACGGCCGGCGAGCCGTTGAGATCGGTGATCTCGATCCGCAGATCGGGCAGGGCCATGCCCTGCGCGGCGATGCCGATCGCGAACCGGGCCACCTCGTCCGCGCCGGTGACCGGCCGCAGCGCCGCCTTCGCCTTGCCGCCGCCGTCGCTGATCAGCACGGCACCGGGGGACAGCGCCGCGAGCAACGCCTCGACGTCGCCACCGGCGCAGGCGGCCAGGAAGCGTTCGGTGATAGGTGACAAGGAGGCGGGGGTGATGTCCCATCGCCGTCACGGGGTCGAGCGGGATGCGGGTCATGGTCGGTTCCTCTCCTCGGGACGGGTGCACCCAGGGAGACGACGCGGCCGGCGCGGATGTGACACGGGCCGGTGCAGCCGCTGCCGGCGCGGTCGCGCAGACTCGGCGCGTGCCCTCGTTCACCCTCTCCGTCGCCCTGCGCTCCTCGACGCCGCTGGACGACGACGCGATCGACCGCCTGCGCGGCGCGCTGCGCCCCGGCGACCCCGAGCTGCGGGTCTGGCGGGAGCCGGACCGGGCCGTGCTGCGCATCGCGACCGAGTGCGAGGCCGCGGACCTCGACTCCGCCCTGGCCCTCGGCAAGGAGCTGGCCGACGAGGCGAACGAGGTCTGCCCGGGCCGGGTGTTCGAGGTGGCCGCGATGGACGACGAGGACTCGCAGGTCTGGCGCAGCGGCCCCTAGACCCGCCGCGGCTGCTGGGCCTAGAGCGTTCCGCGGCCCAGGCGCAGCAGCAGCATGCCCAGCGTCGCGCCGTCGGTGCCGAGCGCCTCGCGGAAGCGGGAGAGGACCTGCCGCTCCCGGGCGAGGTTCAGCCGCGTGCCGCCGCTGGCCTTCCGCAGAGCGCCGATCTCCCGGGAGACGGCCAGGCGGCGCTGCACCAGCTCGATGATCTCGGCGTCGCACGCGTCGATCTCGGTGCGCAGTTCGCCGATGCGCTCCACGTCGGTGCCGGTGACGGCGACGGGTGCGAGGGCGGGGAGGCTGTTCATGGGGGGTCCTTCGGTCGGCCGGCCCGAGGCCCCCGAGAACGAGAAACGCCCCGGGCTCCTCGGGCCCGGGGCGTCTGTTGCGGCGTGTGCTCAGCCAGCGGTGACGGACACCGGATCCCGGTGGCCGTAGTAAAAGCTGAGGCTGGCGAGCACGGATCGGAGTCTGCCACAGGACCCGTCCGACGGACCACCGCGGGAACGGTGGGGCGGGTGGTGCGCGGCCGGGCGCTGTCACCCGTCAGGCCTACAGTGGCTCCGTCATGAGCAGCAGCATCCAGCAGTCCCTCCCCGGTACCGCCGCCCTCCAGCGTTCCGCCCCCGGCTCGCTCGGGCGGGAGCTGGACCGGATGCTCGCCGGCCTCAATGGGCCGCAGCGCGACGCCGTCGTCCACGAGGGCGGGCCGCTGCTCATCGTGGCCGGCGCGGGGTCGGGCAAGACCCGGGTCCTCACCCACCGGATCGCCTACCTGCTGGGCGCCCGCGGCGTGCAGCCCGGCGAGATCCTGGCGATCACCTTCACCAACAAGGCCGCCGGGGAGATGAAGGACCGCGTCGCGGCGCTCGTCGGCCCGCGCGCCCGCTCGATGTGGGTGTCGACGTTCCACTCGATGTGCGTACGCATCCTGCGGGCCGAGGCGGTCAAGCTGGGCATGAAGTCGTCGTTCACGATCTATGACCAGGGCGACTCGATCCGGCTGATGACGATGGTCGCCCGCGACCTCGACCTCGACGCCAAGCGCTTTCCCGGTCGCAGCCTGTCCAACCAGGTGTCCAACCTCAAGAACGAGCTCGTCGACGAGGAGTCGTTCAGCCCCCAGACGGCGCCGGAGAAGGTGCTCAAGGAGGCGTACACGCTCTACCAGCGTCGCCTGCGCGAGGCGCACGCGATGGACTTCGACGACCTGATCATGACGACGGTGAACCTGCTGCAGGCGTTCCCCGACGTCGCCGAGCACTACCGCCGCCGGTTCCGGCACGTCCTGGTCGACGAGTACCAGGACACCAACCACGCGCAGTACATGCTGGTCAAGGAGCTGACGGGCCCCGGTGACGGCCCGGTGCCGCAGGCCGAGCTGTGCGTCGTCGGCGACGCCGACCAGTCGATCTACGCCTTCCGGGGCGCGACGATCCGCAACATCGACGAGTTCGAGCGCGACTACCCGCAGGCCACCACGATCCTGCTGGAGCAGAACTACCGGTCCACCCAGCGGATCCTCAAGGCCGCGAACACGGTGATCTCCAAGAACACCGCCCGCCGGCCCAAGAACCTGTGGACCGACTCGGGCGACGGCGAGCTGATCGAGGGCTACGTCGCGGACAACGAGCACGACGAGGCCGCCTGGGTCGCCGAGCAGATCGACGCCCTGGTCGACGAGGGCAAGGCCCAGCCCAAGGACATCGCGGTCTTCTACCGGACGAACAACGCCTCACGCGTGTTCGAAGAAGTCTTCATCCGCGTCGGCATGCCCTACAAGGTCGTCGGCGGCGTCCGGTTCTACGAGCGCAAGGAGGTCCGCGACGCGCTGGCCTACCTGAAGCTGGTGGCCAACCCGGCCGACGTCGTCAGCCTGCGCCGGATCATCAACGTGCCCAAGCGGGGCATCGGGGACAAGGCCGAGTCCTGCATCGAGGCCTTCGCCGACCGGGAGCGCATCGCATTCGGGTCGGCGCTGCGGCGGTGCGGCGAGATCGGCACCCTGGCCACCCGCTCGCTGAAGGCCCTGCAGGAGTTCGTCGCGCTGCTGGAGGAGTTCGAGCAGCTGGTCGAGACCGGCTCCGGCCCGGCCGCGCTGCTGGAGAGCATCCTGGACCGCACCGGCTACCTCGCCGAGCTGCAGGCCAGCACCGACCCGCAGGACGAGGGCCGCGTCGACAACCTCAACGAGCTCATCTCGGTGGCCGCGGAGTTCGAGGCGGCCAACCCCGGCGGCACCGTCACCGACTTCCTCGAGCAGGTCTCCCTGGTGGCCGACGCCGACCAGATCCCGGTGACCGGGGACGACGCCGGCGTGGTGACGATGATGACGCTGCACACCGCCAAGGGCCTGGAGTTCCCGGTCGTCTTCCTCTCCGGCATGGAGGACGGCGTCTTCCCGCACCTGCGCGCGCTCGGCGACCCACGGGAGCTGGAGGAGGAGCGCCGGCTGGCCTACGTGGGCATCACCCGGGCCCGGCAGCGGCTGTTCATCTCCCGGGCGACGGTGCGGACCAGCTGGGGCCAGCCGGCCTACAACCCGCCGTCCCGGTTCCTCGACGAGATCCCGGCCGAGACGATCCACTGGGAGCGGCTCGACCCGACGCCGGCCCCCTCGACGGGTTACCGGTCGGCGCAGACGCGCGTGGCGGCCACCGGGTTGTCGACCGGTGGCCTGCGCGGCGGCGTGGGGAACCGCCAGGTGATCTCGGTGGAGGTCGGCGACCGGGTGAGCCACGACGCCTTCGGTCTCGGCACCGTCGTGGAGGTGACCGGCGTGGGCGACAAGGCGCAGGCGACGGTGGACTTCGGCTCGGGCGGCACCAAGCGCTTGGTCCTCCGATACGCCCCGCTCGTCAAGCTCTGACGTGGCCGGGGAGGACGGCGGCACGGCCGTGGTCGTGGTCGTGGTCGTGGTCGTCGACGTGCCCGCGGACGGCGTCGCCGCCTTCGCCCGCTACGAGGACCACGTGCTGCCGCTGCTCGTTCGGTACGGCGGCCGGTTGGAGCGCCGGCTCCGGTCGCCGGACGCGACCACGGAGGTGCACGTCCTGGCGTTCCCCTCCGACGGCGCCTACCGGGGATACCTGGCCGATCCCGAGCGCGCCGGCCACCGGGCACTGCTCGACGGGGTCACGGTCACCCAGCGCGTCGTGGCGCCCCTGGCCGACGTGTGAGCCGGTCCGGCCTCAGACGCTGACGCCGCGCTCGGCGAGGTACTTCGCGGGGTCGGTGGGCCGGCCGTCCATGCCGCCGCGGTGGATCTCGTAGTGCAGGTGCGGGCCGGTGGACTGCCCCTCGTTGCCGACCTTCGCGATCTGGTCGCCGGCCGTGACGAGATCGCCCTCGCTGACGCTGTAGTAGCGCATGTGGCCGTAGATGTGGACGTTGCCGTCCGCGTCCTGGATGTAGACGGCGTTGCCGTAGCCCGACGCGCGGCCGGCCCGGACGACGACGCCGTCGGTGGCGGCCACGATCGGCGTGCCCAGCGGTGCGGCCAGGTCCAGGCCGTAGTGCATCGAGCCCCAACGCATGCAGAAGCAGGTGGTCAGGGTGCCGCGGACGGGCAGCGCGGTCTTGGGCTGGCGGGCGGCGCGGGAGGCGGCCAGCTCGTTGAGGCGGGCCTGGGCCTCGGCCTCGGAGATCCCGCGGCGCGCATCGGCACCCTCGAGCCCGCCGGCGAAGCTCACCTCGGTGCTCTCACCCAGGCCGTAGTCCGACGCCGTGGCCGACACCTCGGGGGCCTCGCTCAGCGCCGCCGGAACGTAGGCGACGAGCGCGCCGGCGACCAGGGCGGCGAACCACATCGGGGCCCGGCGGCCCGGCGGGTGGGGAAGGCGGCGTCCTCCGAGGAGTCGTCCCAGCAGGGCGGTCTTCCCGGAGGCGGCGGGAGCGTCGGCGTCCGCGGGCGCAGTCTCGGTCCGCGACGCGCGCCGGGCGGCGAGGGCCTTCGCCACGGATGAGGGCTGCTTCTCGACGGCGTCGGTCGCCGGTCGCTCCAGCACCTGTGCACTGCTGAGAGACACGGCGAACCTTTCCGGACTGCGTATCCGGCGAGCGCGCGGGTGGCGTTCGTCGGGGGAGCGACGACGGCATGGACACCCTGATGGTGTCGCCGGAATCCACCGGCGCCGTGATCGAACCGTAACGATGCGTCAGGAGCGGTCCAAGTACCGAACGCTGCGTGTCGTGATGTGCACGAGTCGTGAAGTCGACGAGTCGACTCGTGGGGCAGGAGGTGCGCGTCGTCAGGCGACGGCGGCGATGTGCCGGCGGGGACGCGTCCTCCGGTGGTGGCCGGCCAGGGTGGCGGCCACCTCGTCCAGCACGCCGCGGTGGATCGGCAGCGACATGTGCCCCACGCCGCGGAACAGGAGGTTGCGAGCGTCGAGGTCAGGGTGGTCGCACCGGCCGGACCGGGTCGGGAGCACCATCTGGTCCAGGTCGCTGTAGACCGCGGTGATCTGCGTGCGGACGCCCGGCGCCGGCTCCTCGAGCTCGCGCAGCACGGGGGAGCCCGGGCGCAGCTGGCGGACCAGCGGGGTGGGCAGCACGTGGGCCAGCAACGACCCCTGGTGCGGGGTGCCGAGGGTGACCAGCGAGTCGACGTGCCGGTCACCGCCCTGTCGCTGGACGTGGTAGCGCGCGATCAGGCCCCCGAGGCTGTGGCCGACGACGTGCACCCGGTCGTGCCCGGTCTGCTCGCAGACGAGGTCGATCTGCCGACCGAGGTCAATGGCGGCCTGGGCGACGTCGGTCAGGAAGGGGCTGTAGTTCCACGAGCACACGTGCGCGAACCCGCGACGGCGCAGGTTCCGGCGCATGACGGCGAAGACCGACCGGTTGTCGACGAGGCCGTGCACCAGCAGAACCGGGATGCGGGCGGCCAGCGGGTCGGCGGAGAACAGGGCCCGGACGGCGGGCGGCTGCTCGCCTGTGCGCCGACGCGGGTCCGGCCGCAGAGCCTCCATCCGGGTACCCAGCGGGTACATGAGGACGTGGGCGCCGACCCAGGCGAGCTCGGTCAGCCCGCCGGTCAGGGTGGTCGGGGAGCAGAGTCCGCGCAGCCCCCGTGGCGCACCCTCGGAGCGCTGCCGCGTGTGCGACTCTGGACCGGAGGCCGGATCGACCGATGGCCGCATCGCCCGCTCCTCCCCGTCGGCACCTCGGCGGAGCGTGGGCTCGGGCCGTCCGCCGGTGGCGGTGCAGGTGCTGTGCTCCGTTTCCGCGACCGTAACGCCTGGTTGTGGCGGGCGTCACACCGGGGACGCCGGATCCCGGCCGATCGTGGCCCGTTCGTGACCAGCCAGCTGAGGGGGAGACCGTGCCCGCCCGCGACGCCCGTACCGGGACCGACCGCGCCCGAGTCACCGACCGCCGGAACGCGGGAGGGATGAAGCCGGTCGCCCCGGACGAGACCGGCGACCGCCTCCTCGTGGGCACCGTCCCGCCGTTGGTCCGGGGGGTCGGCGTCCTCCTGGTGCTGGCGGGCCTGGCCGGCCTCGCCGGCGCCGTCGCCCCCTACCTGACCGTCGACGGGCAGGAACTCCGCCAGGTGCACGGCCTGGGCAGCGCGCTGGTGGCCCTGCTCGTCCCCGCCGTGCAGATCGGCGTCGGGACGACGCTGCTGCGGCGGGCGGTCCCGAAGTTCGGGCTGGCCTTCGCGGGGGTCGCGGCGGCACTGGCCGTCGGGCAGCTGCTCATCGAGATCTACCGGGGGCTCAGCTCGACGTCCCGCCCCGGCGTGGAGGTGCTGGCCGGCGAGGTGGTCCTGACCAGCGGCATCGAGGTGCGCGCCGGCTGGGTCCTGGGGATCGCCGCGCTGGTGCTCACCGTCCTCGCCGGACTCGCCGGCATGGTCGCGTGGGGCCGCACCGTGATGGAGGACCGCGGCGCGCTCGACGCCGTCCGGTCGCTGCTCGCGGGCACGGCGGTGCTGCTGGGGGTGGCCACGGTGATCTGCCTGACCGTCCCGGCCGCCGACGTCCCCGACGAGCTGCGCACCGACCCGGCGACCGGCATCCAGACCGTCGTGACGCAGGAAGGTCCGCAGGCGCTGCTCGAGCGACCCGGCCTGGCCCTGCTGGGCGGCCTGCTGCTCGCCGGGGCGCTGCTCCTCTGCGCGGTCGTCGCTCCCTCGCTGCGGCCGCGCCTGGCCGTGGTCGGCGGGCTGCTCGCAATCGCCGTCGCGGTGCTCGCGGCCGGTCTCTCCGGCCTCCAGGACGCCGCCTCGTCCGAGGAGCTGGAGTGGACCGTGCCCGGTATCGGGCTCGTCGTGCTGGGGCTGGCGTTCACGGCCCTCACCGCCACAGCCTGGCGGGTCCGCCGGTCGGCCTGACCAGTTCGGGCGGAACCGGTACCGCCCGCGGCGCCGGCGGCCATAAGCTCCGACCCGTGGACGAACGCATCCGGGTGGTCATCGCCAAGCCGGGCCTCGACGGGCACGACCGCGGCGCCAAGGTGGTCGCGCGCGCCCTGCGTGACGCCGGTATGGAGGTCGTCTACACCGGCCTCCACCAGACGCCCGAGCAGATCGTCGAGACCGTGGTGCAGGAGGACGCCGACGCCGTCGGCCTGTCGGTGCTCTCCGGCGCGCACATGACCCTCTTCGCGCGGCTGGCCGAGCTCATGCGCGAGCGGGGGATCGACGACGTCGTCGTCTTCGGCGGCGGGATCATCCCGGAGGAGGACGTGCCGGAGCTCCAGCGCCTCGGCGTCGCCGGTGTGTTCACCCCGGGGGCCACGACCACCGACATCGTCGACTGGGTGCGCACCCACGTGGGAGCGCCCGCCGGCGCCTGAAGAAGGACCACCCGTCGCCCTCCGCCTCGCAGGCTCGGTGCGGGCCCCTGGAGGGCGGCCGTTCCCTCAGCGCACCACGGGGACGGTCAGCTGCTGCACCGTGTGGCGACCCGTGGTCAGGATCGTCTCCTGGGGCAGCGTCGATCCCCGGTAAGCGAGGTCGCCGCCGGCCAGGACGACCGCGAGCCGGTGGTCCTTGCCGAAGCGGTGCACGATCCCCGGCAGCTCGATGGTCACGGGCCGGGTGACGTCGGTGACCCGCACCGGCGAGATGAGCCGGTTGGGCAGCTCGATCGTCGTCCCGTCCGGGGCGATGTCGTACACCTTCGCGTACGCGACCAGCTGCCCGGCCGGGCCGGCTGCCTGCGTGGCCAGGGCGGAGGAGGTGAGCTGCACGGTCAGCCGGGGTGAGCCGACGACGTCCAGCGGCGCGCTCAGAGGCGCCGTGGCGAAGCGGATCGCCGTCCCGGACGGATCGGTGACCGGCTGCGTCTGGTCGAGGGCCGACGTCTCGGTGTAGTTCGGCCCGATGGGTGCCAGGGCGCTGAAGGTGCTCGTGCCGGGGACCACGCGTGCGCGGTCGGTCACCAGGGCCCCGTCGGTCCCCGGCTTGGCGGGGCCGGACAGGTGGAAGGTCTGCTCCGCGCCCACGGGGTAGGAGGGGGCGACGGCGTAGGCCTTGGCGATGTTGCCGGTCGCCTCGTGGACCCAGTCGCGGTAGTAGCTGAACCCCTGGGGCGGCCGGGGGCCGCGGTCGCGCACGTAGTGGTCGAACCAGGCCAGCGCCGCCTTGCCCTGCAGCGAGCGCGCCGGGTGCCGCTCGTCCAGCTCACCCGGCTGCGGGGAGGAGTCGCTGTGGCCCCAGGACTGCCACACCAGGGAGACCGGCGTCCCCTGCCGCTTGAGGGCGGTGTACGTGGCCACCGACTCCTGCAGGTTGAACAGCGTGTCGGCCTGCCCCTGGCCCAGCAGCGTGGGCACGCGCACGTCCCTGATGTAGCTGGCCACGGAGTTCGACCGCAGGTACGCGATGGAGTCGCTGCTCGGGTAGCCCACCGTGGCGACCTCGGCGAGCGCGGTGCACACCTCGGGCTCGAAGTTCCCGCAGTTCTCGGCCTGCGAGGCCTGCGTGAAGAAGGCCTGGGACGTCGCCGGGTCGGCGAGCGCGCGGAGGTCCTGGGCGCCGTTCACGACGCCGAGCGTGGTGAACAGCGCCGCCCACTGGTACTTGAAGACGCCGGTGCCCGCCGCGCTCACCGAGCCGCTGCGTGCGGTGCCCCTGGGCAGGCTGCTGTTCTCCGGAGCCAGCGAGTAGGAGAGGTCGTTCCAGGTGATCTGCGGGATGATCGCGTCCAGCCGGTTGGTGCGTGCCGCCTTCTCGAAGCCCGCCGTCGCGAACTGGATCTGGCCGCCGTAGGAGCCGCCGATCATGCCCACCTGCGGGTCGTACCGGACGCCCGTGCGCGCGTCCTCCCGGACCACCTGGTCGACGTGCACCGGCAGACCGGTCGCGTCGTCCACGGCCGAGATCGAGGGATCACCGCCGAGGAAGCGCAGCAGCTGGCTCGCCGCCGCACCGTCGTGCTCGACGTCGTCGAGGGTGATCGGGCAGAGGTCGTCGTCGACGAACCCGAGGCCGGTGTAGGCCAGCGCGGCGTATCCGTGGTCGCCGAAGCCGAGCGCGAAGTCGGCCTGGTCGTCCTTGGTGCCGCCGAAGCCGTTGGTGGTGAGCAGCGCGGGGACCGGCCTGTGCTTGCTGGCACCGGCCGGCAGGTAGAGATCGGCGTCGATCTGGCACGTCCGCTTCTCGGGCCCCAGGCCGGTCACCGTGATCGTCAGATCGCGAACGGTGGGCTGCGTCGCGGTTGCCATCGGCGCCAGCGTCACCAGACCTCCGGCGGCCAGCGCGGAGGACAACAGGACGGTCGCGGCTCGGCGCACGGGAGCTCCTCGGATCGGGGACACGCAGCGGGCCGGCACCGTTTCTGCTGCCAACGGGCGAGGAGGGCTGTGATGCACCCCACCCAGGACCCATCTCTACAACGCCCGGGGCAGCGCTGTGGTTACGGGCGGTCTACGGTGCCTGTTCGTGGATCTCTTCGAGTACCAGGCCCGTGACCTGTTGGCCTCGCACGGCGTCCCCGTGCTCCCCGGCGGCGTCGCCGAGACCCCTGAGCAGGCGGAGGCGATCGCCCGCGAGATCGGGCAGACCGTCGTCGTCAAGGCGCAGGTGAAGGTCGGCGGCCGCGGCAAGGCCGGTGGCGTCAAGCTCGCCGACAACCCCGAGGACGCCAAGGCGCGCGCCCAGGACATCCTGGGGCTGGACATCAAGGGGCACATCACGCACCGCGTGATGGTGGCCCAGGCCAGCGACATCGCCGAGGAGTACTACTTCTCCTACCTGCTCGACCGCTCCAACCGGACCTTCCTGGCCATGGCCAGCGTCGAGGGCGGCATGGAGATCGAGCAGCTCGCCGTCGAGCGGCCCGAGGCACTCGCCCGCATCCCGGTCGACGCCAGCGTCGGCGTGGACTCCGCCAAGGCCGCCGAGATCGTCGACGCCGCCGGGTTCGCCCCCGAGGTCCGCGACCAGGTCATCGCCATCGCCGTCCAGCTGTGGGACGTCTTCTCCAAGGAGGACGCCACCCTGGTCGAGGTCAACCCGCTGGCCAAGGCCCCGGACGGCACCGTCCTGGCGCTCGACGCCAAGGTGACCCTCGACGAGAACGCAGGCTTCCGGCACACCGAGCACGCCGCGCTCGAGGACGCCGCCGCCGCCGACCCGCTCGAGGCCGCGGCCAAGGAGAAGGACCTCAACTACGTCAAGCTCGAGGGCTCGGTCGGGATCATCGGCAACGGTGCCGGCCTGGTCATGAGCACCCTCGACGTCGTCGCGTACGCCGGTGAGGAGTTCGGTGGCGTCAAGCCGGCCAACTTCCTCGACATCGGCGGTGGCGCCTCCGCCGAGGTCATGGCCAACGGCCTGGGGATCATCCTCTCCGACCCGGCCGTGAAGAGCGTCTTCGTCAACGTCTTCGGTGGGATCACCGCCTGCGACGCCGTCGCCAACGGCATCGTTGCGGCCCTGCAGCAGCTGGGGGACCAGGCCACCAAGCCGCTGGTGGTCCGCCTCGACGGCAACAACGTGGACGAGGGTCGGCGCATCCTCGCCGAGGCCAACCACCCGCTCGTGACCGTGGTCGACACGATGGACGGCGCCGCGCGCCGGGCCGCCGAGCTCGCCGCCGCCTGAAGCCCTAGCGAACAGGACCTGTAGAGATGTCGATCTTCCTCAACGAGAACAGCAAGGTCATCGTCCAGGGCATGACCGGCTCGGAGGGCAGCAAGCACACGTCGCGCATGCTCGCCTCCGGCACGGCCATCGTCGGTGGCGTGAACCCCCGCAAGGCCGGCACCAGCGTCGACTTCGACGGCACCAGCGTCCCGGTGTTCGGCTCGGTCGCCGACGCCATGAAGGAGACCGGCGCCGACGTCAGCGTCATCTTCGTGCCGCCGCCGTTCGCCAAGGCCGCCGTCCTCGAGGCCGTGGACGCCCAGATCGGGCTGGCCGTGGTCATCACCGAGGGCATCCCGGTGCACGACTCGACCTACTTCTGGGCCCACGCCCAGGGCGGCTCGACCCGCATCATCGGCCCGAACTGCCCCGGCCTGATCAGCCCCGGGCGCAGCAACGCCGGCATCATCCCGGCCAACATCACCAAGCAGGGCAAGATCGGCCTGGTGTCGAAGTCGGGCACGCTGACGTACCAGATGATGTACGAGCTCCGGGACATCGGTTTCTCCACCGCGATCGGCATCGGCGGCGACCCGGTCATCGGTACCACGCACATCGACGCCCTCCAGGCCTTCCAGGACGACCCGGAGACGGAGGCCATCGTGATGATCGGTGAGATCGGCGGCGACGCCGAGGAGCGTGCCGCCGACTTCATCAAGGCCAACGTGACCAAGCCGGTCGTCGGCTACGTCGCGGGCTTCACCGCCCCCGAGGGCAAGACGATGGGCCACGCCGGCGCGATCGTGTCGGGCTCCGCCGGCACCGCCCAGGCCAAGCAGGAGGCCCTCGAGGCCGCCGGCGTCCGGGTGGGCAAGACCCCCTCGGAGACGGCGAAGCTCATGCGGGAGATCGTCGGCGCCTAGGCCCGCGGCAGGGCCCCGACGCGAGCGTGCGAGCGGTGGGGGGCAGGCGGTCCTTCCTCCTTCCCCCCACGCCTCGCATGACCGGTGCGGGACCCTGGAGGGTGGCCTTTCCAGCACGTCACCTGCTGCCCGGCACCCCGTCACGGGTGCCGGGCAGCGCTGTTCCGGACCCGGGTCGTCGACGCGCCGCTGCGCTGCCGTTGCGGCAGTGCAGCGGCCGCCGTCACGATCATCGGGACCCGGACCGTTTCGGAGGAGAGCCTGTGACCGCCAGCCAGCCCCCGCACCCGCCCGAGGGCGGGCAGCCTCCGCCCGGGGGGCAGTCCCCGCAGCGGCCTGAGGCGCACGGGTCCTCGGCAGCCGGTGGTGCCGGGCAGCCTCACGACCAGCAGCACCACGGGCAGCAGCAGGACCCGTCGCAGTACGGGCAGCAGCACCCCGGCCAGCCCTACTACGGCGCACCGCAGGCGGGGCAGCCGTACTACGGGCAGCCGCCGTACGGGCAACCTGGCCAGGCGCAGCCGCAGTACGGCCAGCCGCAGTACGGGCAGGCACCCTCCTACGGGCAGCCGCCCTCTTACGGACAGCCCTACGGGCACCCTCCCCAGTACGGGCAGCCGCCCCAGTACGGGCACCAGCCCCACTACGGGCAGCCCCAGTACGGGCAGCCCTACTACGGCCCGCCCGGGCCGCAGTACCAGCAGCCCCCCTACGGTGCGCCGAACCCTTATCTCCGCCGACCGGGCGGGGGAGCGGAGTTCTCGGTCGACCTCTCCCGGGTGCGCCCCCTCGACTGGGCCCTCGCCGGGGCGACGGGGCTCTTCCTGCTGCTCGGCTTCCTGCCCTGGTGGCGCTTCGGTGACGACAGCTTCGGCGTCACCTTCAGCGGCCTCGAGGACGGCAGGGTCGTCTCGGCGTTCGTGCTGTTCCTGCTGGCCGCCGTGTGGGCGGTGCTGCCGGGCGTCGTCAAGGCGACGGTGACCTTCCCGCGCGCGGGGTTGACCGTGGGACTGGCCTCGCTCGGGCTCGTCCTCACCCTCTTCGCCTGGATGGACACCCTTCGTTACACCTTCTCGTTCTGGGCGCTGCTCGGTCTCCTCGCGGCCGTGGCCATCACCGTGCTCGCCGCCCTCGCCCTCCGCCGCGACATGCGGGAGCGGCCCGCTCGACCGAGCGGTCAGGGCGGGCCGTACGGGCAGGGCGGGCCGTACGGGCAGCAGCCCTATCCGTACCCGGCGCCGCAGCCCCCGGCCGGCCTGCAGGGGACCGCGCCGTGGCTGTCGGCGCCGCCGAGCCCGGGCACGCCGCCGCCATCGGAGGAGGGGGCTCCCCGTCCCTCAGGACCTAATCCCGGCACGGAGGGTGAGCACCCCCGCACGGACACCTGATCCGGGCCGGTTCGGGACGGGGTGCCCGGCGCGTGCGCCGGACATCCCCCCGGGCGGCTTGGGAGAGTGGGGTCGTGGTCGCACTGCTCGCACGCCTGCCCTTCCGGCGGGACGACGGCGAGGTCGCGCGGCCGGCCCCGTCGGCCCTCCTCGCCGTCGCCGCCGCGTCGGCCGTCACCGTCGTCGGGCTGATCGGGCTGGGGCTCGCGCTCGTCGTCGTCCAGACCCTGGATCCGGCCGGAGGGATGTCCACCGGAGCCGCGGTGGTCCTCGCCTCCCGGCTGTGGCTGCTGGCCCAGGGCTCGGAGCTGACCCTTCCCTCGGGCCCGCTGGTGCTCGCGCCCCTGCTGCTCACCCTGCTGCTGGCCCGGGCCCTGTCCTGGGCCGGTCGGGTCGCCGTCCGTGCACGGGACGACGACGAGGCCGACACCGGGCGGGTCGTCCGGGCAGCCGCGGGAGTGGTCGGGCTGCACGTGGGCCTGACCCTGCTGGTCGCGCTGCTCGCCGGTGGGGACGGCGTGGGCGTCGGCTGGCTGCGCACGGCTCTCGGGCCGCTGGTCCTCGCCGTGCTGGCCGTCGGCTGGGGCGCGGGACGGGAATCCGGTCTCCTCGACGAGAGCCTCGACCGCCTTCCCGTCGTGCTGCGGCCCGTCCTGCGCGGAGTGCTGGCCGGGCTGTTCACCGCGCTTGCCCTGGCCTCGTGCGTGGTGGCGATCGCGCTGGCCAGCGACACGTCCGGGTACGCGGCCGTGGCGGGTTCCCTCGGGGGAGCGGCGGCCGGCGCGGTCGGCCTGGTCGGCCTGAGCGCCCTGCTGCTGCCCAACGCCTCGCTCGCCGTCCTCGGCCTCGCCGCCGGTCCCGGCTTCTCCATCGGCACCGGCACCCTGGTGTCGGTGCACGGGGTGACGCTCGGCTCGGTGCCGGCCCTGCCCATGCTCGCCGCGCTCCCCGACACCCAGGCGGTACCGCTCGTCGCGTTCGTCTCCCAGCTGATCCCGGTCCTCGCGGGCCTCGTGGCGGGCATGACGGTCGGCCGCTGGTTCGGCGACACCGACGGCGGCTCGGTCAGTGCCGGCCTCGCCGGGGTCCTGACCGGCGCGCTGCTCGGCGTCGTCGTGGGGCTGCTGGTGTGGGTCGGGGGCGGCGCGCTCGGCAACGGCGCGCTGGCCGTGGTCGGCGCCCCGCCGGTGGCCACCGGCATCGCCGTGGCCGCGCAGAGCGCGATCGCCGCCGCCGTGGCCGCGGCTGTCGCCCGCTGGCGGGCCTTATAGGGTCGGCACCGTGCCCGCCGACGAGCCTGCCCAGCGGGCACGCGTCGTCGTCCTGATCTCGGGCACCGGATCGCTGTGCGCCGCGCTGCTCGACGCCACCGACGACCCCCGCTACCCGGCCACGGTCGTCGCCGTGGGCGCCGACCGCGACGCCCCGGGGCTCGAGCACGCCCGCCGCCGGGGCCTGCCCACGTTCGTGTGCACGCTCGGGGAGCGCTCCGACCGGGCGGCCTGGGACCGGGCGCTGGCCGAGCGGATCGCCGCCTTCGAGCCGGACCTGGTGGTCTCGGCCGGCTTCATGAAGATCGTCGGGCCGGCGGTGCTCGCCCGTTTCGAGGGCCGCCTGATCAACACCCACCCGGCGCTGCTGCCGCTGTTCCCCGGCGCGCACGCCGTGCGGGATGCTCTGCAGGCCGGCGCGGGCGTGACCGGCTCGACGGTGCACCTCGTCGACGCGGGCGTCGACACCGGGCCGGTGCTGGCGCAGCGCGAGGTGCCGGTCCTGCCCGGCGACGACGAGGCCTCGCTGCACGAACGGATCAAGCACGTGGAGCGCGAGCTCCTGGTGGAGACGGTGGCGGCGTTCGTCACCCGGAACGGATGAGGAAGAACCCGACATGAGCGACCGCACCCCCATCCGCCGTGCCCTGCTGGGCGTCTACGACAAGACCGGGATCGAGGAACTGGCGCGCGGTCTGGCCGCCGCCGGCGTCGAGCTGGTCAGCACCGGGGCGACAGCCCGCCGCATCGCCGACGCCGGCGTGCCCGTGACGCCGGTGGAGCAGGTCACCGGCTTCCCCGAGTGCCTCGACGGCCGGGTGAAGACGCTGCACCCGGCCGTCCACGCCGGGATCCTGGCCGACCGCCGCAAGCCCGAGCACGTGGCGCAGCTCGACGAGCTCGGCATCGCCGCCTTCGACCTCGTCGTGGTCAACCTCTACCCGTTCACCGAGACCGTCGCGTCGGGCGCCTCGCCGGACGAGTGCGTCGAGCAGATCGACATCGGCGGCCCCGCGATGGTGCGGGCCGCGGCCAAGAACCACCCCTCGGTCGCCGTCGTCGTGGACCCGGCCCACTACGACGACGTCCTGGCCGCGGTGTCCGCCGGCGGGTTCACCCTCGCCGGGCGGCAGAAGCTGGCGGCCGCCGCCTTCCGGCACACGGCGAGCTACGACATCGCCGTCGCCTCCTGGATGGGCAGCGTGCTCGCCCCCGACGAGCAGACCGACTTCCCGGAGTGGGTCGGCGCCACCTGGGAGCGCGCCGACGTGCTGCGCTACGGGGAGAACCCGCACCAGCAGGCCGCGCTCTACCGGGGCGGGGCGAAGCCGGGTCTGGCCCACGCCGAGCAGCTGCACGGCAAGGCCATGTCCTACAACAACTACATCGACACCGACGCCGCCTGGCGGGCCGCGCACGACCACGACGAGGCCTGCGTCGCGATCATCAAGCACGCCAACCCCTGCGGGATCGCCGTGGGCGCGGACATCGCGGCCGCCCACCGCAAGGCGCACGCCTGCGACCCGCTGTCGGCGTTCGGCGGGGTGATCGCGGCCAACCGCGAGGTCGACCTCACCATGGCCGAGCAGGTGTCGGAGGTGTTCACCGAGGTCGTCGTCGCGCCGTCGTTCACCGACGACGCACTGCGGGTGCTGACCGCGAAGAAGAACGTGCGGCTGCTCCGGCTGCCGCACGCACCCACCGGTGGCGCCGAGATCCGGCCCATCGGCGGCGGTCTGCTCATGCAGTCCGTCGACCGCATCGACGCCGAGGGCGACGACCCCACCACCTGGACGCTCGCCACCGGTGAGCCGCTGGACGCGGCGGGCCTGGACGACCTGGTGTTCGCCTGGCGGGCGGTGCGCGCGGTCAAGAGCAACGCGATCCTGCTCGCCCACGACCGGGCCACGGTCGGCGTGGGCATGGGCCAGGTCAACCGGGTCGACTCCGCGCGGCTGGCCGTCGCCCGGGCCGGGGAGCGGGCCGCCGGCTCGGTCGCCGCCTCCGACGCCTTCTTCCCGTTCGCCGACGGCCTGCAGGTGCTGCTCGACGCCGGTGTGCGCGCCGTCGTCCAGCCCGGCGGATCGGTGCGGGACGACGAGGTCGTCGCCGCCGCGGCCGCCGCGGGCGCGTCGCTCTACCTCACCGGCACCCGCCACTTCGCCCATTGAGGCCCCGTCCAGAGGCTCGCCCTGAGCCTGCGAAGGGTGAGGGGGACGGGGTCCTTCCGCCCGTGTCCCCCCACGTTCGCAAGCTCACGTCGGGCCCCTACACGGGACCGCGCCCGCACGTCGGTCCGCCCGAGGCGGGCACCGAGGTCGAGGGGGAGGACTTCGCCCGCGTGGACTGGTGGGGGGCCGAGCTCGACGGCGTCACGTTCGTCCGGTGCCGGTTCGACGACGCCGGCCTCGAGGAGCTGGTCACCCGGCGCTGCGTTTTCGAGAACTGCGTGCTCACCGGTGTGCGCATGGCCGGCGCCCGGCACCTGGGCTCGGCGTTCCTGTCGTGCCGGTTCGACCGTGCCCGGCTCATCGACGTCACCTGGGACGGCTGCAAGCTGACCGGGTCGCACTTCCCTGGGGCGCACCTGCGCCCCATGGCCGCGACGGAGTGCGACTGGAGCTTCACCTCGCTGCGCGGGGTCGACCTGTCAGGGCTGGACCTCTCGCGGCAGCGGTTCAGGGACGCCGACCTGACCGACGCCGACCTGCGCGAGTGCGACCTCACCGGCGCCGCCCTGGACCGCGCGCGGCTGCAGGGCACCAAGCTGCGCGGTTCGGACCTGCGCGGGGCGTCGACCGACGAGATCAACTGGCGGGCGTTCGACCTCACCGGCGTGCGGCTGGACCTGGCGCAGGCGGTGCACGTCACCCGCGCGCACGGCGCTCTCGTCGGAGACTGAACCCTCAGTCGGTCCGGGGGCGGGTGAGCAGCGCCTTCCCTGCGCCGAGCAGACCGAGGACGGCGACGGCGATCGCGCACCAGAACCCGGTGTCGAAGAAACCGAGGTCGACATCGGCCGCGATCAGCGGCACGAGCACGGCCCAGACGACCAGGGCGCTGACCAGCAGCGCGAGCAGGCCCCACAGCCGGTGCGCCCTCGCGGGCAGGAACATCAGCATGCCGAGCACGAACAGCGCGACACCGCCGAGCACGATCGCCAGCGGCTGCCACAGGCCCGTGTCGGCCACGTCGGTCAGGCCCGAGAAGCCGCGCCGCACCAGGTCCAGGCCGGTTGCGTCGTCGTCGGCCAGCCAGCGCAGCAGCAGACTCGCGCCCGCCGCGACGCCGGCCAGCAGCAGCAGGAGCCCGGCGACGGGGTCCGGGCGCCGGAACACCACGGGCTCGGTGGACCAGGACGGCGCCGTCGCACCGCCGGTGGGCGGGGCGCCTCCGATCGGTGACGCGTAGGACATCTCGGTCGTGGCGGGTTCCCTATCGCGTTCGCTCATCGCGGCGCACCTCCTTCCCGGAGCCTAGGACCGTGCCGCCGTCCGCGGGGCGCCTCGGGCAGACTGTCCCCGTGCCCGCGACGACTCTCGACGGCAAGGCAACCGCGGCAGCGATCCGCACCGAGCTCATCGAGCGGGTGGCCGCCCTGACCGCCGCGGGGCACCGGCCGGGCCTGGGCACGCTGCTGGTCGGCGACGACCCGGGCAGCCGCTGGTACGTGAACGCCAAGCACTCCGACTGCGCCCAGGTCGGCATCGCCAGCATCCAGCGCGAGCTCCCGGCGGATGCGACCGAGCAGGACGTGCTCGGCGTCGTCGCCGAGCTCAACGCGGACGAGGCGTGCACCGGCTACATCGTCCAGCTCCCGCTGCCGCGGCACATCGACGAGTCGGTCGTCCTGGAGGCCATGGACCCCGCGAAGGACGCCGATGGGCTGCACCCGGTCAACCTCGGCCGGCTGGTGCTGGGCGTGCCCGGGCCGCTCCCGTGCACCCCGCTCGGCATCGTGGAGCTGCTCCGCCGCTACGACGTCCCGCTGGCCGGGGCCGAGGTCGTGGTCGTCGGCCGTGGCATCACCGTCGGCCGGCCGCTGGGCCTGCTGCTCACCCGGCGCTCGGAGAACGCGACGGTCACCCTCTGCCACACCGGGACCCGGGACCTGGCCGCGCACGTCCGCACCGCCGACGTCGTCGTCGCCGCGGCCGGCGTGCCCGGGCTGATCACCGCCGACCTGGTGAAGCCCGGCGCCGCCGTCCTCGACGTCGGGGTGAGCCGGGTCGACGGGAAGATCGCCGGGGACGTCGCCCCCGGCGTCGTCGACGTCGCCGCGCACGTGGCGCCGAACCCCGGGGGAGTGGGCCCCATGACGCGGGCGATGCTGCTGCAGAACGTGGTCCTCGCAGCCGAGAAGGCCGCCGCCGGGGACGGCCGGTCGGCCTGATCGTGACGCGCCCGCCGCTCTACGTCCGCCGCCCGTTCCTCGCCGGGCTGGTCCGCCAGGCACCGCTGCTGGCGGTGCTGGTGGCGGTGGCGATCGGGCTGCTGCTGGTCACCTTCGAGCACTGGCGGCTGGGTCTGGTGGTCGTCGGGCTGTCACTCGTGGGCGCCGCGCTGCTCCGGCTGCTGCTGCCCGTGCGGCGGGTCGGCTTCCTCGCCGTCCGCAGCCGGGGGGTGGACGTCGTCCTGCTCGCGGTGGCCGGGCTGGTGCTGACCGTCGTCGCACTGGCCATCCCCGGCGCGTGACCCCCGGCAGCGCGGGGAGTCGGTGAGGGCTAGGTTGGCGGCCATGGCAGCGCAGCCCAGGAACGGCAAGGTCACCGTGGTCGGTGCCGGCTTCTACGGCTCCACCACCGCACTCCGCCTCGCGGAGTACGACATCTTCGAGACAGTGGTCCTCACCGACATCGTGGAGGGCAAGCCCGAGGGCCTGGCCCTCGACATGAACCAGTCCCGGCCCATCGAGGGCTTCGAGACCAGGGTCGTCGGTGTCGGCGGCGGCTCGTACGAGGGCACCGAGGACTCCGACGTCGTCGTCGTGACCGCCGGTCTGCCCCGCAAGCCCGGCATGAGCCGCATGGACCTCATCGAGACCAACGCCAAGATCGTCCGGCAGGTCGCGGAGAACATCGCGAAGACCTCGCCCGACGCCGTCGTCATCGTGGTGTCCAACCCGCTCGACGAGATGACGGCGCTGGCGCAGATCGCCACCGGTTTCCCGCACCAGCGGGTCATGGGTCAGGCCGGGATGCTCGACACCGCGCGCTTCTCCAACTTCGTGGCCGAGGAGCTCGGCGTCCCCGTGGACTCGGTGCGGACGCTGACCCTGGGTTCGCACGGCGAGACGATGGTGCCGGTGCCCTCGCGCTGCACCGTCGACGGCAAGCCGCTGGCCGACGTGCTGCCCGCCGACCGCATCGAGCACCTCGTCCACCGCACCCGGAACGGTGGTGCCGAGGTGGTCGCGCTGCTCAAGACCGGGTCGGCCTACTACGCTCCGTCCGCCGCTGCCGCCCGCATGGCCCGTGCGGTCATGGAGGACTCCGGCGCCGTGATGCCGGTGTGCACCTGGGTGGACGGCGAGTACGGCATCTCCGGGGTGTACCTGGGGGTGGAGGCCGAGATCGGCCGAGGCGGCGTGACGCGCGTCGTCGAGAGCGACCTGTCCGACGACGAACTGGCGGGCCTGCGCGAGGCGGCCGAAGCGGTGCGCGCGAAGCAGGCCGACGTAGCCAATCTCTGACCTGACCGGTCAGAGCTGCAGAGAGGGAAACCAACCACGTGAGCAAGATCAAGGTCGAGGGCACCGTCGTCGAGCTCGACGGCGACGAGATGACCCGGATCATCTGGCAGTTCATCAAGGACCAGCTGATCCTCCCGTACCTCGACGTGAACCTCGAGTACTACGACCTCGGCATCGAGCACCGCGACGCCACCGACGACCAGGTGACGATCGACTCCGCCAACGCCATCAAGAAGCACGGCGTCGGCGTCAAGTGCGCGACCATCACGCCCGACGAGGCGCGGGTCGAGGAGTTCGGGCTGAAGAAGATGTGGCGGTCCCCGAACGGGACGATCCGCAACATCCTCGGCGGCGTCATCTTCCGCGAGCCGATCATCATGCAGAACGTGCCGCGCCTGGTGCCCGGCTGGACCAAGCCGATCATCGTCGGCCGTCACGCCTACGGCGACCAGTACCGCGCCACCGACTTCAAGTTCCCGTCGGCGGGCAAGCTCACCGTCACCTTCACCCCGGACGACGGTTCGCAGCCCATCGAGCACGAGGTCTTCCAGGCGCCCGGCGCCGGTGTCTCGCTGTCGATGTACAACCTCGACGACTCCATCCGCGACTTCGCGCGGGCCTCGCTGAACTACGGTCTCGCGCGCAAGTACCCGGTGTACCTGTCCACGAAGAACACGATCCTCAAGGCCTACGACGGCCGGTTCAAGGACATCTTCGAGGAGACCTTCCAGGCGGAGTTCGCCGACAAGTTCTCCGAGGCCGGCATCACCTACGAGCACCGCCTGATCGACGACATGGTCGCCGCCTCGCTCAAGTGGGAGGGCGGGTACGTCTGGGCCTGCAAGAACTACGACGGTGACGTGCAGTCCGACACCGTGGCGCAGGGCTTCGGCTCGCTGGGCCTGATGACCTCGGTGCTGGCGACCCCGGACGGCCGCACGGTCGAGGCCGAGGCCGCTCACGGCACCGTGACCCGCCACTACCGCCAGCACCAGCAGGGCAAGGAGACGTCGACCAACCCGATCGCGTCGATCTTCGCCTGGACGCGGGGCCTGGCCCACCGCGGCAAGCTGGACAACACCCCCGAGGTCACCCGGTTCGCCGAGACCCTCGAGCGGGTCTGCATCGAGACCGTCGAGGGCGGCTCGATGACCAAGGACCTGGCGCTGCTGATCTCCAAGGACCAGCCGTGGCTGAACACCCAGGACTTCCTGGCGGCCATCGACACCAACCTGCAGAAGGCCATGGCCTGAAAGAAGGACCCCGTCCTGCTCACGCCACGCTCCGCGCGGCGCGAGCCTCGGGACGGGGCCGGCGCAGCGGCCCCCTCACCTCCGGGCGAGGGGGCCGACGTGCGTCCGCGGGGAGGTCAGCCGAACAGCTGGGTCCACCAGGGGCCGCCGGCGCCGTCGGCGATGCCGACCCCGAGCCTCGTGAGATCGCAGTCGAGGATGTTCGCCCGGTGCCCGGCGCTGTTCATCCAGGCGTCCATCACCGCCCCGGCGTCCCGCTGACCCATGGCGATGTTCTCCGCCCGGGCGGCCAGGCCGGCCGCGCGGGCGCGGTCGAAGGGGTCCTGCCCGGAGAGGTTCACGTGGTCGAAGAAGGTGTGGTCGCGCATGTCCGCGCCGTGCGCCGCGGCGACCGCCGCCAGCCCGGCGTCGGCCGCGAGCGGGCCGCAGCCGGCGGCGGCGCGCTGCTGGTTGACCAGGGCGAGGACCGCGGCCTCGCGGGAGCTGTCCGCCGGGACCGGGGCCGGGGCCGCGGCCAGGGCGGGGCTCGCACCGGTCGAGGGCGCGGCGGCGGGAGCGGGCTGTGCGCCGAAGGCCGCGGAGAAGAACCC
>NZ_POQU01000053.1 GCF_002938425.1 Blastococcus atacamensis | reverse complement strand
TTTTTAGTCAGAATAAGGCATACTGTATCTAGTACGGTATCGTGGGCTCGGTGATGTGTGTAATAGACAGACCCGGGATGGTGCCGGGCGGCGGAGTGCCTCCCCGCGAGGCACTCCGCCGCCCGGCACCATCGCGGGTACCGCCCGGATCCCTCGAGAGGCAGCAGAGATGAGCACCACCGGAACGCCTGCGGCCTCGGAGCCGCGGCCACCGGTGCACGTGTCGGTCCTCCTGGACCGCGTGACGGAGCTCCTCGCCCCCTCCTGCTCCGCCGACGGGGCCGTCCTCGTCGATGCGACCCTCGGTCTGGCCGGCCACACCCTCGCGATGCTCGACGCCCACCCCGGCCTGCGCGTGATCGGGCTCGACCGCGACCCCGAGGCGCGTGCCGAGGCGGCCCGCCGCATCGACGCCGCCGGTCACGCCGACCGCGCGACGCTCGTGCCCGCCGTCTTCGACGAGCTGCCCGACGTGCTCGACCGCCTCGGCATCCGCGAGGTGCAGGGCGTGCTGTTCGACCTCGGCGTCTCCTCCCTCCAGCTCGACCGCCCCGACCGCGGCTTCAGCTACTCGACCGACGCGCCGCTGGACATGCGCATGGACCCCACCGTCGGCCGCACCGCTGCCGAGGTGGTCAACACCTATCCGCCGAAGGACCTGGCCCGCGTGCTGCGCGTCTACGGCGAGGAGCGCTTCGCCTCCCGCATCGCGGCGGCCATCGACCGCGAGCGGGCGCGCGAGCCCTTCACCGGCACCGCACGGCTGGCCGAGCTGGTCCGCGAGTCCATCCCCGCGGCCACCCGCCGCACCGGGGGACATCCCGCCAAGCGGACCTTCCAGGCGCTGCGCATCGAGGTCAACGACGAACTCGGCGCGCTGGAGCGCGCCCTCCCCGCCGCGATCGACGCCCTGGCCGTGGGCGGCCGGGTCGCGGTCATCACCTTCCACTCCTTGGAGGACCGGATCGTGAAGCAGACCTTCGCCGCCGAGGCGGCCGACCGGACACCGCCGGGCCTGCCCGTGCCGCTGCCCGAGTACGGACCGGTCCTGCGGCTGCTCACCCGCGGGGGAGAGGCACCCGGCGAGGCCGAGGTCGCCGCCAACCCCCGTGCGGCTTCCGCCCGCGTCCGCGCCGCCGAGCGCATCCGGCGGGCGGCGTGAGCCGCACCGCCGCCGTCGGCACCGCCGTCCCCCGCGCGACGGCGCCGCGCGGAACGGCGACCGCCCGGACCGCTGCCACGCGGACCTCCGCGACGCGCACCGCCGCGTCTCGCGGCGCCGCTGCCCGGGTCACCGGTGCGCGCGCATCCCGCGCCGGCGCTGCCCGGCCGGAGCTCCGGCTGGTGCCGACCGTCGGCGCCCGCCCGCGTCGCCGCGCACGGGGCGCGCTGCTGTCCCGCAAGGCGACCTTCGTGCTGGTCCTCGTGGCCATGCTGAGCCTGACCACCGTCGGCCTGCTCGTGCTCAACACCGCGATCGCCGTGGACTCGCTGCAGGCCAGCAAGGCCCGGGAGGCCAACGCCGCCCGCGCCCAGGAGGTGCAGCGGCTGGAGCAGGAGGTCGTGTCCGGCGAGACGCCGGCCGTGGTCGCCGCCGCGGCGGCAGCCGCCGGTCTCGTGCCCGCGGGCGTTCCCGGCTACCTGGTGATCGGTCCCGAGGCGACGGCGATGCGGGGCACCCCCGAGCCGGCGCCGGCCCCCGCGCCGGCGGCGGGCGCTCCGGGCGGGAACTGAGCCGTGCCGAACAGCCTCCGCGGGCCCGCAGGCGGATCCCGCGCCGTCCGGTCGGCTGCCTCCGGCGACACGGGTCCGTTCGTCTCCCGCCGTCCGCCGGGCACCCGGCGGACGCGGGGAGCCGGCCTGTCGGTCGACCAGCGCGGCCGGCGCAACCGGTGGGGGCTGGTGGTGCTCATCGCCCTGCTGGTGCTCGTCGTGGGCCGGCTCGTGGTGGTCCAGGGCATCGACGGCAGCGCCTACGCCAGCGAGGCCGAGCAGGACCGGCTGCGCGACTACACGATCGCCGCGCTCCGGGGCCAGGTGCTCGACCGGAACGGCAACCCCCTCGCCTACACCGTGGACGCCTCGCGCGTGGTGGCCGACCCGACGGTGGTGGACGACCCGCGGCGCACCGCGCTGGCCCTCACCACGCTGCTCGGCGTCCCCGTCCCCGAGCTCACCGAGAAGCTCTCCCGCGAGGGCCGCTACGTGGTCCTCGCCACGCAGGTCTCCCCGGAGACCAGCGACGCGGTGGACGAGCTCGGGCTCGCCGGCATCGTCCTCGAGGACGACCCCGTGCGGCTCTACCCGGCCGGTGCGGTGGGCGGCCAGGTCGTCGGGTTCGTCGGCCGCGAGGGTGATGGCCTGGCCGGTATCGAGCGGACCTTCGAGGACCAGCTCGCCGGCACCGACGGCAAGCGCATCGTGGAGGTCGGCAGCGGCGGGCACCCGATCCCCTCCGGCATCGACGAGTCGAGGCCGGCCACCGACGGCAACGACGTCACGCTCACCCTCGACCAGGACCTCCAGTTCGTCCTCGACCAGCGCCTGGCCGAGGCCTGCGCGGACGGGTTCACCACCCAGGCCTCCGCCGTCGTCCTCGACGCGAGGACCGGCGAGGTCGTGGCGATGGGCTCCTGCCCGGGTTACGACCCGGGTGCCTACTCGACGACCGATCCCGACCTGCTCGGCAACCCGGTGGTCTCCGACGTCTTCGAGCCCGGCTCGGTCATGAAGGCCGTCACGTTGGCCGCCGCGGTCGAGGAGGGGACGGCGACGCCGGAACGGGTCCTGTCGGTGAACGGCCACATCCAGGCCGGCGACCGCGTCGTCACCGACGCCCACGACCACGCGCCGGTCGACTGGACGGTCACCGGGATCCTGGCCAAGTCCAGCAACGTCGGCACCATCATGCTGGCCCGCGAGATCGGCGACGCGACGCTGGAGAAGTACCTGCGCGCCTTCGGCGTGGGGCAGACGACGGGCATCGAGCTCCCCGGCGAGAGCCGCGGCATCCTCGAGGACTCCGCCGACTGGACCGCCAGCCGCGCCGCCAACGTCCCGATCGGGCAGGGCGTCTCGGTGACCACCCTGCAGATGGCCTCCGTCTACCAGGCACTGGCCAACGGCGGCGTGCGCGTGGAGCCGCGCATCGTGAAGTCGGTGACGAGCCCCGGCGGGCGGGTCACGCCGGCACCGGAGCCGAAGAGCACCCGGGTGGTCAGCCAGTCCACCGCCGACTCCCTCGCGTACATGCTCGAGGCCGTCGTCGGCCCTGGCGGCACGGCGCCGCTGGCCCAGCTGGAGGGCTTCCGCGTGGCCGGCAAGACCGGCACCGCGCAGCGGGCCAATCCCGAGACGGGCAGCTATGCCGGTGGTGGGTACATCACCACGTTCGCCGGGTTCGCCCCGGCCGACGACCCGCAGTACGTCGTCGCCGTCGACCTCGAGCGGCCGACCAGCTCCGCGGAGGGCGGGCAGGTCGCCGCACCCGTCTTCGCCGACGTCATGCGGGCCGCGCTCACCGGCGACGGCGTCGTCCCCTCCGGCACCGCCCGCCCCGAGTTCGACCTGACCGGCACCCCCTGAAGAAGGACCCCACTGCCCCCCACCGCTCGCGGGCTCGCGGCGGGACCCTGCAGCGGGGCCGTGGCGCGGCACGGTATCGGCTCCTGTCGCCGGTAGATTGGAGCCCCGTGACCCCGACCGACGACGGGGCGACCCCGCCGCTTGCGGGGAACCGCCCCCTGCCCCTGTCCGACCTGGCCGACCTCGTGGGTCCACCGGTCGGTCCCGCCGCCGCGGGGGACACGCCGATCTCCGGTGTCACCCTCGCCTCGAACGAGGTCCGGCCCGGGAACCTGTACGCCGCGCTGCCCGGCGCCCGCACGCACGGGGTCCGCTACGCCGCCGACGCCGTGGAGCGCGGCGCCGTGGCGCTGCTGACCGATCCGGGCGGCCGCGACGACGCCGTGGCGACCGGCCTGCCGGTGTGCGTGGTCGACGACCCGCGCGCCGTGCTGGGGCCCGTGGCCGACCGCGTCTACGGCGAGCCCAGCGCGCGGCTCACCGTCCTGGGCATCACCGGTACCAACGGCAAGACCACGACCAGCTACCTGGTCGAGGCCGGTCTCGCCGCGGCCGGTCTGTCCACCGGCCTCATCGGCACGGTCCGGACCCAGACCAGGGCCGCCGACGGCGCGGTCACCGCGCTGCCCAGCGTCCGCACCACGCCCGAGGCGCCCGCGCTGCACGCCCTGCTCGCCGGTATGGCCGACGACGGCGTCTCCGCGGTGGTCATGGAGGTCTCCAGCCACGCGCTGGTGCAGGGCCGCGTGGGTGGGGTGCGGTTCGCCGCCGCCGGGTTCACCAACCTGGGCCGGGACCACCTGGACTTCCACGCCGACATGGAGGACTACTTCCAGGCGAAGGCGCTGCTGTTCGACGGCCGCGCCAGGGTGGAGGTGGTCGACGTCGACGACGCCTACGGCCGCCGGCTGGCCGAGCGGCCCGCCCGGCGCCCGGTCACCGTGTCCAGCACCGAGGGCGCCGTCGCCGACTGGACCGCCTCCGACGTCGCCAGCGCCCGGGGCGGCGGCTCAACGTTCGTGCTGCACGGCCCCGGTGGGCGCACCTGGCCGGCCCGGCTGCGGCTGCCCGGGCGCTTCAACGTGGCCAACGCCGTCCTCGCCGTCGCCCTCCTGGACGGGGTGGGGGTCTCGGTCGAGGACGCCCTGACGGGGCTGGCCGCCACCGTCGTGCCCGGCCGCATGGAGCCCGTCCACGCCGGCCAGCCGTTCGTCGCCGTCGTCGACTACGCGCACACCCCCGACGCCGTGCGCACCGCCCTCGCCGCCCTCCGGCCCGACACCGCCGGCCGGCTGATCACGGTGCTGGGCTGCGGCGGCGACCGGGACCCGGGCAAGCGGCCGGACATGGGCGCGGCCGCCGCCGAGGGCAGCGACGTGCTGGTCGTCACCGACGACAACCCGCGCTCGGAGGACCCCGCCGCGATCCGGGCGGCGATGCTGGCCGGGACCTCCGAGGTGCCGCAGAGCCGCCGGGCGGAGATCATCGAGGTGGCCGGGCGTCGCGAGGCGCTCGCCGCTGCCGTGCGCCTGGCGCGGGCGGGGGACACCCTGCTCGTGGCGGGCAAGGGGCACGAGACCGGTCAGGAGGTCGCAGGGACGGTGCACCCGTTCGACGACCGCGACGTCCTCCGCGAGCTCCTCGCCCCCGCGGGGACGCCGGCATGATCCCCCTCTCCGCGGCGGAGATCGCCGACGCGACCGGTGGCCGGCTGGTGGGCGAGCCCGGGGCACCGGTCACCGGCGCCGTCACCCTGGACTCCCGTGCCGTCGGCACCGGCGACCTGTTCGTCGCCGTCCCCGGCGAGCGGGTGGACGGGCACGACTACCTCGCGGCCGCCGCCGAGGCGGGGGCGGTGCTGGCGCTGGTCACCCGGCCCGGCCCCGTGCTGCCCTGCGTCGTCGTCGAGGACCCCGTCGTCGCCCTGGGCCGGCTGGCCTCGGTCGTGCACGCCCGGCTCGCCGCCGGCGGCCTGCGCACCGTGGGCATCACCGGCTCCTCGGGGAAGACCTCCACCAAGGACCTTCTCGGGCAGGTGCTGGCCGCGGCCGGACCGACGGTGAGCCCGCCCGGCTCGTACAACAACGACATCGGCCTGCCCCTGACCGTCCTCTCGGCCGACGAGGGCACCCGCTACCTCGTGCTCGAGATGGGCGCCCGGGGCGTCGGCCACATCGCGCGGCTGTGCCGGGTGGCGCCCCCGCAGGTGGGGGTCGTCCTCAACGTCGGGTCCGCGCACCTGGGCGAGTTCGGCAGCCCCGAGGTGATCGCCCAGGCCAAGGGCGAGCTGGTCGAGGCGCTTCCGGAGGACGGCACCGCCGTCCTCAACGCCGACGACGCCCGGGTGATCGGCATGGCTCCGCGCACCCGCGCTGGGGTGCTGGCCACCGGTCGCGGCGCCGACGCCGACGTGCGGGCCACCGACGTCGTCCTCGACGAGTCCGCCCGACCCCGCTTCACGCTCGTCGCCGCGGGGGAGGAGCACCCCGTCGCGCTGCAGGTCGTGGGCGAGCACCAGGTGGCCAACGCGCTGTCCGCGGCCGGTGCGGCCCTCGCCGTCGGCATGGCGCCGGGCGAGGTGGCCGCTGCGCTGTCGGCCGCCGGCCCGCGCAGCCGCTGGCGGATGGAGGTCTCCCGCCGGGACGACGGCGTGACGATCGTCAACGACGCGTACAACGCCAATCCGGAGTCGATGCGCGCCGCCCTGGCCGCGCTCGCCGGGCTGCCCGCGGAGCGCCGGATCGCGGTGCTCGGTGGGATGGCGGAGCTCGGCCCGGACGCCGCGGCCGAGCACGAGCGGCTCGGCTCCGACGCCGTGGCCGCGGGGGTCGACCTCGTCATCGCCGTGGGTGCCGACGCGGTGGGCATAGCCGGAGGTGCGACCGCCGCGGGGCGGCGCGCAGGAGAGGAGTCGGTGCACGTGCCGGACCGGGCCGCTGGCCTCGCGCTCCTGACGGAGGTGCTGCGCCCCGGGGACGTCGTCCTCGTCAAGGCCAGTCGCTCCTACGGCCTGGAGCTGCTCGCCGCCGACCTGCTGGGCGGTGCCGCGCAGTGAGGAGCGTCCTCATCGCCGCAGCGGTCGGGCTGATCGTCTCGATCCTGCTGACCCCGCTGGCGATCCGCGCGTTCCGCCGGCAGGGCCTGGGCCAGGAGATCCGCGACGACGGCCCCGAGAGCCACCTGTCGAAGAAGGGCACGCCCACGATGGGCGGCACCGTCATCGTGGGTGCCACCGTCCTGGGATACGTGGTCGCGCACCTGGTCTTCGTCGGGCAGACCGGCTGGGGCTTCACCGCCACCGGCCTGCTGCTGCTGTTCCTCATGGTGGGCATGGGCACCGTGGGCTTCCTCGACGACTACCTCAAGATCCGGCACCGGCGCAGCCTGGGGCTGAACAAGACGGCGAAGCTGGTCGGCCAGCTGGTCATCGGCGTCACGTTCGCCGTGCTGGCCATCAACTTCCCGCGCGACGGGGTCACCCCGGCCTCGACCGTGGTCTCCTACGTCCGCGACATCGCGCCGCTGACCCTGGGCCCGGTCGCCTTCGTGATCCTGGCCTACCTCTTCATCGCCGGGTTCTCCAACGCCGTGAACCTCACCGACGGTCTCGACGGGCTGGCGGCCGGCTCCTCGGCGATGGTGCTGGCCTCCTACGTGGTCATCTCGTTCTGGCAGTTCACCCACGACTGCGCCAACGAGCTGATCGAGGGCTGCTACACCGTGCGCGACCCGCTCGACATCACGCTCATCGCGGCGTCGGGCATGGGCGCCTGCCTGGGTTTCCTGTGGTGGAACACCAGCCCGGCCCGGATCTTCATGGGCGACACCGGCTCGCTGGCGCTGGGCGGGCTGCTCTCCGGCCTGGCCATCGTCACCCGCACCGAGCTGCTGCTGGTCGTGCTCGGCGGTCTCTTCGTGGCGGTCACGCTCTCAGTGATCATCCAGGTGGCGTTCTTCCGCGCCACCCGCCGGCGGGTGTTCCGCATGGCACCGCTGCACCACCACTTCGAGCTGGCCGGCTGGACGGAGAGCACCGTCATCGTCCGGTTCTGGCTGGTCACCGGCATGGCGGTCGCGTTCGGGCTGGGGCTGTTCTACGCCGACTGGCTCAGCTTCGTGGGCCTGTGACCGGGCCCGGATCGCTGCTCGCCGGCCGCACCGTCCTCGTCGCCGGGCTCGGCGTCTCCGGCGTCGCGGCTGCGCGCGTCCTGCTCGGCCTCGATGTCCGGGTGCTGCTGACCGATGCCGCCCAGGTGCCGGCCGTCACCGAGCTGACCGCCGCCGGGGCGACCTGGCTCGGCGCGGTGGACACCGCACCCGCCGACGTCGACCTCGTCGTCACCTCGCCCGGCTGGCGGCCGGACAACCCGTTGCTGGCCGACGCCGCCGCCCGCGGCATCGAGGTGGTGGGCGAGCCGGAGCTGGCCTGGCGGCTGCGCATCGCCGGTGCCGACGGCGCTCCCGCGCCGTGGCTGGCGGTCACCGGCACCAACGGCAAGACCACCACGGTGACCATGCTGGAGGCGATCCTCCTGGCCGCCGGTCGCCGGGCGGTCGCCGCGGGGAACGTCGGCCGGCCGCTGGTCGAGGTGGTCACCGCCCGGGCCGACGACGGCACCCCTGCCTTCGACGCCGTCGCCGTGGAGCTGTCGAGCTTCCAGTTGCACTGGTCGTCGTCCCTGGCGCCGACCGCGGCCGCGGTGCTCAACGTCGCCGACGACCACACCGACTGGCACGGCTCCTTCCCGGCCTACCGGGACGCCAAGGCCCGCATCCTCGAGCACGCCCCGGTGGCCGTCGCCGATGCCGGCGACCCGGTGGCGGCGCGACTGGTCGAGGGCCACGCCCGGCCGGTCACCGTCACCCTCGGCGAGCCGGCTCCCGGCCAGCTGGGCGTGCGCGCCGGCACCCTGGTCGACCGTGCGTTCGCCGACGACCCGGCGGGCGAGGTGCTCATGCAGCGCTCGGAGCTGCAGGTGCCCGGGCCGCACAACACCGTCAACGCCCTCGCCGCCGCCGCGCTGGCCCGCGCGCTCGGCGTGCCCGCCGTGGCGGTGGCGCGCGGCCTGGCCGGCTTCCGGGGCGGCGCCCACCGCAACGTCCTGGTCGCCACCGTCGACGGCGTGGACTACGTCGACGACAGCAAGGCCACGAACCCGCACGCCGCCGGGGCGTCGCTGGCCGCCTATCCGCGGGTGGTCTGGATCGCGGGCGGCCTGCTCAAGGGCGCCGACGTCGACCCGCTGGTCGCCGCCGTGGGCCCGCGGCTGGCCGGCGTCGTGCTGCTCGGCCGTGACCGCGCGGAGATCGCCCGCTCGCTGGCGCGACACGCCCCGTCGGTGCCGGTGGTCGAGATCCCCAGCGGCGACGATGGCCGGATGGACGCAGGCCGGCCGGACCCCGCGACGACGATGGCCCGCGTCGTCGCCGCGGCCGCGGAGCTCGCCAGCCCCGGGGACACCGTCCTGCTCGCACCGGCCGCGGCGTCCATGGACGTCTTCCGGGACTACCACCACCGGGGCGAGGCCTTCGCCGACGCGGTGCGGGCGCTGGGGTGAGCCGATGACCAGCACCGAAACCCGCCCGCGCGCGTCGCGGGCCGGCTCCCGCCCGACCCGGATCGACGGCCGCGTCCGCCGCTGGACCGGTCCGGCCTGGCTCGACGGGCCCATGACCAGCTGCCACCTGGTGCTCGGCTCGGCCGGTCTGCTCCTGCTCATCGGCCTGGTCATGGTGTTCAGCGCGTCCGCGATCGAGGCGGCCCTGGACGACCAGCCCGCCTGGGCCCCCGGCGTGAAACAGCTCGTCCTGGCCTGCATCGGGCTGGGCGCGATGGTGGTGGCGATGCGGCTGCCCGCGGGTTTGATCCGCCGGCACGCGCCCAAGGCGCTGGTCGTCGTCTTCGGCCTGCTGCTGCTCGTGCTGATCCCCGGCATCGGGATCGAGCGCAACGGCGCCCGCCAGTGGATCCCGCTGGGCTTCACCGACTTCCAGCCCTCGGAGCTGGGCAAGCTCGTCTTCGCGCTGTGGGGCGCGCACATGCTGGCGCTGCGCGAGCGCTACATGACCACGCGGGCGCTGCTGGTCCCGGTGCTGCCGGTGTTCGGGGTCCTCTCCGTGCTGCTCATCGTCGAGCCCGACTTCGGCGGCGTCGTGAGCCTCGGGCTGGTCCTGGTCGGCCTGCTCTGGGCCGGCGGGCTGCCGCTGAAGTGGTTCGGCGCCTTCGCCGGTGCCGCCGTCGTCCTGATCAGCCTCGCGGTGGTCGTCGCCCCGTACCGGATGGAGCGCATCACCGCCTTCATGGATCCCTTCGCCGACCCCACGAACACCGGGTTCCAGGCCATCCGCGGGTTCTACGCCCTGGCCACCGGCGGCTTCTGGGGCGTGGGCCTGGGCAACAGCGCCATGAAGTGGAACATCCTCCCCGAGGCGGAGTCGGACTACATCTTCGCGATCATCGGCGAGGAACTGGGTTTCCTCGGCTGTCTGGTGGTCGTCACCCTGTACGGCGTGCTCGCCTATGCCGGCTTCCGGATCGCCCGGAACTCCGCCGACCGGTTCGTCCAGCTGGCCAGCGTCGCCATCACCGTGTGGCTGATCGGCCAGGCGACCATGAACATGGGCTACGTGGTGGGGATGCTGCCGGTGACCGGTGTGACGCTGCCGCTGATCTCGGCGGGCGGCACCTCGCTGATCCTCACCCTGTTCATCATCGGCCTGCTGGTCCGGTTCGCCTGCTCCGAGCCCGCCGCCGTCGAGCACCTGCGCTCCGCCGAGCGCAGCCGGCTCACACGACTGCTGATGCCCGCGCCGGCAGCCGCCGTGGACCCGGTGCGCCCGCGGCGCTTCCCGGACGAGCCCCTGCGCGAGCAACCCGTGGTCGGAGGCGCGCGCACCCTCGTGCACGCCCGGGGCGCCGCCGCCCGCCGGTCCCCGGCCCGTGCGGAGGCTCCCCGCCGCGGCGCGCCGGCCCGTACCGGCACCGGTGCCCCCGCCCGGCGCGATCCCGCCCGGCGCGATCCCGCTCCGCGTCGACGTCCCGGCGGCGACCGGTGAGCGGCCCGCGGTCGGTCGTGCTGGCCGGTGGTGGGACCGGTGGGCACATCGAGCCGATGCTCTCGCTGGCCGACGCCCTCCGTCGGCGCGGTGGCCCCGACCTGCGGATCACCTGCCTGGGGACCGCGCGCGGCATGGAGACCCGGCTGGTGCCGGCGCGCGGCTACGACCTGCGGCTGATCCCGCCGGTGCCGCTGCCGCGCAAGCCGACGCCGGACCTGCTCCGCGTGCCCGGCCGGGTGCGGCGCTCGGTGGCCGAGACGCGGGCGGTGCTCGACGAGGTCGCGGCCGACGTCGTCGTCGGGTTCGGCGGCTACGTCGCGCTGCCGGCGTACCTCGCGGCGAAGCGCGCGGGCGTGCCGGTCGTGGTGCACGAGCAGAACGCCCTGCCCGGGCTGGCCAACCGCATCGGTGCCCGCATCGCCGCGCGCGTGGCGGTGACCGTGCCGGGCACGCCGCTGCACCGCGGCGAGCACGTCGGGATGCCGCTGCGCCGCAGCATCTCCACGCTCGACCGCGATGCCCTGCGCGCCGAGGCCCGGTCCACCTTCGGCCTGGACGCCGACCGGGCGACGCTGCTGGTCTTCGGCGGCTCGCAGGGCGCCCAGTCGCTGAACCGGGCCGCGGTCGCCGCCGCCGACGCCCTCACCGACGCGGGGGTGCAGGTGTTGCACGCCCGGGGTCCGAAGAACACCGGCGTCGTCGTCCCCGAGCGGGCCGACCGGGCGCCGTACGTCGTCGTGGACTACCTGGAACGGATGGACCTCGCCTACGCCGCGGCCGATCTCGCGCTGTGCCGCTCCGGGGCGGTCACCGTGGCCGAGCTCTCGGCGGTCGGGCTGCCCGCGGCGTTCGTCCCGCTGCCGATCGGCAACGGCGAGCAGCGCCGCAACGCGCTGCCGGTGATCGACGCCGGTGGCGGCCTGCTGGTCGAGGACGCCGATCTCGGTCCCGAGTGGATCACGGGCACGCTCCTGCCGCTGCTCACCGACCCCGCGGCGCTGGCCGCCCTGGCCCGGCACGCCGCCGCGGCCGGGGTGCCCGACGCCGACGTTCGGCTGGCTGACATCGTCTGCGAGGTGACGGAGAAGAGATGAGCGCCGCGAAGACGACAGGTGAGCGAGCATCGCAGCGGGGGACGGGCGAGGAGCGGAACGAGCCCGGGGTCGAGCGATGAGCGCCGACGACGTGGCGGCATGGACCGGTCCGGTGCCCTCGCTGCCCGAGCTCGGGGCGGTGCACTTCATCGGCATCGGTGGAGCCGGCATGAGCGGCATCGCGCGCATCCTGCTGGCCCGTGGTGTGCGCGTCTCGGGCAGCGACCGCCGCGACAGCCCCACGCTTCTGGCGCTGCGGGCACTGGGCGCGCGGGTCGAGCTCGGCCACGAGGGCGGGCACGTCGGCGACGCCGACACCGTCGTGGTCTCGACCGCCATCCGGGGCGACAACCCCGAGCTGGTGGCCGCCCGCGAGCGCAGGCTGCGGGTGCTGCCGCGCGCCGTCGCCCTGGCCGCGGTCATGGCCGGACGGCGCAGCATCGCCGTCGCCGGCACCCACGGCAAGACCTCGACCACGTCGATGCTCACCGTGGCGGTGCAGGCGTGCGGGGTCGACCCGTCCTTCGCCATCGGCGGCACGCTCAACGAGTCGGGCAGCAACGCGCACGCCGGTGCGGGCGACGTCTTCGTGGCCGAGGCCGACGAGAGCGACCGCTCGTTCCTGCTTCTCTCGCCGTTCTGCGCCATCGTCACCAACGTCGAGGCCGACCATCTGGACAACTACGGCGACCTCGCCGCCGTCGAGGCCGCCTTCGACCGCTTCCTGCAGACGGTCGACCCGGTCGGCTTCGTCGTCGTCTGCGCCGACGACCCCGGTGCCGCGCGGCTGCGCACCGTGCCGTCACCGGCCCGCATCCGCACCTACGGGACCGCCGAGGACGCCGACCTGCGGCTGACCGGCCTCGAGGTCGCGGCCGAGGGCACCAGCTACACGGCGGTGCTCGACGGCACCGAGCTCGGCCGGGTCCGCATCCAGGTGCCGGGGGAGCACATGGCCCGCAACAGCGCGGCGGCGCTGCTCACCGGCCTGGAGCTGGGGCTTCCGGCGGACGCGCTGATCGAGGGGCTGGGCCGCTTCGGCGGCGTCCACCGCCGGTTCGAGCTCAAGGGCGTCGCCGGCGGGGTCCGGGTGTACGACGACTACGCCCACCACCCGACCGAGGTCGCCGCCCAGCTGCGCGCGGCGCGGGCGGTCGCGGGGGAGGGGCGCCTGGTCGTGGCCTTCCAGCCGCACCTCTACAGCCGCACCCAGGAGTTCGCGGAGGGCTTCGGCGCCGCGCTGGGGTTGGCCGACGAGGTCGTGGTGATGGACGTCTACGGCGCGCGGGAGGACCCGGTCCCCGGCGTGACCGGCGCGATGGTCGCCGACGCCGTGCCGCTGCCCCCGGAGCGCGTGGTGTTCGAGTCCTCCTGGTCGGCGGCCGGTCCGGCGCTGGCCGCCCGCGCCCGCCCCGGGGACCTGGTCATGACCATGGGCGCGGGTGACGTGTCGATGGTGGGCCCCGAGGTCCTCGACGCCCTGCGCGCCGCCGAGGGTCCGGCCAGGGAGGACGACGGGGCGGACGCCGGACGGTGAACCGCGCCGGTCGCACCACCCGGGACCGCACGCGAGGCGGGCGCAGGCCGGCCGAGCAGCGCGGAGCCGGCGCCACGCCGCTGCCCGACCGGCGCCGTCCGCTCGGCGCGCGGCAGCGGCGCTCCCTGCAGGCCGCCACGCTCCTGACGGTCCTGGCCGTGCTCGGCTGGCTGCTCTGGCTCGGCCCGGTGCTGGCCGTGCGCACCGTGCAGGTGGACGGGTTGGGCACGCTCACGGCCGACGAGGTGCGCGAGGTGGCCCAGGTGCCCGACGGCGCGCCGCTGCTGCGCGTGGACGTCGCCGCCGTGGAGGACCGCGTCGCGAAGCTGCCGCAGATCCGCTCGGTGCAGGCGGCCCGCGGCTGGCCGGACCGCATCGTGATCACCGTGGCGGAGCGGATCCCGGTGGCGGTCGTCGGGACCGCCGGACGGCGGTCGCTGGTCGACGCCGACGGTGTCCTGTTCGACACCGTGACCGGTGATGCGCCGCGCGGCGTCGTCCCGCTCGACGTGGCGGACCCGGGTTCCGACGACCCCGCCACGCAGGCGGGGATCGCGGCGATCCGGGCGCTGCCCGGCGGCCTGCGCGACGACGTGGAGACGGTGTCCGTGCCCGATCCCGACGCCATCGAGCTGACGATGCGCGACGGCACGGTGATCCGGTGGGGCGACGCCGGGGAGTCCTCGACCAAGGGCCGGGTGGTCGTGGCGCTGCTCGACCGGATCGGGGACGGCGAGCTGGAACCGACGGACCTGATCGACGTCAGCGCTCCCGACGCCGTCGTCCTCCGCTGACCGTCGGCAGCGGGTCGCGCGCCGGTCATGGCGGTCTCGTGGCACAGCGTCGCGGGATCGCTCCGCTGCGGTCGGGACCAGCACGTCGGCCGACACGCCGGGCACTGCGACACGCCCGACACGCGGTCTGTTCACGGATGTTTCTCGTCTCGCGTGGCCGGCCGCGCCGAACCCCGGCAGCAGACGCTTCCGGCGCGCGTCGTCACCCGTCGTGAGCCAGATGTGACCACTGGGTCGTGAGGGTTTGGTGCGATCCGCGCGTATCGACACGCCGAGCCGGACGAGGTGCTTGTGACGCCTCTCCGACCCCACCTAACTTCATCCACGTCGACTGAGTTGACATAACTGTAAGGCTGAACTTGAGGATGAGGGTCCAGTTGGGGAGCGCCGCATGACACCTCCGCACAACTATCTAGCGGTCATCAAGGTCGTCGGCATCGGCGGCGGCGGGGTGAACGCGGTCAACCGCATGATCGAAGTCGGCCTCAAGGGGGTCGAGTTCATCGCGATCAACACCGACGCCCAGGCGCTGCTCATGAGCGACGCCGACGTGAAGCTCGACGTCGGCCGCGAGCTGACCCGGGGCCTCGGGGCGGGTGCGCAGCCCGACGTGGGCCGCCAGGCCGCCGAGGACCACCGCGAGGAGATCGAGGAGGTCCTCAAGGGGGCCGACATGGTCTTCGTGACCGCGGGCGAGGGTGGTGGCACCGGCACCGGTGGCGCCCCCGTCGTCGCCTCGATCGCGCGGAAGCTGGGGGCGCTGACCATCGGCGTCGTCACCCGCCCGTTCGCCTTCGAGGGCAAGCGGCGCGCGGTGCAGGCCGAGTCGGGCATCGACGAGCTGCGCAACGAGTGCGACACGCTGATCGTGATCCCGAACGACCGGCTGCTGCAGCTGGGCGACCGGAACGTGAGCGTCATGGACGCCTTCCGCACCGCCGACCAGGTGCTGCTGTCCGGTGTCCAGGGCATCACGGACCTGATCACCACGCCGGGTCTGATCAACCTGGACTTCGCCGACGTCAAGTCGGTCATGTCCGGGGCAGGCTCGGCCCTGATGGGCATCGGCAGCGCGCGCGGGGACAACCGGGCGCTGCTGGCCGCCGAGCAGGCCATCGCCAGCCCGCTGCTGGAGGCCTCGATGGAGGGCGCCCACGGCGTCCTGCTGTCCATCTCCGGTGGTTCGGACCTCGGCCTGTTCGAGATCAACGAGGCCGCCTCGCTGGTCTCCGACGCCGCCCACCCCGACGCCAACATCATCTTCGGTGCCGTCATCGACGACGCCCTGGGTGACGAGGTCCGGGTGACGGTCATCGCGGCCGGCTTCGACGGCGGACGGCCGAACACCCGCAAGGACGGCGCCACGACCACCGCGGCCTCCGCGGGCATGTCGGCCGGGGCGGCGTCGCCGTTCGCCACCCACCGCCGGTCGGTCGCGGCTCCGCCGGTCGCCACCACGCCGCCGCCGGCACCGGTGCCGGCAGCTGCTCCGCAGGCGACCCAGTCGTCCGTGCCGCCGGCCGGGGAGCGGCTCGCCCCGGCTCCGACCAGCGGGTCGGCCGCGCCGTCGCGTCCGGGCGGGGGTGGCATCACCGTTCCGCCGCTGCCGCCCATCCCGGGCGCGAACGCCAACGGCCGTCGCCCGCTGTCGAACGAGGACTTCGAGGAGGAGCTGGACATCCCGGAGTTCTTGAAGGGCTGACGGAAGGACCCCCTCGCCCCCCACCGCTCGCTCTGCTCGCGGCGGGGCCCTGCGAGGGGGCCGTTCCGAGATGTCACCCGGGGCCGTTCGAGCACGGCACCTCGTAGGCTTCGTCTACATGAGCAACAACCCGGCCGCTCCGTCGGCGGTGCGACCCCGCAGGGTCGTCACCGACCGACGGGGCGGCCGCTCCCGTTCCCCGTACGACTCCTTCAACCTGGGCGACCACGTCGGCGACGACCCGGGCGACGTCGCCGCCAACCGGTCCCGCGTGGCCCGGGAGCTCGGGGTGGGGGAGGACCGGCTGGTCTGGATGTCCCAGGTGCACGGCGCCGGCGTCGCCATCGTCGACGGTCCGCAGGACGGCCCGGTGCCCGACACCGACGCCCTGGTCACGAGCACGCCGGGCCTGGTGCTGGGGGTGCTGGCCGCTGACTGCGTGCCGGTGCTGCTCGCGGACTCCGAGACCGGCGTCGTCGCCGCGGTGCACGCCGGCCGCGAGGGCGTGCGCAAGGGCGTCGTGCCCGCCACGCTCTCGGCGATGGCCAGCCTGGGCGCCCGTGCGCGGCACGTGACCGCGCTCCTGGGGCCCGCCGTCTGCGGCGAGTGCTACGAGGTGCCCGAGGCGATGCAGGCGGACGTCGCCCGCGTGGCGCCGTCGGCCGCGGTGCGCACCCGCACCGGCACCCCGGGCCTGGACCTGCGGGCGGGGGTCGCCGAGATCCTCCGCAGAGCCGGTATCCCCGAGGTGGTCCAGGACCCGCGCTGCACCGTCGAGGACGCGGCCCTCTTCTCCCATCGCCGTGAGGGCGTCACCGGCCGCCAGGCGGGGCTCGTCTGGCTCGACGCGCGCCCCTGACCTGCTTGGCAGGATGGGCGGCATGTCCCTCGCGGAGAACCTGAGGACCGTCCGGGCGCGGATCGACGCCGCCGCACGGACGGCCGGTCGCGCGCCGGCCGACGTAGGGCTCCTGGCGGTCAGCAAGACCTGGCCCGCCGACGACGTGCGGGTACTCGCCGCCGCAGGCCAGCACGACTTCGGCGAGAACCGGGTGCAGGAGCTCCTCGGCAAGGCCGTGGACCTCGCCGACGTCGATCTGCGCTGGCACTTCGTGGGCCAGCTGCAGCGCAACAAGGCGGCGGCGGTGGCCCGGACCGGCGCCGTCGTCCACTCCGTCGACCGGCCGGCGCTCGCGACGACCCTGGACCGGGCCGCCCAGGAGATGGGCCGCCCCGTCGAGGTGTTCGTGCAGGTGGACCTGGGCGGACCCGAGGGGGAGGCCGCTGCCCGCGGCGGGGCGGCACCCGTCGCCGTCCCCGCGCTGTGCGACACGGTGGCCGGGACCGCCGGACTCCGGCTGCGCGGGCTCATGGCGGTGGCCCCCCGGGAGGGGGACCCGGCGCCCGCCTTCGCCCGGCTGGCCGCCCTCGCCGAGCGGGTGCGGGCCGACCACCCGGAGGCCGGGGAGCTGTCCGCGGGCATGAGCGGCGACCTCGAGGCGGCAGTCGCCGCCGGCGCCACGCTCGTGCGTGTCGGTACCGCGTTGTTCGGCGCGCGCCCCCTACCCTGCGGTGAGTTCGAGGAACACCAGCCACGCGAGTCACAGCAGTAACACGGGGCGCATGGGAACCGGACTCCTGGGGACGATGTGACCACTGTGCAGACGCGACGCTGAGGACACCAGCAGAGGGGGAGGTCCGATGGCTGGAGCCATGCGGAGGATGGGGATCTACCTGGGACTCGTCGAGGACGACGACACCCGGGCCTACGGCCGGTACGACGCCCGGTCGTCGGAGGATCTCGACCACGGCCGGTACGGCCGCTACGGCGAGGAGCGCTACGACGACGACTACGCCGACCCGGCGTACGCCGACGACTACGCCCGCGCCGGGTACGACGAGGAGCCGGCCCTGACCGAGACCCCCGTGCGCGACCCCGAGCCGATCTCCGTGCGCCGGGTGGCGCCGCGCACCCTCGGTCTGGCGCCCACGGCCTCCGGGTCGTCGGCCGCCCGCCTCGGGGGCTCGTCGCACGGCTCCGGCCCGGTGCACAGCTCCGGCCCGGTGAGTGCCGCGGCCGCCCTGGTGCGCGAGCCCGTCGTGGTCCCCGAGCCCGAGCCGGCTCCGGCCCCCGCGCCGGCCGCGAAGTCCTACCGGATCACCACGCTGCACCCGCGCACGTACAACGAGGCCCGCACCATCGGTGAGCGCTTCCGCGACGGCATGCCGGTCATCATGAACCTCACGGAGATGGACGACGCGGACGCGAAGCGGCTCGTGGACTTCGCCGCGGGTCTGAGCTTCGGCCTGCGCGGTAGTATCGAGCGCGTCACGGCAAAGGTGTTCCTGCTCAGCCCGCAGGACGTCGCTGTCACCCCCGAGGACAAGGCGAAGATCCGCGAAGGCGGGTTCGGCGACAAGTCCTGATCGGTGGCGGAGCGGTGACACCGGTGACGGCGGCACCCGAGGTGCCCTGAACGAACGAGGACTGTGGCTCTCTTCTGGTCGATCGTCTCATCGGTCCTGCTCGTCTTCCTCGTGCTGCTCTTCGCACGGTTCGTCGTCGACTGGGTGATGGTGCTGGCGCGCAGCTGGCGCCCCTCCGGCCTGGTCGCCGCCGGGCTGGAGGTCGTGTACTCCACCACCGACCCGCCGCTGAAGGCGGTGCGCAAGGTCATCCCGCCGTTGAACCTGGGGTCCATCCGACTGGACCTCGGGTTTATGGTGCTGCTGATCGCCGTGGTGATCCTCCGGAGCATCACGACGCGGCTGGCCATCACCGCGTGACCGCTTTTCCCTTCCGGGGTAGAGACGCAGAACGGGTGTGGTCCCGCTCGTCCAAGTACGTCCCTGTGCCCGCCGTCCGACCCGAGGTGACCTGAGATGCCACTCACGCCTGCCGACGTGCACAACGTCGTCTTCAAGAAGCCACCCATCGGCAAGCGGGGCTACGACGAGGACGAGGTGGACGCCTTCCTCGACGTCGTGGAGGCCGAACTGGCCCGCTTGATCGAGGAGAACAACGAGCTTCGCGCCGGTGTCGGCCGGGCCGCCGCTCCGCGTGCCGAGGAACGGCCGGAGCCCCCGGCTCCCGCGCCGGCCCCCGTCGTCGCGGCGCCCCCGGTCCAGCAGACCCGCGAGGACGACAGCGCGCGGGCCTCGCGGATGCTGGCGCTGGCCACCGAGACGGCCGACCGGTACGTCAACGAGGCCAAGACGCAGGCCGAGCAGATGCTGGGCAGCGCCAAGACCAACAGCGAGCGCCTCATGACCGAGGCCCGCGCCAAGAGCGAGCAGATGGTCGCCGAGGCCAAGCACCGCGCGGATTCGATGATCGGCGACGCCCGCACCCGCGCCGAGACCATGGAGCGGGAAGCCCGCGGCAAGGCCGCCGCCCTGGAGCAGGACGCCGAGCGCCGGCACGCCGAGGCCATGGGCTCACTGGAGGAGAAGCGGTCCAGCCTGGAGCGCAAGATCGAGGAGCTCCGCACCATGGAGCGCGAGTACCGCACCCGCCTGCGGTCCTTCCTCGAGTCGCACCTGCGCGACCTGGACAGCCGCAGCTCCGCGGAGCCCGCCACGGTGGGCCGGCAGAACCAGCACGCTCCCGCCTGACCCCACCGCCGGAGCGGGGGCGGGGTTCCCCGTCCCGCTCCGACGGCGAACGGCCGCTGACGCGACGCGTCAGCGGCCGTTCATGCGTTCGGCGACCGACTCCGGACGCCCGACGGTGGGGCAGGAAGGCCCCACCCGCCGTCTGCGACACCGGCCCCGATGATCGCGACGTGTCGCACCCGGCCCTGGTCCGGCCGGAAGCTGCGGGTCAGCCCTTGACGCTCCCGGCCAGCAGGCCGCGGACGAAGTAGCGCTGCAGGCCCAGGAAGACGGCCAGCGGCAGCACGATGGACACGAAGGCTCCTGCCGCCAGCAGATACCAGTCCGAGCCGCGGGTTCCGACCATCTCGGCCAGGCGCACCGTCAGCGGCGCGACGTCCGGGGCGCCGCCGGCGAAGGTGAGCGCGACGAGCAGGTCGTTCCACACCCACAGGAACTGGAAGACGCTGAACGCCGCGATGGCCGGCGTCAGGAGCGGCAGCAGCACCTGGAAGAAAATCTTGACGTGCCCGGCGCCGTCCATGCGAGCGGCCTCCACCAGGGACGCCGGGATCTCCTTCATGAAGTTGTGCAGCAGGAACACCGCCAGCGGCAGCGCGAAGATCGAGTGCGACAGCCAGATGGTCCAGAACGAGCCGTTCAGCCCCGTGTCGACGTAGAGGGTCAGGAGCGGGATGAGCGTGACCTGGATCGGCACCACCTGCAGCGCGAAGACCGCGACGAACAGGACGTTGCGACCGCGGAACTTCACCCAGGCGAAGGCGTAGGCGGCCAGGAGCGCCAGCGTGATCGGGATGATCACCGCCGGCAGGGTGATGACCAGCGAGTTGACGAACAGCGAGGCGAAGTTCGTCCCGCCGTAGAGCACCTCGTTGTAGTTGTCGACGGTGAACTGCGGGTCGGTGAAGGCCGTCCACCAACCGGAGCGGCGGATGTCGAGCTCCGGCCGGAAGGACGTGACCAGCAGCCCGAGCGTCGGAACCGTCCACAGCACCGCGATGACGATCGCGATGGCCGACGCGGCCGGCGACGTCAGCTTGGTCTTGGCGGCCACCGCTCGCCGCTCGGCGCGACTGAGCCTGCGCTCCTTGGTGGGCACCGGTGACATCACGGGCGTCGTCGTCGTCATCGGATCTCCTCGGCGAGGCGCAGCTGGCGGACGTTGTAGGCCACGATCGGGATGACGAGGACGAACAGCAGCACGGCCAGGGCGGCCCCGAGTCCGACGTTGAACTGCCGGAACGACTGCGTGTAGAACTCGTTCGCCACCACGCTGGTGCCGAACTGGCCGCCGGTCATGGTGCGCACCACGTCGAAAGCTTTGAGCGACACGATGGCCACCGTGGTGAGCACCACCACCAGGGCGGGCCGGATGCTCGGCACGGTCACGTAGCGGAACATCTGGACGCCGCTGACGCCGTCGAGCCGGGCGGCCTCGACGATGTCGTCGGGGATGGCCTTGATGGCCGCGGACAGCACGGTCATGGCGAAGCCCGCCTGGATCCAGATCATCACGACGATCAGGTAGACGTTGTTGGACGGGCCGTTCAGCAGGAACTGCTGGGGCTCGACGCCCACGAGGACCAGCAGCTGGTTGAGCAGACCGATCTGCCGGACGCCAGGCTGGTCCGGGCGGTACTCGTAGACGAACTTCCAGATGACGCCGGCACCGACCATGGAGATCGCCATGGGGAGGAACACCAGCGCCTTGGCCAGCGCCTCGAAGCGGGTCCGGTCGACCAGGTAGGCGTAGAGCAGACCGAGCGACGTCGTCACCAGCGGCACGAGCACCACCCAGAGGACGGTGTTGCGCAGGACGGTCTGGAAGTTGTCGGTGGTGAACACCGTGACGTAGTTGTCCAGCCCGACGAACGTCGAGCCGTCGCGGTTGAAGAACGACCCGCGCACGGTGTCGAGGGCCGGGTAGACCAGCCCCACGAGGAGAAGCAGGATGGTGGGGCCGAGGAAACCGGCGGCCACCACCCAGTTGGGCACCCGCTTCGGCCGGTCGACGGCGAACAGGATCGCGGCCATCACCGCCGCGAACAGCAGGATGGCGACCACCATGAGGGCGAGCTTGTGCCCGGTGGTGGATGCCTCGAGGAACCACTGCACCGCTGACGACCTCTCTGGCGTAAGCCGGGACGCCGGGGCACCGCAGTCGCGCTGTGGTGCCCCGGCCTCCTCCGGGTGGGGTGGGCGGCGTCCGCGGCCGATGGCCGGCAGCCGCCCCGGTCAGGGCGTCGCGATCAGGGTCGTCCCGATCGCGACGCCGTGATCACGATGCCGGCCAGGCGTTCTCGACGTCGGTCAGCACCTGCTGGGTCGGCTTGTTCGTGGCGATCCAGTTGGTCAGCTCGGTCCACATCGCACCCGCGCCGACCTCACCGGGCATCAGGTCCGAACCGTCGAAGCGGAACTCCGCCTCCGGGTCCTGGAACAGCTCGGCAGCCAGCTGGTCGATGGGAGAGGTGAGGTTGTCGATCTCCAGGCCGGTGTTCGCGCTGACCCAGCCCGGGCCCGAGACCTGGGCCTTGATGTTGGCCCACTCCGGGGAGGACAGGTAGGTCTGGAACGCCTGGGTGGCCGGGTCGTCGTTGAAGGCCGCGGTGAACTCGCCGCCGCCGAGGACCGGGGGAGCGTCGCCCTCGATGGGCGGGAGCGGGAACGCGAAGACGTCCCCGTCCTCGGCCACCTCGGTGCCCTCGGGCCAGTTGGCCTGGTAGAAGGACGCCTGCCGGTGCATCCAGCAGCTGCCGTCGAGGATGGGCAGGCCGGCGTCACCGAACTCGGTGGTGGCGATGGACTGCACCTCACCGAGGCCGCCGTTGACGTAGTCGGGGTTCTTGAGGATCTCACCGACCGTGTCGAGCGCCTCGACGACCTGCGGGTCGTTGAACGGGATCTCGTGGTTGACCCACTGGTCGTAGACCTCGGGACCGGCGGTGCGCAGGAGCACGTCCTCCAGCCAGTCGGTGGCCGGCCAGCCGGTCGCGTCACCGGAGGCGATGCCGGCACACCAGGGCTTGGCGCCGCTCTCGGCGATCTGGTCGGAGAGGTCGATCATCTCCTCCCAGGTCTGGGGGATCTCGTAGCCGGCCTCCTCGAACGCGGACGGGGAGTACCAGACGAAGGACTTGGCGTTGGCGCCCAGCGGAGCGGCGTAGAACTCGCCGTCGACGCTGCCGTACTCCCGCCAGCTCTCGTCCCAGTACTCGTCGACGTTGGCCGCCACCTGCTCCGGGGCGGGGACGACGGCGCCGGTCGCGACCAGCGTGGCCAGCAGGCCCGGCTGCGGGATGAAGGCGATGTCGGGGGCGTTGCCGCTCTGCACGCGCACGACCAGCTGCGCCTCGAACTCGCGGGAGCCCTCGTACTTCACGTCGACGCCGGTGCACTCCTCGAAGGGCACGTAGGACTCGATGTGCGGGGTGTCCTCCGGGTCGGTGATGGAGGTGTAGACGTTGACGGTCTCGCCCTCCAGGTCGCCGAACTCCTCGTAGGGGGCGCAGTCGATCGTCAGGTCGGAGGCCTGCGTCTCGCCGCCACCGCCGCCACCGGTCTCGTTGGCGCCGCAGCCGGCGAGCAGCAGTGCCACACCCAGGCCGCCGACCAGCGCCGGCGAACGCCGCATTCTCGCGCCCATGCTCATGTTCTCCTCCAGAGTTCCGCGGCTCAGCCGCACTGCGTCGCTCGACGCGGACGGTTCGCACACCGCGGTGCCGTCACGTCGGCGCGACCATAGCGTCGCAGTCGGCACACTCCCGGAACATTTCTGCAACCGTTATGAGATCGGATGGAGGACGGCTGCTGGGAGGTGCCTGCCGGTCACGGTCGTGTCACGTTCGGGCACGCACGGGTAACGGCACCCCTCCGGCGCTTTTCCGCGCACGGAGCGCGTGTCAGAGTGGCGCTCCCATGCACCGGTGCGGAAGGGGTCCCATGGCCGCCATCACCTACGACCAGGCCACGCTCGTCTACCCGGGAGCGACCCGTCCCTCGGTCGACGCGCTCGACCTGTCGATCACCGATGGCGAGTTCCTCGTCCTCGTCGGACCCTCCGGCTGCGGCAAGTCCACGTCGCTGCGCATGCTTGCGGGCCTGGAGGAGGTCACCTCGGGGGCGATCCGCATCGGGGACCGCGACGTCACGAACCTGCCGCCGAAGGAGCGGGACATCGCGATGGTGTTCCAGAACTACGCGCTGTACCCGCACATGACCGTCGGCGAGAACATGGGCTTCGCGCTCAAGATCGCGGGGGTGTCCAAGGAGGAGCGGGCGGTGCGGGTCCGCGAGGCGGCCCGGCTCCTCGACCTGGAGGAGTACCTGGAGCGCAAGCCGAAGGCGCTGTCGGGCGGGCAGCGGCAGCGCGTGGCGATGGGCCGGGCGATCGTGCGGCAGCCGCAGGTCTTCCTGATGGACGAGCCGCTGTCGAACCTCGACGCGAAGCTCCGCGTGCAGACGCGCACCGAGATCGCCGCACTGCAGCGCCGGCTGGGGACGACGACGGTCTACGTGACCCACGACCAGGTCGAGGCCATGACGATGGGCGACCGGGTCGCGGTGCTCAAGGAGGGTGTCCTGCAGCAGGTCGACACTCCCCGCAATCTCTACGACCGGCCGGCCAACAAGTTCGTCGCCGGCTTCATCGGCTCGCCGGCCATGAATCTCGTGTCGGTGCCCCTGACCGAGGGCGGGGCCGTGCTCGGCGGGCACCCGGTGCCGCTGCCGCGGTCGGCCGTCGCCGCGCTGGCCCAGGAGGGTGGCCGCACCGCCACAGTCGGGTTCCGTCCCGAGTCCGTCGAGTTCGTGGGGGCCGGGGAAGGCTTCCCGGTCGAGGTCCTGGTGGTGGAGGAGCTCGGTTCCGACGCCTTCGCCTACGGGCAGCTGCACGGCGGGACAGCCAGCTCAGATGCCCGGCGCGGTCCGCTGGTCCTGCGCGCCGACGCGCGGAAGCCGCCGTCCAAGGGGGAGGTCGTGCACGTCGCGATCCGGCCGGGAGAGGTGCACGTCTTCTCCTCGGTGACCGGACGGCGCGTGTCGCAGGTCGAGCGTTGAGGCCGGCGCCGTCCGCTTCCCGGCGCGGATGCTCCGCCGGCGGGGCGCGCGCGTGATCCCGGCGGCCGGTGCCCTGGTGCTGGTCGGCCTGGCGCTGTTCGTGGCCGGGCTGCTCACCGGCGGCAACGCGTTCTTCTGGGCCTGCGTGGCCGCCTGCGTGGCCGCGGCCGCGCTCCTGGTCGCCGCTCGCCGGCAGATCTCCGCACACCCCGCCGCCGCCGCGGCGGCGGACGAGCCGGCGCAGGCGCCGGTCGCCGCCGGGAGCGCGCCGGTCCCCGCGGAGCCGGAGCCGGCGCTCGGGACCGAGGACCCCCCGGTCGAGGAGGTCGAGGTGACCGACCTGCTGCTGATCGTGGACCTGAAGGACGAGGTGCTCGTGGTCGACGAGCGCCCGCGCTACCACGTGGCCGGCTGCTCCTGGGTCGGATCGCGGACGACGATCCCGCTGCCGCTGGACGAGGCCCGCACCGACGGCTTCACCCCGTGCGGCACGTGCCGGCCCGACCGGACGATCGCCGGCCGGGCCCGCGCGAGCCGCAAGGCGACCTGAGGCTCAGGCCTTCGTCACCCAGAACCGGGAGCCCTCGGGCCCCTCGACGCCGTCGCCCTCGCCGGCCGTGGCGGCGTGCACCGCGACGGCGAGGACCTCGCCGGCCAACTGCTCGGCGTGCTCGTCGAGCGCCTGCGCGAGCGCGCCCTCGGCGGTCCAGCGCAGCTCGATCCGGTCGCTGACCTCCAGGCCGGAGTTCTTGCGCGCCTCCTGCACCAGGCGGACGACCTCGCGCACCAGTCCGGCCCGCTCCAGCTCCGGGGTGAGCGTGAGGTCCAGTGCCACCGTCAGCCCGCCGGTGCTGGCCACCGTCCAGCCCTCCCGCGGGGTCTCGGTGACGATCAGGTCGCCGTCCTCCAGGGGCACGGGGGCGCCGTCGACCTCGACCGTCGCGGTGCCCGCGCGGTAGTCGGACACCAGCGCGACGGCGTCGGTGGCGGCGACGGCCTTGGCCACCGCCTGCACCTGCTTGCCCAGCCGGCGGCCCACGGCGCGGAAGTCGATCTTCACGCTGACGTCGACCAGGTCACCGCCGACCGCGGCCAGTTCGAGGACCTCTGCCACGTTGAGCTCGTCGGCGACCTCGGCGACGAGGTCGCGGGGCAGCGAGGCCCAGCCCGGGGCGGCCACGACGGCGCGGGCCAGGGGCTGGCGGGTGCGCACCTTGGCCGCGGTCCGGCCCGAGCGGCCCAGCTCCACCAGCCGGCGGACCAGCGCCATCTGCTCGACCAGGGTGTCGTCGAGGGCCTCGGTGTCTACGGCCGGCCAGGAGGCCAGGTGCACCGAGTCGGGAGCGTCCGTGAGCCCCGGGACGACGGCGCGGGTCCACACCTCGTCGGTGACGAACGGGGTGAAGGGCGCCATGAGCCGGGTCAGCCCGTCGAGCACCTCGTGCAGGGTGCCGAGCGCCGAGGCGTCGCCGTCCCAGAAGCGACGGCGGGAGCGCCGGACGTACCAGTTGGACAGGTCGTCGACGAACTGCGCGAGCAGCCGGCCGGCGCCCTGGGTGTCGAACTCCTCCAGGGCGGCGGTGACGTCGCGGGTGACGGCGGCCAGTTCGGCCAGCGCCCAGCGGTCCAGCAGCGGCCGCTCGGTCCGCGCCGGGGCGGGGGAGGCTCCGTCCTCGCCCCGCCCAGGATCGAGCGGCCGCTGCAGGACCGTTGGGCGACCGTTTCTTATAAACATCTATCGATGCCTAACAAGAGGACAGTATTGAGATGTATGGCGGATCGTACGTGTAATCATAAACATTAGACGTAAAAGCACAACAGCACTACTACATGCTTAAGAACAACGTAAATACATAGTTAAATATAA
>NZ_POQU01000052.1 GCF_002938425.1 Blastococcus atacamensis | reverse complement strand
CTCCCACCCGCCCGCCGACGGGACGGCGACCCCGACCGCCGTCACGCCGGCCTCGGTCGCCTGGTCGTTGACCGCGAATCCCCGGCGCCGGACCGTCCGGAGCTCTCGGGTCAGCCGGGCCGCCGTGGCCTCGTCCAGGGCGGCCAGCACGGCGGCACGCTGGTCCTCGCCGAGCATCGCCAGGACGGCCTTGCCGCCCGAGCTGAGGTGGGCCGGGAGGGTCCGGCCGGTGCGGTCGCCGACGCGCAGGAGCTGGTCGCCCTCCACCGTCGCGACGAACCGGACCTCCGGGCCGCTCAGCACCATGAGGTTGGCCGTCTCGCCGACCGCCTCGACCAGCCCCTGCAGGTGCGGCAGCGCCGCGTGACGCAGGGTGGTGACCGACGTCTTCGGCACCGGCCCACGGCGCAGGACCGGTCCGGGGGCGTACCGGCGGTCGGGCAGTTGCTCGGCGAAGTCGCGGTAGACGAGCATCCCCAGCAGCCGGTGGGCGGTCGACACCGAGACGCCCAGCCGTGCGGCGACGTCGGTGACCCGCATGGCGCCCTCCTGCTGGAGCAGGGTGGCCAGCAGGAGCGCGGAGTCGACCGAGCCGATGGCATAGGCGGGCTTGTTCCGCATGACAGAAAAGGCTATCCCTCTCTGCGGAAGGTGCGGCACGGTCGGCCTGCTCGCGGCCGCCGGCCGCGCACGTCGAGGGAGTGGGTCGTGCAGTTCTACCTGAACGGATACCGGGCCGGTGACCCGCTGCTCGAGGACCCGCACCCGTCGGTGGCGCTGCGCCCGACCGGCCTGCCCGACGAGGTCGACGTCCTGGTCGTCGGATGCGGTCCTGCCGGCATGGTGCTGGCGGCGCAACTGGCGCAGTTCCCCGACATCCGGACGGCGATCGTCGACCGGCGGAACGGCCCGCTGGCCGTGGGTCAGGCCGACGGTGTCGCTTGCCGCACGGTGGAGATGTTCGAGGCCTTCGGGCTGGCCGACCAGCTGGTCGCCGAGGCGTACTGGGTCAACGAGGTCGGCTTCTGGCGGCCCGATGCCGAGAATCCCTCGCGCATCACGCGGACCGGGCGCATCCAGGACGTCGAGGACGGCCTGTCGGAGTTCCCGCACGTCATCGTGAACCAGGCGCGGATGCTGGCCTACCTGCGTGAGCACATGGCGAGGTCCACCTCCCGGCTCGAGCCGTTCTACGGGCTCCAGGTCGCCGACGTGCACGTCCCCGCGGAGGACGACGCCCCCGTGACCGTCTCCCTCCGCCACGTCGTGGACGGGCAGACGACCGACGCGACGTCGACCATCCGGGCGCGCTACGTCGTCGGGTGCGACGGCGCCCGCAGCGCCGTCCGGACGTCGATCGGCCAGGAGCTGGTCGGCGACGCGATGAACTCCTCGTGGGGCGTCATGGACGTGCTCGCCGTCACCGACTTCCCCGACATCCGGCTGAAGGCCGTCGTCCACTCCGCGGACCAGGGCAGCCTGCTGGTCATCCCGCGCGAGGGCGGCTACCTGGTCCGGCTCTACATCGAGCTGGACGAGGAACGCGACCACGAGATGCTGGCCGACCGCAGCGTCACCCCCGAGAAGCTGGCCGCCGTGGCCAACCGGATCCTGCATCCCTACTCGATCGACGTGAAGAGCGTCGGCTGGTGGTCGGTGTACGAGATCGGCCAGCGACTGTGCGCGAAGTTCGACGACGTGCCGGTCGAGGCGATCCCTCACCGGCTCCCCCGCGTGTTCATCGCCGGCGACGCCTGCCACACGCACAGCGCCAAGGCCGGTCAGGGCATGAACGTGTCGATGGCCGACGCCTGGAACCTCGGCTGGAAGCTGGCGGCGGTCCTCCGCGGAACCGCCCGGCCGGAGCTGCTGCACACCTACTCCGACGAGCGTCAGAAGGTGGCCCAGGAGCTCATCGACTTCGACCGCGAGTTCGCCCGCAGGATGAGCGGCAAGGCCCGGACCGCGGCGGATGAGGACGAGGGCTCGTTCCAGGCCCACTTCGCCGCGCAGGGCCGGTTCACCGCCGGCGTGGCGACGCACTACGGACCGTCGATGATCACCGGGTCCAGCGAGCACCAGGAGCTCGCCACCGGCTACCCGGTGGGCATGCGGTTCCACTCCGCACCGGTCATCCGGGTCGCCGACGCCAAGCCGGAGCAACTCGGTCACGTCGCCCGGGCGGACGGCGCCTGGCGGCTCTACGCCTTCGCCGACGCCGCGGATCCGGCCGCTCCGGGATCGCGGGCCCGCGCACTGTGCGACGCCCTCGAGTCGAACACGTCGCCGCTGGCCCGCTTCACCCCGGACGGCGCCGACCCCGACTCGGTGATCGACGTCCGGGCGGTCTTCCAGCAGGGGCACCGCGACCTCGCCGTCGAGGACCTGCCGCCCGTGCTGCTGCCCCGGAAGGGCCGCTTCGGGCTGGTCGACCACGAGAAGGTCTTCTCCCCCGACCCGAGGGCCGGGGACATCTTCGACCTGCGGGGCATCGATCGGGAGAAGGGCTGCATGGTGCTCGTGCGGCCCGACCAGTTCGTGGCCCAGGTGCTGCCGCTGGACGCACACGAGGACCTCACCGAGTTCCTGTCCGGCGTGCTGGTCGACGCCCGGTAGCGCCCACCCTTCCGCGGCCCGTCGTCGTCCGAGGGTCGTCGGCGCGCGGCGCCGCTCGGCGGTAGGACAGAACTCTCCAACAGCACGAGACGGTTTCGTCCGCTTATTGCCAGTGCGGATCCGTAGGGCTCCTCCGTAGCGTTACTGACAGCAGCCGGGCCGTACCGGTCCGTCACTCGAACGCCGACCGAGGAGCTTCCCATGCCTTCCTTCTCCCGCCCCGCCCTGACCCTGGTCCACGACGCGACCGCTTCCCACCTGGCCTACGCCGAGCCGCTCTGGGAGGCCGCCGGCGGCTGGGACGACCTCACCGAGTGGGACGCCGAGACGCAGTGGGACGAGCCGGCGGCGCCGGCCGAGTCGGTGTGGCCCGAGGCCGTTCCGGCCACCGGCGAGGAGTGGCGGCTGGACGCCCTGTGCGCCGAGACCGACCCGGAGGCGTTCTTCCCCGAGAAGGGCGGCTCCACCCGCGACGCCAAGCGGGTCTGCACCGGCTGCCCCGTCCGGGCCCAGTGCCTGGAGTTCGCCCTCGCCAACGACGAGCGCTTCGGCATCTGGGGCGGGCTGTCGGAGCGCGAGCGCCGCCGGGTGCGCGTGCAGCGCAACGGTTCCATCAGCGCCTGAGGCATCCCCCCGCTCGGTCCGGGGAACACCGCGGGCATGCCGGAGGCAGCCAGCGCCGACTCCCCTCCCCCGGACCTCGACGGGGACCGGGACGACGACGCGGGCATCGACGCCACCGCGCCGCACCGCATCCCGCTCCGCGGCTGGGCGAAGATCGCCCGCCGCGCGACACGGCAGGTGGTGGGCGACCGGCTGCAGGTGCTCAGCGCCGGGATCGCCTTCTTCGCCCTGCTCTCCCTGGCCCCGATGCTCATCGCGGCCCTGTCGGTCTACGCGGCGCTGCACAGCCCGGACGCCGCCCTGCGCCAGCTCTCGGAGCTGACCGGGTTGCTGCCCGACGACCTGGACCCGATCGTCGGCGAGCAGCTCACCACCATCACCCGGGCCTCCGAGCACGTCGTGAGCTGGCGCGGCCTCGCCGGCCTGATCGTCGCCCTCTGGACGGCGACGACGGCGGCCACCTACCTCGTGGACGCCCTCACGCTGGCGTACCACGAGGACGAGACGCGGACCTACCTCCGCCGCAGCGCGATCGGACTGGCCGTCGTGGTGTGCGGCGCGCTCCTGGTCGGCGGCACGATCACCCTGTCCGGGCTCCTGGGCGAGGCCGCCGCGCACGCACCGCCCGTCGTCCGCACCATCGGCCGCGTGCTCACCTGGCCTCTGCTCGCCGCGCTCATGGCCACCGCGCTGGCGGTCCTGTACCGGTTCGCGCCGGACCGCAAGGACGCCCGCTGGAGCTGGATCAGCGGCGGGGCCACGGTCGCGACGCTGCTCTGGCTGCTCGCCACGGCCGGCCTCTTCGTCTACGTGCAGCACCTCGGCGGCTACCGGTCGACCTACGGCTCCCTCGCCGGCGTCGCGATCAGCATGTTCTGGGTGTGGCTCACCGTCTTCCTCGCCATCGTCGGCGCAGCGGTCAACGCCGAGGCCGAACGGCAGACCAGGCACGACTCCACCGTCGGACCGGAGCGGCCCCTGGGCGAGCGCGGCGCCGCCGTGGCCGACAGCGCCCCGCCGTATCCCGACGAGATGTGAGCCCACCGACCGGTACCGCGGGCATGGAACGGGCACCGTCCGTGTTGTCATGGGCGACGAAGGGTCCGCCCCACGCGGGGGCGTCGACCTCTGTACGCCCGGAACCAGCGAAGGATCCCCCCTGCCCGAGACACCGCCCCAGCCCGACACCGCCCGCCGACGGGTGCGGACCTCCGCCCGCCGCACGGAGGCCCGCGAGAACGACCGCATCGCCGCCCGCGCCGAGAAGCAGGCCCAGCAGAGCTGGGTGGAGGGCGCCGAGCCGGAGCTCCCCGTCCGCGCCACTCCCCCGGAGGACGTGGTCTTCCACCTCGGTCCGACCAACTCCGGCAAGACCTACGAGTCGCTGCAGGCCCTGGCCCGCACCGGCTCGGGCGTCTACGCCGCGCCGTTGCGCCAGCTGGCGCACGAGGCCTACGCCAAGCTGTCGGCCCAGCTGCCCGAGGGCACCGTGGGCCTCTCGACCGGCGAGGAGGAGATCGACCCGCACGCGCCGATCATCTGCTGCACGGTGGAGAAGGCACCCCCGCGCGGCGAGATGCTCGTGCTGGACGAGGCGCACTGGGTCACCGACCCCGACCGCGGGCACCACTGGGCCCGCCTCCTGCTGACCGGCGAGTACCGGGAGATGCACCTCATCTCCGCGGCCGAGGCCTACTTGGTGCTCAAGCCGCTGGTCTCCGACGCCCAGCACGTGGAGGTCGTGAACCACAAGCGGCTCTCCCGCCTCGACGTGCTGCGCGCCCCCGTGCGCGCCGACGCCGTCCGGCCTCAGACGCTGGTGGTCGCCTTCTCCCGCAAGGCCGTCTACGCCGCGGCGTCCGAGCTGGACCAGCACCGGCCCGGCAAGGTCGGCGTGCTCTACGGAGCGCTGCCGCCGGCCACCCGCCGCGAGGTCATCGAGCGGTTCACCACCGGCGAACTCGACGTGCTGGTCACCACCGACGTCATCGGTCACGGCATCAACGTGCCCGCCACCACCGTGCTCTTCGCCGAGACGACGAAGTTCGACGGCCAGGAGATGCGGCCGCTGCGCACCTGGGAGGCCGCCCAGATCGCCGGGCGCGCGGGACGCTACGGGCTCACCGGGCACGGCGCCGTCGGCATCCTGATCGGCGTGACCGGGCTCAAGCCGATCGCCGCCCTGGTCGGCGCCGGCGCCGCCGTCGCACGGGGCGACGAGATGAGCGACCTGCCCAAGCGGGCACCCCGGCTCCGGCCGGAGCTCGAGGACCTCGGCGCCTTCGAGCCGGTGGACCTCCCCGAGGCCCTGACCCGCTGGATGGCGTGGGCCCGGGCCGCGACCCGCGACCAGGCGATGACCGCCGACGACGTCACCAGCCTGGTCCTGCGCGTGCACGCCCTGCTGCCGCTGCTGCGCGGCCCGCTGGGTGCGGCCGGCGACCTGAACACCGTCTGGCGCCTGGTCAACCTGGCGATCGACTACAACCCGCCGCGGCGCACCCGATGGCTGGTGCTGGCCAAGGCCGCGCTCCAGCACGCCGTCGGCATCCCCGTCCCGCCGGAGACCCTGCTGCCCGACGTGCCCCGCGGCGGCAGCGTCGAGGACTACGAGCAGGCCGCGGCGGCCGCGCGCGACGCCCAGACGCTGCTCCGCCAGTTCCCCGGTGTCGGCGGCCTCTCCAGCGACGACGCCGCGTGGGTCGAGGAGGAGTGCGCCGAGATGATCACCGAGCTGCTGCCCGATGCCATCGCCCTCGGCCGCTCGGGCACGTGCAGCGACTGCGGCCGTTCCATCGCCCCGTGGTTCACCACCTGCCGGCCGTGCAGCGCCCCCACGGGTCGCGGCGCGGGTGAGCGGGACCGTCGTCCCTCCGCGGGTGGGCGCCGGACCGCCGGCCGGGCCGCCGGCCGCGCGCTGGGCGGACGCCAGGGCGGGCCGCGGGGACGGTCCCGCCGGGGCTGAGCCGCGGAAGCGGTCGACGCGGCGTTCGGGAAGGATCGGGTCGACTCGCGCCCGATCCTCCCGGAGGCTTCCCGATGACCGTCCAGCTCCCGCCGCTCCCCACCATGGTCGTCGGCAGCCTGCCGCAGCCGGACTGGCTGATCGACCGCGACCGGCTGGGTCACCAGTTCCCGCCGCGGGTCCGGGCCGCGGAGTTGTGGCGGGTGCCCGCGGAGTTCCTCGCCGAGGCGCAGGACGACGCCACGCTGGCGACGATCCGCGCCCAGGAGGAGGCCGGCCTCGACGTCCTCACCGACGGCGAGATCCGCCGGGAGTCCTATTCCAACCACTTCGCGACGGCGCTGTCCGGGCTGGACCTGGACAACCCCGGCAGCGTGCGCAACCGGTCGGGGATCGACATCCCGGTGCCGCGGGTGACCGGGGATATCCGGCGTCCGCGACCGGTCCAGGTCGACGACGTCCGGTTCCTGCGCGCGCACACCGACCGCGCCGTCAAGATCACCGTGCCCGGGCCGTTCACGATGGCGCAGCAGGCGCAGAACGACCACTACCCCGACGACCGCGCCCTGGCGCTGGCCTACGCCGACGTGGTCCGCGAGGAGATCGCCGACCTGTTCGCCGCGGGCGCCGACATCGTCCAGGTCGACGAGCCGTGGCTGCAGGCCCGCCCCGAGATCGCCCGGAAGTACGGCGCCGAGGCGCTCACCCGCGCGATCGAGGGCGCCCCCGGGCCGGTGCACGTCCACCTGTGCTTCGGCTACGCGGCGATGGTGGCCGACCGGCCCGAGGGCTACTCGTTCCTGCCCGAGCTCGCCGACACCCCGGCGCACACCGTCTCGGTCGAGACGGCGCAGTCCTCCCTGGACCCGGCCTCGCTCCGCCCGCTGCGCGGAAAGGGCATCGCGCTCGGCGTCCTCGACCTCTCCACGCCCGAGGTGGAGACGCCGCAGACGATCGCCGACCGGGTGCGGCGCGCGCTGGACTCCGTCGACGTCGACAAGCTCATGCTCTCCAGCGACTGCGGGCTGAAGTACCTGCCCCGCGGCTCGGCCTTCGGCAAGATGCGGTCGCTGGCGCAGGCCGCGGCCCAGCTGCGGACCGAGCTGGGCTGACTCAGGTTCCGCAGAAGGTGACGTAGCTGCCGAAGGCCTCGGGCGCCGGCTCCGCGTACCGCTCGAGGCCGGGGCGCTCGTCGAACGGCCGGGCGAGCGCCTCGAGCAGGCTCTGCAGCGGGCCCAGGTCGTCGTCGGTCGCGGCGCTGAGCGCCTGCTCGACGAGGTGGTTGCGCGGGATGTAGACGGGGTTGGTCCGGTCCATCACCGCGGCGTCCGGCCCGGCGGCGCGCCACCGCTCCAGCCAGGCGTCGAACCCGGCCAGGTCCAGCACCAGCAGCCGGGCGGGCTCGGCGTTCCCACGGGCGGCATCGCCGAGCCGCCGGAAGAACGTCGTCAGGTCCACACGGTTCTCCCGCATGAGCGCCTGGAGGTCGTCGATCAGCGCGGTGGCGACGGTGTCGTCCAGCCCGGCGGGCAGGCCCAGCTTGGCGCGCATGCCCGCGACCCAGGCCTCGCTGTACCGGCGCCGGAAGGTGTTCAGCGCCTCGGTGGCGATCGCCACCGCGGCCTCCTGCTCCTCGGCGAGCAGCGGCAGCAGGGCCTCGGCCAGCCGGGCCAGGTTCCACTCGGCCACGATCGGCTGGTTGCCGTAGGCGTAGCGGCCGGCGGTGTCGATGGAGCTGTAGACGCTCGCGGGATCGAACACGTCGAGGAAGGCGCACGGGCCGTAGTCGATGGTCTCGCCGGAGATCGTCACGTTGTCGGTGTTCATGACGCCGTGGACGAAGCCGACGAGCATCCAGCCGGCCACCAGCTCGGCCTGCACCTGCAGCACCGACTCGTACAGCGCCAGGTAGGGCTGCTCGGCCTCGGCAGCGGCCGGGTGGTGACGCGAGATGGCGTGGTCGGCCAGCCGGCGCAGCAGGCCCAGGTCGCCGGTGGCGGCGGCGTACTGGAAGCTGCCCACCCGCAGGTGGCTGCTCGCCACCCGGGCGAGGACCGCCCCCGGCAGGACCGTCTCGCGGCGGACCCCGCGACCGGTGGCGACCACCGCGAGGGACCGGGTCGTCGGGATGCCCAGGGCGTGCATCGCCTCGCTGATCACGTACTCGCGCAGCATCGGCCCGACCGCGGCCAGCCCGTCACCGCCGCGGGCGAGCGGCGTGCGGCCCGCGCCCTTCAGGTGCAGGTCGAGCAGCCGGCCGTCGGCGCCGGTGAGCTCGCCGAGCAGCAGCGCCCGGCCGTCGCCCAGCCGCGGGCTGTAGCCACCGAACTGGTGCCCGGCGTACACCTGGGCCACCGGCGTCGCACCCTCGGGCACCGCGGCGCCGACCAGCAGCCGGACGCCGTCCTCGCTGCGCAGCTGCGCCGGGTCGAGCCCCAGCTCGCCGGCCAGCGCGTCGTTGAGCACGAGCAGCCGGGGCGCGGGGGCGTCCTCGGCGCGCCAGCGCACGGCCAGCTCCGGGAGCTCGGTGGCGAAGCGGTCGCCGAGGACGACGGTGGGGCCTGGTGCGACAGTCACGCATCCGAGCGTACGTACGCTGCGGGCACGGCGCCGGGCTCAGCCGAGGCGGGGCCCGATGTTCTCCTGCCACACGTCCACGCCCAGCCGGACGATCAGCGCGGTCACCACGACGAGGAAGGCGATCCGGATGAACCGGCTGCCGCGGCTGGTCGCGGTGCGGGCACCCAGGTAGCCGCCGACCATGTTCGCCGCGCCGAGCAGCAGCCCCAGGCCCCAGAACACCGACCCGTGCGGCACGAAGAAGAGCAGGGCGCCGAGGTTGGTGGCGCAGTTGACGATCTTCGCCTTGGCGCTGGCGTTCAGGAAGTCGTAGCCCAGCAGCGAGACCATCGCGAAGACGAGGAACGAGCCGGTGCCCGGCCCCAGGATCCCGTCGTAGAAGCCGATGACCAGGCCGAGCGCCGCGGCGACGCCGTGGTGCCGGCGACCGGTGTGCCGCAGCGCGGTGACCTCGCCCAGCGCCGGCCGCAGCACCGTGAACGCGCCGATGCCCACCAGCGCCACCACGATCACCGGCTTGAACACGCTCGCCGGGAGCAGCGCGGCGACCGAGGCCCCCGCGAAGCTGCTCGCCAGCGCCAGGCCGGCCATCGGCAGCGCGGTGCGCAGGTCCGGCCGCACCCTGCGGTAGTAGGTGAGCGCGCTGGTGCTGGTTCCGAACACCGACCCCAGCTTGTTCGTGGCCAGCGCCTGCACCGGGCTGATCCCCGGCACGAGCAGCAGCGCCGGCAGCTGGATCAGCCCCCCGCCCCCGACCACGGCGTCGACGAAGCCGGCGGTGAGGGCGGCGAGCAGGACCAGCACCAGGGTGGCCGTCGTCAGCCCCTCGGGCAGCAGTTCGGTCATCCCGGGAGAAGGGGCGCGACGGCGGAGGGCACGGCGGAATCCTCCCGCACCGCCTCAGCCCGCCTCGGCCCAGGACCGGACGACGGCGACGTCGAGCGGGAAGTCCACCGGGAAGTCGCCGAACAGCAGCCGGCCGGCGCCGGCCGCCGCGAGGCGCACCTCGTCGGCCACCACGTCGGCCAGGTGCTCCGGGGTGTGCACGACCACCTCGTCGTGGAGGAAGAAGACCAGGTGCGGCCGGTCCTCCAGCTGGCCCTCGCCCAGCTGCCACAGCCGGTTGCGCAGGTCGGCCAGCCAGCACAGCGCCCACTCGGCGGCGGTGCCCTGGACGACGAAGTTGCGGGTGAACCGGCCCCAGGCGCGCCGCCGCCGGTCCCGCTCCTGCGGGGAACCGGTGGGCTCGGGCGGCTCGCCGAGATCGGCCGCCGGCCCGCCCCCGGGGACCGGCGATCCGCGTCCCAGCAGGGTGTGCACCACCTCGCCCCGCTCACCCGCCCGGGCCGCCTCCTCGACCAGGCCGATCGCCCGCGGGTACCGCCGGGTGAGCCGCGGCATCATCCGGCCGCTCTCCCCGCGGGTGCCGCCGTACATCGCGCCGAGGATCCCGACCTTCGCCTCGGCGCGGGTGGCGACGGCGCCGGCGTCGACCATGCCCTGGTAGAGGTCCGCCGCCCGCGCCGCCTCGGCCATGGCCAGGTCCCCGCTCATCGCGGCCAGCACGCGGGGCTCCAGCTGGGCGACGTCGGCGACGACGAACCGGTGGCCCTCGTCGGCTCTCGCGGCCGAGCGCACCTGGACCGGGACCGAGAGGGCGCCGCCCCCGGTGGAGGCCCACCGGCCGGTGACCACGCCACCGGGCAGGAACCAGGGCCGGAACCGGCCGTCGCGCACCCAGGTGTCCAGCCAGGACCACCCGTTGGCGGTGAGCAGCCGAGACAGCTTCTTGTACTCGAGCAGCGGCGGGACCACCGGGTGCTCGAGCTGGACGAGGGTCCAGGAGCGGGTGTCCTCGACCGGGAGCCCGGCGGTCTGCAACGCGCGGAGCACGTCGGCCGGCGAGTCGGGGTTCAGCGACGGGGCGTCCAGCGCCGCCCGGATCTGCCCGGCCAGGCGCTCCAGGACCGCGGGGCGGTGCCCGGCGACCGGCCGTGGGCCGAGCAGGTCGGTGAGCAGCCGCTCGTGCAGGTCCGCCCGCCAGGGCAACCCGGCACTGGTCATCTCGGCCGCGACGAGCGCGCCGGAGGACTCCGCGGCCAGCAGCAGCTCGAGCCGGCGGCGCTCCGGCGAGGCGGCGAGGGTCGCCAGCTGGCGCTCGTGCTCGGCGACCGGATCGAGCAGGTCGGCGGGATCGGCGAGCGGGAAGAGCGCCGCCTCGGACGTGGTCACCGGCTGGAGGGCGTCCCATCCGGGCGTGGTGCCGGCGGCGAGCAGCCGCTGGTCGGCGAAGGGCGTGCGGCGCAGCACGGCGTGGGTGAGCCGCAGGTCGGTGCAGCGCGCCACCCGCACCCCCTGCGCGAGCAGGGCCGGGTACCAGCGGGTCGTGTCGTCCCAGATCCAGCGCACCGGCCCGGCCTCCCGATCCCGGACGAAGCCGCCGAGGTCGGGGGCCGCGATCCGGTGCACCGTCGCCAGCTCGTGGACCTCGACGTCCTCCCCGCGGCGCACGAGGACGATCCGGTTCACCGCCGCAGTGTCGCCGACGCCTCCGGCACCCGTCCTGCCCGCCGGGCCGGTCGCGCGCAGACTGCGTGGCGTGACCCCCGCATCCCGCGGCCTCGTCCGGCTGCTCAACACCGCCGGCGGGCGGGTGCTCTGCCTGGCCGGGAACATCGACGCGGCAGCGGTCGACTCGCACCTGCGGCGCTACGGCCGCGAGCCGATGCCGGTCGAGGGCATCGACGCCGGATCGGTCACCGGCCTGTCGGCGCCGGCGCTCGACCTGGTGCTGGACCACCTGGACGCGGCGGAGCGCGCCGGACGTCCGATCCGGGTCCGCCGCTCCCCCGCTGTGGAACGGCTGCTGACCGCCGTCGGCCGCTAGCCGTACCGGCCACGGACGCCGGTCGGACGACCGGTGGCATCCGGACAGGCCCGGCGTGGTCCCCCAGGCGCACATCTCCGGGGTCTGGCGGGCCGAGGACCGGCGGAGCCCGTGGAACCGAGCGGGAGGCGCGCCGGGCTCCGGAATGAACGGGGGCCCGGCGGTATTGGCCCGGGTGAGAGGGCCAACGGCGGTCGCTCGAACCGCCGTCCCCGAAAGGTCCCCGTGACAGTCACCGCTCCCGCGCCCTCCACCGTCGGCGCGCCTCCGCGCCCGCCCCGCACCGCCGCCCTGGCGCTGATGCTGGGTGCCTTCGTCGCGCTGGGCCCGCTCACCATCGACATGTACCTCCCAGCGCTGCCGGAGCTCCGGCGGGATCTGGCGACGACGTCGGCCACCGTGCAGCTGACCCTGACCGGGACGCTCGTCGGACTGGCCCTGGGGCAGCTGGTGATCGGCCCCCTGTCGGACACCTTCGGCCGGCGCCGTCCGCTGCTCGCGGGCGCCGCCCTGCACGTGGTCGCCTCGCTGCTCGTGCTGGTCGCACCGGGCATCGGCGCGCTCGGCGTCCTGCGCGTGCTGCAGGGCGTGGGCACCGCCGCCGCGAGCGTGGTGGCGCTGGCCATCGTGCGCGACCTCTTCGAGGGGCGCGCCGCGGCCACGATGCTCTCCCGGCTGTTCCTGGTCATGGGCGTCGCCCCGGTGCTCGCGCCGACGCTGGGTGGCGAGGTCCTGCGGTTCACCTCGTGGCGGGGCGTCTTCGCCGTGCTCGCTCTCTACGGCGTGATCGTGCTGGTGGTCGGCGGCTTCGCGCTGCGCGAGACGCTGCCGGCCGAGCGCCGTCGCGCCGGAGGCGTCCGCAGCACCCTGCGCACCTACCGCGGGCTGCTGGGCGACCGGACCTACGTCGGACTGATCCTCTCCGCGGGCCTCACGATGGCGGCGCTGTTCGCCTACGTCTCCGGTTCCTCCTTCGTCTACCAGCGGGAGTTCGGGCTGGACGAGCAGGAGTTCGGCATGCTGTTCGGGGCCGGCGCCGTCTGGCTGATCGCGGCCACCCAGCTGAACCCGGTGCTGCTGCGTCGCTGGTCCCCGGCGCAGATCCTGGTCACCGCCACCGTGGGCGGGACCGTGGCCGGTGGCGTGCTGCTCGCGATCGCCGCGGCAGGCGCCGGTGGGCTCTTCGGGGTGGCGGTCCCGCTGTGGGCGGTGCTGTTCGCGACGGGCCTGGCCCTGCCCAACGGCCCGGCCCTGGCGCTGTCCGGCTACGGCGAGTCGGCGGGCTCCGCCGCGGCGCTGCTGGGTGCGGTGCAGTTCGGTGTGGGTGCCGCCGTCTCGCCCCTGGTGGGCGTGCTGGGCAACGACGCCGTGGCGATGGCGACGGCGATCGTGGGCTCCCTGGCGCTCGCCGTGCTCGTGCTCCTGGCGATCCGGCCGTGGCGGCTGCCCGACCCGCAGGACGACGTCGCCCCCGCCCTCGCCCATTGAGGCACCCGGCCCCACCCCTACGGTGGGGCCGTGGAGGTCTGGTTCAACCCGTCGTGCTCGAAGTGCCGCGTCGCCCGCGACGGGCTGGCCGGCGCCGGGGTAGAGGTCACCCTGCGCCGCTACCTGGAGACCCCGCCCAGCGAGGCGGAGCTGCGCGCGGCCCTGGGCGCGCTGCGGCTGGAGCCGTGGGACGTCACCCGGATGTCGGAGCCGCTGGCCCGCGAGCTCGGCCTGCGGGACCTGCCGCGCGACCCCGACGCCTGGATCGCCGTCCTCGTCGAGCACCCGAGGCTGATCCAGCGCCCGATCGTGCTCGCCGACGACGGCCGGGCCTGGGTCGTCCGGGACGGCGAGACCCTGGCCGAGGTTCTCGCCGCGGCCGGTCGCTGATCCCTCCGGGCATCCCGCGACGGCATCCGGGGTAGGGCGGCTCGGTGCCCCGAGAGATCGATCCGACCGACCCCGACACCCTTTACGCCGAAGGCCCGGTGGCGCCGGAGCCGCCCGACGACGACGTGCCCGAGAGCTCGCCGCTGCGCGACTCCGGCGGGACCGGGCCGGGACCGGACGACCTCGACCGGTTGCTCTGACCGCCTGCCCGACCGGTCCCGCCCGCCGTCAGCGGTAGTTCACGTGCGGATGGTCCATGTGGTTGGCCGTGCCGCTGCCACGGTCCTCCATGCCCTTCCAGGAGCCGTTGGCCGACGACAGCATCCGCTGCTGCCAGATGATGTACTCGACGCCCAGCTCGTCCCAGTGCGCGCGGTGGTAGGCCACGATCGCGTCGCCGAGGGCGGCGTCGGACATGACCATGTAGTCCACCGCGTTGCCCGACGGGTGACCGCCCGGGTCGGCCGCGCTGGGCCGGGTGCCGCCGAGAGTGATCGAGTCGGCCCCGGGGACGTTGCTGACGACGGCGTTCGCGGCGGCCTGCGCCCGCGCCGACACCGGGCCGGCGCTGTTGCGGATCTTGGCGACGACGCTGACGGCGGTGGAGGCGGCGGCGACGGCGGCCCCCTCAGCGGCCTGGGCCTTCGAGGCGGAGGGCGCCTCGGCAGCGGCCGCGGCTGCTGCTGCGGCGGCGGCGGCGGCCTCCGCCTCGGCGCGGACCTTCGCCTCCTCCTCGGCCTTGCGGCGGTCCAGCTCGGCCTGGTCGGCGGCGGCCTGGACCTGCTGGGCCTCGGTCTCGGCCGCCTGCCGGCTGCTGCGGCTGGCGCTCAGCTGACCGAGCGCCTCCAGGTCCTGGGTGACGACGACCGGACGGGACTGGGCACTGAGACCCAGCTCCGCGGCGACGCTTACCGACGGGGAGGTGCCGGCCTCGGCCTGGGCGGCCGGCTCGACGCCGACGAGGACGTTGACGAGGACGGCGCCGGCGGCGGCCATCCCGAGGTACAGGCCCGGGCGGCGGACCGCGGTGGGCGGGGTCAACCGCGAGCACGTGCTGCGGCCGGAGGTGGTGGTGCGGGGGTTCATGGGTACGAGTGCTCCGTGTCGTGCGAGCCGCGGGGCCCATCGAAGGGCGCCGGCGGCGGCGGGCGTGCGGGCATCGGCGGCCGGGCCGGGCCGGATCGCGGGGCACCTGGGAAGCGGCTGGGAGCCGGTCGAGCGGAGGTGCTCGGGGCGGTGCGCCCGCGGGTCCGCGGCGTCAGGGACGGCCGCGCGGAATCACATCCGGGCGCGCACCCGGGTCGGGCGAGGGGTGGAGCTGGGTCGAGCGTCCGTGCACGGGCACGCCATCCGGCGGCTCTCCGTTCTTCCGTTGCCGCCTACCGAGTTAGCTGACGGATTCGGGCTCAGAAGTAGCCCTACCGCGCCGGGCTGGTGCCCGAGGCGGATTCACCCCAGTACTGCGATGGGTCCCCGGCTCGCCCGCGACTCGATGGCCGTGGGCGACTCGGCGGCGTTCGCTCGGACTCCCCGGACGGGGACGAAACGACCGATCGAACGAGGCCACGGTAGCCGCCGTTATGGAGTCGTGACAACGCGAGGCGTCGATTTCGTCGCCGTGACGCGCGTCGCGGCACGACAGGGAATGCGCGGGCGTGTAGGCGGCGCACGAACGGGGGCCTGTCCCGGGAACCGGGTCCGGGGACCGAAGTCGCAGGTCAGGCGGTCATGACCCGTTCGGCGGATGCGGCACAGGTCACTGCGGCACATGGCTCAAGGAATGCCGTCGTGCGCCCGATGGGGTGACCGTGACCAGTGTTGCCGAGCGGTCGGACGACGGGTGCGCGCCCGTCGCACCCGCGTTAACCGACGCCGGACCCGCGGACCTGTGGGCGGCCGTCGCCGACCTGTCCGCGTCGGTCACCGACCTCGAGGTCATCTCCCGCTTCGAGCGGGACGACGTCGAGCCGCTCGCCGAGCGCGCCGCCGGCACGGCCCGTGAGCTCGGGCTCGTCGAGCTGGAACTGCGGGCCACGCTGGTGCTGGCCGACCTGGAGCGCATGCGCGGCAACGTCGCCGTCGCCGGCCGTCGGGCCCAGGACGTCCTCCGCTGGGCCGCGGAGAACGAGGCCCCCCAGCTGCAGGCCCGCGCCCACTTCCTGCTGGCCGGCGCCTTCCAGGAGCTCGGGGACCTCTCCCGCGCCCTCGAGCACGCCGTCCGCTCGGCCGAGCTGCTGGGCGACGACGCCCGCGCGGAGGTCCGGGTCGACCACCACGCCCGGCTGGCCGACTGCCTCGGGCTCCAGGGCGACCTGGCCGCCCGGGAGCGCTACGACCACGTGCTGGCGCTCGCCGAGGACCTGGGCGACGTCGACCGCCAGGTGCTCGTCCTGAACAACCGTGCCTACTGCGAGACGCTCTGCGGCTCCTACGACGAGGCGTTGGTCTGGATCACGCGCCTCCAGGCGCTGTCCGAGGCGCACCACGTCCCGCTGCGCGTCGGCCGGCTGGACACCCTCGGCCGGGTGCTCATGGAGCTCGACCGTCTCGAGGAGGCGGAGGACGCGATGCTCCCCGGGCTGCACCCGGAGGTGCTCGACGCCTCGCTCGACGGCGACGGCGGCGCGGACTTCCTCCTCACCCTCGCCGAGCTGCGCCGTCGCCGTGGGCACCTCGCCCCGGCGCAGGAGGTCCTGGACGAGTGCGTGCGCCGCTGCGAGCGGTACGGCCTGACCTCGATCAGGGTGCGGGCGCGACGGGAGCAGGCCGAGCTCCACGCCGCCGCGGGCTCCTACCGGGAGGCGTTCGAGGGCTACAGGCTCTACTCCGACGAGCTGAACGATCTCCAGTCGGCCGAGCGCGACGCCCGGGCCCGCGCCCTCCAGGCCATGTACGAGACGACCGAGGCGCGGCAGCAGTCCCTGCGCTACCGGGAGCTGTCGCTGCGCGACCCGCTCACCGGCCTGTACAACCGCCGCTTCGTCGACGACCAGCTGCCTCGCCTGCTGGCCGAGCCGGCGTCGGCCGACGGCGAGGTGACCGTGGCGCTCCTGGACCTCGACCACTTCAAGCGCATCAACGACGAGTGCTCGCACGAGACCGGCGACCGGGTGCTACGCACGGTCGCCGACGTCCTCCAGGAGGTCGGCCCGCCGAGCGAGGGCGAGAGGAGCAGCGGCTCCTTCGTGGCCCGGCTCGGCGGCGAGGAGTTCCTCCTCGTCCTGGTCGGCCTGGCGCCCACCGCGGCCGCCCGCCACCTCGACGAGGTGCGGACCGCGCTGAGCGTCCACCCGTGGGCGCCGGTCACCGGCGACCTGCCGGTGACCGTGAGCATCGGGGCGGCCAGCACCGACGGCCTGATCTCCCCGACGCCGTCGGACATGCTGGCCCGCGCCGACGCCCGGCTCTACACCGCCAAGCGGCAGGGCCGGAACCGGGTCGTCAGCGAGACCGGCTGAGCCGTGGTCAGGCCGGCTGGACGCCGAAGACGTTCGCCAGCCGCTCGATCTTGCGGGCCCGGCCCAGCCGGGGCAGGTCGCTGCCGTCGCGGACGACCTGACCGCGCGCGTCGAAGTCGGCGAGGAAGTCCCGCGCCCAGGCCACGTCCGAGGGCGTCGGGCTGATGACCTCGTTGATGACCGGCAGCTGGTCCATGTCCAGGCACAGCTTCCCGGTGAGGCCGAGGGAGACGGTGACGGCGGTCTGCTCCCGCAGCACCGGGTGGCTGCTGCTCACCGTGGGCCCGTCGATGGGTCCGGGGAGGCCACCGATGCGGCTGGCCACGACCAGTCGGGACCGCGGGTAGGCCATCGCCAGCTCGTCGGCGCTCGTGCCGGTGTCGCGCCGGTAGTCGCCGCTGCCGAACGCGAGCCGGAAGGCGCCGCGGGCCCGGGCGATGTTCACCGACTCCTCGATGCCCAGGGCCGACTCGACCAGCGCGAGCACGGGCGTGGCACCCCCGAGCCGGTCGAAGGTCTCGGTGACGTGCTCGGCGGCCTCGGTCTTGGCCAGCATCACGCCGAGCAGCCCCGGCGTGCCGGCGAGGCGGGCGACGTCGTCGGCCCAGTACGGACTGGCGTGGTCGTTGATCCGCACCCACGCCGAGCGCTCGCCCTGGGCCAGCCATCCGAGGACGCCCTCGCGCGCCTCGTCCTTGTGCGCCGGGTCCACCGCGTCCTCGATGTCGAGCACGATCTGGTCGGCGCGCGACTCGTGCGCCACGTCGAAGAGTTCCGTGCGCGCACCGTTCACCAGCAGCCAGGACCGCGCGTCGTCGGGTCCGATCGTCCGTCGTCTCGCCACGTGCCCATCCTGGCCCGGATCGGTCCCGGTCGCCCGCACTTCGCGCACGGAAGGGCTCCCGGCTTCCGGTCAGCGGGAAGCCCGGGGCAGGTCGTCCAGCGACACGGGGGCCACGAGCACCCCGATCGGGGTGCGCACCCACCAGGCGCCGGTCTCCCGCCGTTCCTCGCGCGTGGTGAACCGGTAGCGGTAGAGCCGGGCACGGACGTACCGCGGCGGCTCCTCCGGCGGGAACGGCGAGGAGCGCAGCAACGCGAGCGTCGGCCGATCGCCCTCGAGCAGCTTGCGCAGGAACTCCGGCAGCCAGCGCCCGCCGTACCGGGCGTCGATGCCTACGAACCACATCATCCAGTCGAGCCGGAGGTGGTAGGGCGCGAACTGGGGCGGGCGGCGGCGCACGTCCCCCGGCTTCCCCCGGAACTCGTACTCCGCCCAGGTCGCGTCCGGACCGGGGTGCCGGTCGCCGGTGCCCTCGACGACGACCTCGTGGCGGGTGCGGGTCACCGACCCGAAGGCGCCGTAGGTGTTGACCAGCCGGAGCGGGTCGAAGCTGGCGTTCATCACCTGCCGCCGGGAGAAGAGATTGCGCGCGGGTCGCCAGCTCAGCGCGAGGAGCCCGACGGTGACGGCGACGACCAGCACCTGGTGCCATCCCGGAGCGGCGAGTTCCGCCGGCGCCGACACGGGCAGCACCGCCTCCCAGATGCGGCCGTCGACCACCGAGGTGGCGAGCACGAGGGTGAGCCAGTTCAGCCAGGCGAAGTTGCCGCTGATCACCAGGTAGCCCTGGGTCACGATCACCACGACCGCCGCTCCGGTCGCGACGGGCTGGGGCAGCAGGAGCGCCCAGACCACTCCCAACTGGGTGGCGTGGTTGGCCAGCGCCTCGACCCGGTGCAGCCGCGGGCTCAGGAAGTGGAACCACCGGCTCGCCGGGTTGGGCATCGGCTGGGTCTCGTGGTGGAACTGCAGGCAGGTCAGGTCCCGCCAGCAGGGGTCGCCGCGCAGCTTGATCAGGCCGGCGCCGAACTCCAGCCGGAACAGCAGCCAGCGCAGCAACCACAGGATCAGCACCGGCGGGGCGACGTCGGCCGGCCCGAGCCAGATCGCCAGGAAGCCTGCCTCGACCAGCAGCGACTCCCAGCCGAACCCGTACCAGGTCTGCCCGACGTTGACGATCGACAGGTACATCGCCCAGAGGAGCGCCCAGACGAGCATCCAGGCCGCCAGCGGGAGCCGGTCGACCAGACCGAGGACGGCCGCGGTGGAGAGGCCGATCCCGACCCAGCAGACGGCGGCGAAGAAGCGGTCGGACCAGTGCAGGTGGAACAGGCTCGGCGAGCGGCGGAACGGCGTACGGGCGAGGAAGCGGGGTGCCGGCAGCATGCCGTCGGTGCCGATCAGCGGCCGGAACTGCCGCAGCGCCGCCACGAAGGCGACCAGGTAGACCAGCGCCAGGCCACGGGTGAACACCAGCCGGCTGGCCCAGTAGCCGGGATCGGAGAGCCACTCCACGCCGTCATCGGTACCACCGCGGCTCCCGGTTCAGACGTCGCGGCGGCCCCGCCCGGCCGCCGGCTCAGGCGGCGGCCACCCGCGGCGCGACCTCGGTGCCCAGCAGCTCGATGCCGCGCAGCAGGTCGTCGTGCGCCAGCCGCGGGTTGGTCATCTGCAGGGCCACCCGGTCCACGCCGCCCAGCTGCCCGGCGATCCGTACCAGCTTCTCGGCCACCGTCTCCGGATCGCCCATGAAGAAGGCGCCGTCGGGGCCGCTGGTGGCGTCGAACTGCGCCCGGGACGGTGCGGCGAACCCGCGCTCGCGGGAGACCTTGGTGAACATCTCGTGCCAGCCCGGGTAGATGGTGTCGGCCGCCGCCTGGGTGCTCTCGGCGACGAAGCCGAACACGTGCAGCCCGACCTGCAGCGTCTCCGGCGCGTGGCCCGCGTGCGCGCCCGCCCGGCGGTAGAGGTCGATCAGCGGCGCGAACTGCCGGGGCTCGCCGCCGATGATGGCGACCATCAGCGGCAGCCCGAGCAGCCCGGCCCGCGCGAACGACTCCGGCGTGCCGCCGACCCCCACCCAGATCGGCAGCGGGTCCTGCAGCGGCCGGGGGTAGACGCCCTGACCGGTGAGCGGCGGCCGGTGCCTGCCCGACCAGGTCACGTGCTCGGACTCCCGGATCCTCAGCAGCAGGTCCAGCTTCTCGGCGAACAGCTCGTCGTAGTCGCCCAGGCTGAGCCCGAAGAGCGGAAAGGCCTCGGTGAACGAGCCGCGGCCGACCACGAGGTCGATCCGGCCCCGGGAGATCAGGTCGAGAGTGGCGAACTGCTGGAAGACCCGCACCGGGTCGGCCGCGCTGAGCACCGCGACGGCGCTGCCGAGCCGGATGCGCGAGGTGCGCGCCGCGGCGGCGGCGAGGATCACCGGCGGAGCGGAGTCGTAGTACTCGCTGCGGTGGTGCTCACCGATGCCGAAGGAGTAGAGCCCCACCCGATCGGCGAGCTCGATCTCCTCGAGCAGGTGGGCCATCCGCTCCTCGGGGCCGATCAGCCGGCCGGAGCCGGGATCGGTCACGGCCGAGACGAAGCTGTCGACGCCGAGGTGCATGCTTCCTCCAGGGTCCGGTGACGTCGCCGCCCGACCGGGCGACGAATGCACGGTCGTTCAACATTCAACCATCGGCACGCCGATCCGGCTCAGACCGCGGTGACCTCGTAGGTGTGCCCGGCCGCGCGCAGCCGCTCGACGAGCACCTCGCCCAGGGCCGTGGCCGGGGTCAGCGAGCCGGCGCGGTCGGGCAGCCGGTCGCCGTCGACGGCCAGCGCGAGGGCGGCCTCGCCCAGCATGACCGCGGTCGCCGCGTACCCGGGATCGCCCGTCCCGGCGGCCGTCGCGCGGTACCGCCGGCCGTCCTCCGCCGTGGCGTCGAGGACCATCCGGAACCAGCCCTTCTGCCGGGCCGCCTCGCCCGGGCCCGTACCCGGGGCGGGGAGCACGCGGTCGAGCAGCGCCCGGGTGGGCGCCAGGCTCATGGCCGACACCACGCCGAGCAGTCCGGCGGTGATCCCCGCGGCGGCCACCGCTCCCATCGGGCCGCGGCCGGTGCCCATGACCTCTCCGTACCGCAGTCCCCGGCCGTAGACCCAGTCCTGCAGCGCGTTGCTCCGCCGCACGATGCGGCTGTTGAAGGGCGCCATCACGAACGGCGCCGTCCAGCGTCCGTCCGGCGTCCGGGTGGGCAGGCCCGCATCCCGCGGCTGCCGCGTGTCGGGCTCGGCCGCCCGGTCCGGACTCAGCGCGAAGGGGTCGCCCACCACCCGGCGCAGCGCCGGCTCCTTCTCCAGCGCCTCGACCTGGGCGCGCATCGAGTCGATCGTGCCACCGCTGAACCCGCCCCGGGCCGTCGCGACCAGCCGGACGTCGGTCAGGCCTCCGGCGCCGTCCTCCCGGGCGCGCTGCGCGAGCAGCAGCGTGCTCAGGTCCGAGGGGATGGAGTCGTAGCCGCAGGCGTGCACGATGCGGGCACCGGTCTCCCGGGCCACGGCGTCGCAGCGCTCGATGGCGTCGCGGACGAAGAGCACCTCGCCGGTGAGGTCGGCGTAGTGCGTTCCGGCGCGGGCACAGGCCTCGACCACCGGCAGCCCGTAGCGGGCGTACGGGCCCACCGTGGTGGCCAGCACCCGGGTGCTCCCGGCGAGCGCACGCAGCGAGTTCTCGTCGGTGGAGTCGGCCTCGACCAGCGCCCAGTTCCGCGCCCCCGGCGGCAGGGCGGCGCGGACGTCCTCCAGCCGCGGCCGCGACCGCCCGGCCAGGGCGATCCGCGTCCCCTGGGGGGCGGACTGCGCCAGGTAGCCGGCGAGCAGCCGGCCGACGAAGCCGGTGGCTCCGTAGACGACGAGGTCGTGGGTGCGGGCGTCTTCTGCTGCCATGCCGCCATCCTCACCCGTCCCACGCGCCTCGGCCGTGGCCGACCCTGTTCACGGGCAGGTCACGGTGCGTCCCAGGCGTCACTCGCCCCCCGGGAGTGCGCAAGTTGGCGGCACCTCCTGCCGATTGAGGGCACATGGCAGCTCGGCTCGCAACGGTGCGGTCCTCGGCTCGGCGACAGTTCGCCCCCGAGCAGGCGGTGTCCCCCTGGTGGCGGGACGCGGTCGTCTACCAGGTCTACCTGCGCTCGTTCGCCGACGGGAACGGCGACGGCATCGGCGACCTGGAAGGCCTGCGCGCCCGCCTCCCGTACCTGAACTGGCTGGGCGTCGACGCCCTGTGGATCAACCCGCACTACCCCTCCGGTGGGGCGGACGGCGGCTACGACATCAGCGACTACCGCGCGGTCGACCCCGAGTACGGCGACGTCTCCGACCTCGAGGGGCTGGTCGAGGACGCCCGTGCGCTCGGCCTCAAAGTCCTGCTCGACGTCGTCCCGAACCACACGTCGGACCAGCACCCCTGGTTCCAGGCCGCGCTGGCCGACCCCGACTCCCCCGAGGCCTCCCGCTACCACTTCGCCCCCGCGTCGGAGCAGCCGCCGAACAACTGGCGGTCCCTCTTCGGCGGGCCCGCGTGGTCGCGTACGCCGGACGGCCGCTGGTACCTGCACCTGTTCGCCCCCGAGCAGCCCGACCTCAACTGGCGCGACCCGGCCGTCGCCGAGGACTTCGAGCGCACGCTGCGCTTCTGGCTCGACCGCGGCGTCAGCGGCTTCCGCGTCGACGTCGCCTACGGCCTGTTCAAGGACGCCGACCTGCGGGACAACCCCGGCGAGTACTCCCCCACCCTCTTCGGGCACGGCCCGGAGCAGGCGATGACGTGGAACCAGCCCGAGGTGCACGACGTGTGGCGCCGCTGGCGGGCCGTCTGCGACGAGTACCCGGACACGATGCTCGTCGGCGAGGTCTGCCTGGCCGACCCGGAGGAGATCGCGCTCTACTCCCGGCCCGACGAGCTGCACCAGTCCTTCTCCTTCCGGCTGCTCAAGTCCGGCTGGTCGGCCGAGTCGTTCGCCGATGGCCTGCGCAGCGCCCTGGACGCCTTCGGCAAGGTCGGCGCCCCGGTGTCCTGGGTGCTCGGCAACCACGACAAGGACCGGCAGGTGACGCGGTTCGGCGGCGGCGAGATCGGTGACGCCCGTGCCCGCGCGGCCGCGCTGCTGACGCTGAGCCTGCCCGGCTCGGCCTACATCTACGCCGGTGACGAGCTCGGACTGCCCCAGGCCCAGGTCCCCGACGAGGCGAAGAAGGACCCGATCTTCTTCCGCAGCGGCGGCGAGCGCAGCGGCCGGGACGGCTGCCGCGTGCCGATGCCGTGGAACGGCACCCCCGGCGTGGGCTTCTCCCCCCGCGGCTCGGCCCGCCCGTGGCTGCCCATCCCGGCCGAGTGGCGGCGCTACGCCGTCTCCCGCCAGACCCGCGACGACAGCTCGATGCTGCACCTCTACCGCCGGGCGCTCACCGTCCGCGCGGAGCACCCGGCACTGGGCTCGGGCGAGGCCACGGTGAGCCGGCGCGGTGAGGTCCTGACCGTGCGCAGCACGGCCGACGGGCGCTCGGTGCGCTGCGTGATCAACATGGGCGACCACACGGTGCTGGTCCGGCGGGCCGGAACGGTGCTGCTCTCCTCGGCGCCGCAGCTCGCGCACACGTCGGGCCGCTCGCTGGCGCTGCCGGCGAACACCGCCGTCTGGATCGCCGAGGACTGACTGTGGAGCTGGCCGGGTCGGCTCATCGGTGATGGGCTGACAGCCGGCAGTAGTGGGCGTGACTCCAGGTCTGACTGGCCACGTGCCTTTGACGGGACTTGTCCGTCTGCTGCTGCCGGCACCGGCCCGGCCGGAGACGTTGGCCTGATCAGGAGCTTGACCGCCAGTAGCCGCTGACGTGTCTCATCACAGTCCTGCCATCTCCGCACCGGACCGGGACCTGCTGCGCCCCCCCGGTCAAGGAGAAGAACGCATGTCCATGCTGGCAGAACTGGTCGAGGTCGTCATCGGCGTCGACACCCATAGCCAGACCCACACCGCCGCCGTCGTCGACGCCCGCACCGGTGGGGTGCTGGCCCGGGCGACGGTGCCCGCTGACCCGGACGGTTACGCCGAACTCGTCACCCTGGCCGAGCAGCACTCCGGCCTGCGGGCCTGGGCGATGGAGGGCACCGGCGGCTACGGCGCCGGCCTGGCCCGACACCTCGCCGCCGCCGACGAACTCGTGGTCGAGCTGGACCGACCCAAGCGCCCCGCACGGCGAGCTGGAGCCAAGTCCGACCCGATCGACGCCGAACGCGCCGCCCGCGACGCGCTGGCCCGCACCCAGCTGGCCCAACCCAAGACCGGCCCGGAGCGGGCCGCGCTGCAGATGCGACTGACCGCCCGACGAGCCGCGGTCGAGGCCGCCACTGCCGCCGTGCGGCAGCTGCTGGCGATGGTCATCACCTCACCCGAGCCGGTGCGGGGCAGGTTCCGCGGCCAGACCACCCGCGCCATGATCACCACCGCCGCCCGGATGCGGCCGGGTGCCAGGAGCGGAGACATCGAGGTCACCACCGCCCTGACGGTGCTGCACGACCTGGCCCGCCGCATCCGCTTCCTCGAGACCGAGGCGCTCGACCACGAAAAGGCCATCCGCACCATCGTCCGGTCCTGGCGGCCGGACCTGCTCGAGCTGACCGGAGTGGGCCCGATCGTGGCCGCCGCCGTGCTCACGGCCTGGTCCCACCCCGGCCGCTGCCGCAACGACGCCGCCTTCGCCATGCTCGCCGGCGCTGCCCCGATTCCGGCGTCCTCAGGCAAGACCGTGCGCTACCGGCTCAACCGTTCCGGAGACCGCCAACTCGACCGGGCCCTGCACACCGTCGTCCTCACCCGGTTGCAGCGCGATGAGCCCACCCGCACCTACGCCGACCGCCGCCGAGCCGAAGGCAAGACCGACCGCGAGATCAAACGCTGCCTCAAGCGCTACATCGCCCGCGAGCTCTACCGACGCCTCGAATCACCACCACTGGCGGCTTGACGAGTCATAGGAGCGTCCCGGGTCAAGCGCTGACCTCCTCGTGGGTGTTCACCCCCGGGATCCGGCGCACCGAGCCCCAGCCGAACCGGGCCCAGAGCACCAGCAGGGCAGCCCCGGCGATGGCACCGAGGCTGTCCCGCACGAGGTCGCCGTTGGTGTCGTCGTTGCCCTCCGAGAGGTCGGTGCCCAACCACGCGTCCGACCGCCACTCGTAGATCTCCCAGAGGGCGCCGACGGTGATGCCCAGCGCAGCGGTGACGACGGCGATCCCGACGTAGTGCTGACGGTGGGTCTCCTGTCGCGGGTCCGGGACGACGTCGAGCCGGGCCAGGGCGATGTAGACCACCGGCGCGAGGAGCAGAGGCAGCGTGACGTGCACGAGGTCGTCGAAGCGGACGAACCGGTCGTAGAGCCCCCAGACCTCCCCGAAGCCCTGCAGCGTCATCGCCAGGGTCACCGACAGGTCGTAGACGCGCGGCAGGTCCACCGCGCGGGCGGCCAGGGTCACGAGCGCCATCACCGCGAGGACCGATGCCGATCCGCCGTCGCCGGCCAGGGCGTAGTGGACCGCGCCGCCGACGAGCAGCAGCCGCAGGACGTCGATGCCGTCCCTGACCAACGGGTTCCAGTCGCCCAGCACCAACCGACGCGTATCCACGGCCGACGGCTACCCCTCGCGGCCCCCCAAACAATCGGTCCCCGTCGACACATCCGGACGGCGAACCGGATCCGAAGATCTGGGCGACGGGGCGCGTGGAGTTGCTCAACTCCCGTCGGCAGGGATCAATGGACACGCACGTGGACGGCGGCCACCGAGTCGCCCCCGCACCGACCCGCGGTCGACGTCGACCGGTCCGGACCTGGAGGGGGTGGCCGAGCTGACCGTGTCACCCGCACGAGCCCTCGACCTCGACGGCGCCACCGCTCGCATCGCCGCCTCCGCGCTGCGGGCCGGACCCGTCGGCTGCGTCGGCCTGGAGCTGGAGAGCCACCTCGTCGACCTGGCCGCCCCGCAGGAGCCGGTGTCCTGGGACCGGCTGACCCGGTCCGCCGCCGGCTGCGGGCCGCTGCCCGGCGGCAGCCGGATCACCTTCGAGCCCGGCGGCCAGGTCGAGCTGTCGGCACCGCCGGCCGACGACGTCGCCTCGGCGGTGCTCGGCCTGCGCGCCGACCACGCCACCCTCGCCGCGGCGCTGGCCTCCGACGGGCTGGGCCTGGCCCTGGTCGGCACGGATCCGCTGCGACCCGCCCGCCGGCTCAGCAACGCCGCCCGCTACGCCGCCATGGAGGAGCACTTCGCCGCGGTGGGCTGCGCCGACGCGGGCGCCCGCATGATGACCTCGACCGCTGCGCTGCAGGTGAACCTCGATGCGGGACCGGCGGCCGGCTGGTCCGCCCGGCTGGCCCTGGCCCACCAGCTCGGCCCGGTGCTGGTGGCCGTGTCGGCCTGCTCCCCGCTGCAGGCCGACCGGGCCACCGGATGGCGGTCGACCCGCCAGCAGATCTGGGGGGAACTCGACTCCGCCCGCTGCGGTCCGATCCTGACCGGCGACGACCCGGCGGCCGAGTGGGCGGCGTACGCGCTCGCCGCACCGGTGATGCTCGTCCACGACCCCGTCAGCGGGGCCGCCGAGCCGGTGCGCGGGCGGATTCCCCTGGCCGACTGGGTGACCGGCGCGACCCGGCTGGGCGACCGGTCGGCCACCGGCGCCGACGTGGACTACCACCTGACCACGCTCTTCCCGCCGGTCCGCCCCCGCGGGTACCTGGAGATCCGCTACCTGGACGCCGCCCCCGAGCCGTGGTGGCCGGCGCTCGCCGCGGTCACCGCGACGCTGCTGGACGACCCGGTCGCCGCCGACCGCGCCGCCGACGCCTGCGCGCCCGTCGCGGGCCGCTGGAGCGACGCCGCCCGTCTCGGCCTGGCCGACCCCGCCCTCCGCACCGCGGCCGTCGGCCATTCCCTTATACACCTATGCCGCTGCCGCCGAAGGAGCATGTATAATACTCGTACGACGCCGACATGCTTAACAAAAAAACAAACAAAACCAATGAGTATA
>NZ_POQU01000051.1 GCF_002938425.1 Blastococcus atacamensis | reverse complement strand
GGCCCGACCCGTCCCGCCCGCAGCAGTTCCACCTCGACATCCGGGTGGCCGACATCGCCGAGGCCGAGCCGAAGGTGCTCGCGCTCGGCGCGCGGCCGCTGCCCGGCGGCGGAGGCGACTTCCGCGTGTACGCCGACCCGGTGGGCCACCCCTTCTGCCTGGTCTGGGACGCGTGAACATGCCGCTGCGCGGCTAGCTACAGCTAGCCCAGGACGGCGGGGTCGAGCACGACCTGGAAGAAGGCGCGGGGATCCTGCAGGGTCGCGGGCGGCCGGGCGGCCGACCTCGGCACGACCCGGTCCCAGCGCGCGAAGCGGCGGTGCGGCAGCAGCTCCCGTCCCTGGAACAGGTAGTCCCCCACCACCTCGCCGAGCAGCAGCCCGGCCCCGTGCTCGATCGGGAGCGCGACCGGATCCCCGGGGCGCACCTCGTCGAGGAAGGTCGAGAGCTGGCGCAGGTCCTTCGCGGGGCGCCGTCCCGAGATCTCCTTGGACAGCGCCCGCAGCTCCGCCGGGCTCATGCCCTGGGCGTCGACGTCGATCCCCGACTGGGTGCCCAGCCCCACGACGCCGGCCGCGAGGCAGGCACCCAGCTCGTTGTGCGACCGCGGCCGGGCCACCCACACCCGGACGCCGTCGGGTTCCGGGGCCGGCGGCAGGTCGTCGGGCCCCGGCCAGAGGTAGGGCAGGTCGTCGGGCTCGGGGCCGAACAATTCGGTGAACCGCCCGCGGTAGAACTCCGGGTCCTTCGCGATCAGGTTGGACCGGTGCGAGCGGTGCAGCTCCTCGTTCCCGATCCACGACGGCAGCAGCCCGGCGGCGGCCAGCTCGGCCTGCGGCCGGCCGACCACCTCGGGCGCGAACTCGCCGATCTGCCCCTCGGTGCTGTCGGCGAAGCCGCGCTCCCGCCACACCCGGGCCATGGCCAGCCCGTAGGCGACCAGCGCGGGCGTGCGCCCCTTCCACATGAGGACGGCGGGGTGGCTCGCCCAGCCGTAGTCGGGCAGCTCGATCGCCCGCAGGATCTGCAGCGTCTCCACCCGCTGCTTGCCCAGCCGCGGGGAGTCCAGCAGCCGCGCGCTCTCCTCGAAGTCGGGCACCGGCACGAAGGTCTGCATCGCGGCAGTTCCTGCCCTGTCCGGCCGCCACTAATCCCCGAGCTCGCGCAGCGCCTCCTCCCAGCGGGCGCGGCGCGCATCGTCGTCCTGCTCCCACCAGGCCGGGCCGCGTTCCCCCAGCCCGACCTTGGCCAGCTGCACACGCGCCCGGGCGGCGGCCACGGCGGCGTCGTCCCCGGCCGACTTCGCCGAACGCACGCCGGAGCGCCCCACCCCGAGGTGGTGCAGCAGCTGCGCGCGGACGTCGTCGGGCAGCGAGGGGTCTGCTGTCCGCCATCGCCGCCCGTCGACGACGACGTGCCGGCCGTCGTCGGTGCGCTCGACCTCGCGGGTCATCCGGCCAGGCGCGCGGCCAGCTCCGGCAGCACCACACCGAGCGGTGCGTCGACGCGCACGTCGGCCTTGGCATCGCCGCGGGTCGGGCCGACGTTCACGATCCCGACCGGGATCCCGAGCTTCGCCGCCCGGAGCACGAACCGGTACCCGCTCATGACGGTGAGGGACGACCCGAGCACCACGAGGCTGCCGGCCTCCTCGACCAGTGCGAAGCAGGCGTCGACCCGGTCCCGGGGCACCGTCTCGCCGAAGAAGACGACGTCGGGCTTGAGCGGGCCGGCGCCGCAGGCCAGGCAGTCCACCATCACGAAGCCGTCGAGCACCTCGTCGGGCAGCTCGGCGTCCCCGTCGGGGTTGATCTCCTCGACCCGCGGCCCGAAGTGCGGATTGGCCTCGTGCAGCCGCTCGTCCAGCGCCGCGCGGTCCGCCACGTCCCCGCAGCCCAGGCACACCGTCCGGTCCAGGCCCCCGTGCAGCTCGACCACGTCGCGGGCGCCGCCTGCCTGGTGCAGCCCGTCGACGTTCTGGGTGATGACGCCGCTGAGCAGTCCGGCGCCCTGCAGCGACGCGACGCCGCGGTGTCCGTCGTTGGGCCGGGCCGCGCGCATCTGCCGCCAGCCGACGAAGCTCCGCGCCCAGTAGCGGTGCCGGCCGCGCGGGTCGCGGGTGAAGGTCTGGTAGGTCATGGGGGTGTGCCGGCGCAGGCTGCCGGTGGCCCCGCGGTAGTCCGGGATCCCGGAATCGGTGGACAGGCCGGCACCCGAGAGCACCAGCGCGTCGCCGTCGGAGACGAGATCGGCGAGCGCGTCGAGCGCAGCCCCCGTTCCCGGGACGGCGGGAGGAGCGACGGTCACCGCCCCATCGTCCCTGCCGGACGCCGGTCGCGCCGCCGGGTGGCTCAGCTCACCCCGTGCGCCGGCCCGGCCGGGTGTCACCAGATCGGGACGGCGCCGTCCCGCTGGATGGACTCGAGCCGGTTCCCCACCGGGTCGGCCGCGTGAAAGCGGCGGTGCCCCGGGAAGTCGCTCTCGTCCCAGCTCACCTCGATGCCGGCACCGACCAGTGCGGCGGCCAGGCCGTCGAGGTCCTGCCCGGATGCCGGGGTGCGCCTTGCGAGCCGGGCGGAAGGCCTGCTCCACGCCGAGGTGCAGCTCGGAGGCATCGGCGCGGACCAGGGACCCCCGCGGGCGGCCAGGGCCGGCGGCTTGGTCGGCTCCAGCATGCCGAGGAGACCGACGTAGAACCCGCGGCAGCGGTCCTCGCCGTCCGGCGGGATCGCGACCATGACCTGATGCAGGCCGAACCCGAACGACGACGTGTGGTCGGGCCCGTAGCCCTGTCCGGAGGTCACGGGGATCCCTCGGCGGGGGCAGCCTGGGTCACCTGAAGACGTCCTTGATCTTCTCGCCGGCCTGCTTGAGGTTGCTCGCCGCCTGGTCGCCCTTGCCCTCGGCCTCCAGGTCGGGGTTGTCGGTCGCCCGGCCGGCGAGCTCCTTGCCCTTGCCGGCCAGCTCGTCGATCTTGTTGCTGATCTTGTCCTCGTTCACCCGGGCACTGCTACCCGTGACTGCAGGCGACATGCCCGGCCCGCGGTCAGACCTCGGCGACGGCGTGCGCACCGCACGTGCAGGCCGGTCCGCGGGACTGGAGCACCAGGGACACCGCGTGCGAGCGGTCCCGGGCACCCAGCTTGCGCAGGATGGCCTTCACGTGGGACTTCACGGTGTCCTCGGAGATGAACAGGTTCGCGCCGATCTGGCGATTCGCCTGCCCCTTCACCAGTTCGTCCAGGACATCGGACTCACGGCGGGTCAGCGGCGCCTGGAGCGTCAGCTCGCGCACCTGCGCGACGCCGTCGGTCTCCCCGCGACGGATCTGCGGGTCGACGACGGTGCGGCCGGCCCGGGCGGCGAGGAGCGCCCATCCCAGGAGGGTGGCCGAGGCGTTGAGCAGCAGGTACCCGCGCACACCGGCAGCGAGCGCCTCGTTGACGACGGCCGGCTCGTCGGAGGTCCCGACGGCGACGACCGCCAGCTGCGGAAAGCGGCGGCGGAGGTCGCGGCAGGCGTTCAGCGCCTCGGCCCGGCCGGTGCCGAGCTCCACGACGACGACGTCGGGACGGGCGGCCTCGGCCAGGGTGAGCGCGCGGCGCGGCTCCCCCGGCGCTCCGACGACCTGGATGCCGGCCGTCTCGTTCACCATGCCGACCAGGCCGCGGCGGAGCACGGGGGCGTCGGCGAGCACGAGAACACGGAGGGCACCGCGGCTGTTGCCGAGCGTCGGGCTGGTCACGGTGGGCTCCGCTTCGATCCGGTGAGGGGGCTGACCTGCACTCCATCGACCGGGTGGCGGCGCAGCTTGAGAGCTCCGCCGGGATCATCTGACCGGCCGGGCCCGGAACCGGCGTCGGTCAGCCCGCGGAGGCGGCAGGAGCCGGCTGCGGGAAGAGCCGGCGCAGCACGTCGGAGAGGGTGACGACGCCGATCACCGCCCCGGCGTCGGTGACGACGGCGAGGTGGTTGCGCGACTCGCGCATCGCCTTGAGCGCCGCGTGCACGGTGGTGTCGGCCTCCAGGGCGAACACCGGCCGAGCGAACGGCGCGGCCGGCGCCGCGTCGGCGGCGGTGAGGGTGTCCCGGACGTGCACGACGCCGTTGATCTCCTCGCCCTCGACCGCGCCCAGCAGGATCCGGAGGTGCCCCGACGCCTGGGTGAGCGCACGGACCTCGCCGACGGTGGCGGCGGAGCGCACCCCCGTCGGGCGGGACGCCGGCCCGACCATCTCGCGCACGGTCAGCCGCTCCAGCTCCAGGACACCGGCGATCTGCGCCGAGAAGCTCGCGTCCAGCGCACCGACGTTGGCCGAGTGCTCCACAAGGTGGCGCAGCGCGTCGGGGCTGTGGCCGACCGCGAGCTCGTCGGCGGGCTGCACCCCGACCGTCCGGACCAGCCGGTTGGCCGCGGCGTTCAGTGCCCGCAGCAACGGCCGGAACAGCAGCATGAACCCCCGCATCGGCACGGCGAGCAGGGTGGCCGACCGCTCGGGATGGGCGATCGCCCACGACTTCGGCGCCATCTCACCCACGACGAGGTGGATGAAGGTGACCACGAGCAGGGCGAGGACGAAGCCGACGACGTCGGCCGCGACAAGCGGCAGCCCCCAGCCCTCGAACACCGGGGTCAGCCAGTGGTGCACCGCCGGCTTGCTGATCGCGCCGAGTGCCAGGGTGGCCGCGGTGATGCCCAGCTGGGAGCCCGCCAGCAGCAGCGTCAGCTCCGACGAGTTGCGCAGCGCCGCCCGCGCCGCACGGCTGTCGGGTGCGGCCTCCTCGAGCCGGTGCCGCTTGGCCGCCAGCGCGGCGAACTCCACCGCGACGAAGAACGCCGACAGGGCGACGATCAGCACGGTCGCCGCGACGACGACCCACGGGTTGTCGCTCATCGGGAGCCCTCCTCGGCGGTCGCGCCGTCGTCCTCGGCACCGGCGGGCATGCGGTCGGGCAGCTCCAGCCGCACCCGGGACGGCACGTGCCGCTCCACGGCGAGCACGTGCACCTGGAGCTGCCGCGGGGCGGGCTCGTCGGCGAGGACCAGATCACCGGGATCCGGTGGCAGCTCGATGGCCAGCGACGTCCCCGCCGGTGGGAGGGTGCCGGCGGCCGCGATGACCAGGCCGGCGATCGTCTCGTAGTGCCCGCGGGGCAGGTCGACCCCGAGTGCGCGCTCGATCTCGTCGACGTGCACGTCGCCCGGCATCTCCCAGACGCCGTCCCCCTCGATCGGCACGTACTCGGGGTGCTCGGCGTCGTGCTCGTCGGTGATCTCCCCGACCAGCTCCTCGGCGAGGTCCTCCAGGGTGATCACGCCGGCGAACCCCCCGTACTCGTCGAGGACGCAGGCCAGCTGGTTCTCGGTCTCGGCGAGCTGCTGCAGCGCGTCGGGCAGCGAGGTGAACGTGGAGACCACCAGGCTCTCGCGGGCGATCGAGGTCACCGGCGCGGTGTCGGGCTGCGCCGTCGTCAGCACGTCGGCCAGGTGCACCACGCCGACGACGTCGCCGGTCCCGGCCTCCAGGACCGGATAGCGGGAGTGACCGCTGGCCATGAGCTCGCGCAGGTGCCCGACGGTGTCGGTCTCGGCGACGGTGCCCACCCGCGGACGCGGGATCATCGCGTGCTCGACGTCGCGGTGCGGGAAGTCCAGGATCCGGTCGACCATCATCGACAGCTCCGCGGGCAGGTCGCCGCTCTCCCGCGACTCCTCGACGATGTGCTCCAGGTCGCGGGCGGTGGCCGCGTGCTCGACGTCGTGCACCGGCTCGATGCGCAGCGCCCGCAGCAGCAGGTTCGACGCCTGGTCGAACACCCAGATCAGCCAGCCGAACAACTTGAGGTACCCGACGGTCGAGGTGGCCAGCCACAGCGCGACCGGCTCCGGGCGGGAGATGGCCAGGTTCTTCGGGAAGAGCTCGCCGAAGAGCATCTGGACGACGGTGGAGAACAGCAGCGCCAGCACCGCGCCGATGCCGACGCTCACCGCGGGAGGGATGCCGACGTCACCGAGCAGCGCGCCGAGTGACTCCCCGATCAGCGGCTCGGCGACGTAGCCGACGAGCAGCCCGGTGACCGTGATGCCCAGCTGGGCGCCCGACAGCATGAAGGAGGTGCGGCGGGTGACACCCAGCGCGCGCTTCGCGGTGGCGTCACCGGCTTCGGCGCGGGCCGCGAGGGTGGCCCGGTCGACCGCCATGTACGCGAACTCCTGGGCCACGAAGTAGCCGGTCACCGCGGTGATCGCGAGGACCACCAGCAGCCCGAGCAGCAGGGTGAGCACTTCGGTCACCGGCCACGCACCCCCTCGACGGGCAGGGTGTACGTGGCCTCGGGACTGTGATCGGGGCTCATGGCTCTCTTCGACGAAGCGGCTCGGGGCGGGTCGCCCCCCGGGGCAACGACCTGACGGCGGCCGACGTTCCGTCCGGCCGACGGTTCTACTGTGGACGACGAGACGACGTGGTCGTCCACGAGGAGAGCACAGCGGACATGACGCACGGAACCGACGAGCCGGATCAGCCGGTCATCCGGCCCGCTCCGCACCGCTGGCTCTGGTACGCCCTGGGCGGCACGTTGCCGGAGCGGCACCGCGGCTGGGTCCTCTTCGACACCACGACCCGCACCTGGGGCCTGCGGCACGTCGCCCGGATGCTCGTGCAGATGGCGGTCCCGATCGCGCTGGTCCTGATCTTCCTGCCGGCGCCGTTCGGCCTGCGCATCGCCGTGGTCGGGGGCGGGATCTTCCTCGGCCTCATCTACTCGCTGGCCTACATGCCGGAGACCACCGAGACCCGGGTGATGAAGGCCGGCTACCCGGCCGGCACCGCCACCGCCGTCCGGGACCGTGCCGGCTCCCAGCGCGACCTCAGGGACAGCGAACGCCGGCGGGCCGCCGCCGCGAAGCGTGCCGCCCGCTACCGCGAGCGCACCGGCCGCTGATCGGCAGGATCGGTCGGCGTCACACCGCCGGGTCGCCGTCCGGTCGCAGGGACGACGCCACGGCGACCGGGGCGGGAACGGGCAGTGCGGGCATGCCGGGGGCCTCCGCGTCGATCGAGCCCGCCGCAGCGGAGGCGTCGTCCCGGGCTGCGGCGTAGGCGGCGCTCAGCCGCCGGTAGGCGGGACTGGCGAGCGCGGCGAGGACGACGAGGACCCCGATCAGCCCGGTGCCGACGAAGACCAAGGCGATGCCGCGCACCGGGCCGGTACCGAACCACTCACCGATTCCCCGCGCCCCGGCGCCGTCGGTCATGAACGGGATGACGACGAACTGCGTGAGGGGGGCCATGAGGAAGGCGGTCAGCGGGGAAGCCGCCTGCTCGATGCTCTGGGCGAAGCCGAACACCCGGCCCTGCCGCTCGTAGGGGACCACCCGCTGCAGGACGGTCTGCTCGGCGGCCTCGGCGAAGGGCATCGCGAGCATGAAGACGCCCATCGCCACGGTGAGCGTCAGGATCGAGGACACCAGCGGGAACAGCATCGTCCCGGTCCACATGACCACGTTGACCAGCAGCAGCACGCGGATCGGGCGGCTGCCCAGGCCGACGCGGGCCACCAGCAGGCCGCCGACGATCAGCAGCGCGGACAGCGCGCCCCACAGCAGCCCCCACGCCTGCACGGACATCAGCGACAGGCCGTAGGGATCCATCAGGGCCATGAAGGCGCCACCGAGGAAGTTGTTGAAGCAGCTGAACAGGATCAGCGGCAGCAGGCCGGGCACCCCGCGGACGAGCCGGAGCGTCCCGCGCAGGTCCACGCCGGCATTGGCGGCCGCGCCGTCACCACCGTCCGCGGCAGCCGGCCTCCGGTCCTCGGGGACGCGCACCGCGGTCAGGTGGACGACCGCGAGCACCAGGACGGTGAGGGTCAGCGCCAGGACCGCGCCCATGCCGCCGAAGGCGACCAGCAGCCCGCTGATCACCGACGTGACGAGCATGGACAGGCCGGACGCGGACCCGACGAGCCCGTTGGCCCGGTCCCGCCGGTCCTCGGGGACGAGCAGCGTGACCAGGGTCGGCAGCGCGATCATGCGCGGGTTGCCGGCGATCACACCGGCCATGAGCAGGACGACGAAGATCCACAGCGGCACGCTGGCCGCGGTCTGGAACGACTCCGCCGGGGTGAGCAGGTAGATGGCGAACGCCAGGGAGTAGAGCGCCATCGAGGCGACCGCAGAACCCTGCAGGACGGCGTGCTTGGGATGGTGGTCGACCAGGCTGCCGAACCAGATGCCGGTCCCGGCCGTCGCCACCAGGAAGATGCCGGCGATCATGCCGGTGGCGAACACCGACCCGGTCTCCAGGAACACCCAGAAGGTCACCGCGAACCAGACCGTGTAGTTGACGACCGACACCAGCACGTTGTTGACCAGCAGGTGCGCGAAGACCCGCTCGGGTCCCGAGCGCAGATCGAGCGCGGGTGCGCGGTCGGCCATGGTGTCCTCCCTCGCCGGCACCGGGGTCCCAGGCGGGCGCCTGGCACGGGTGCGGGTCAGCAGGGAAGACCGCGCGAGGGGCGCCGGCTCATCGGTGCCCACCGATGATCACCGCCGAGCGCCCTCCGGTCAGCTGCCGTGCCGCCCGGTGAGGGGCAGCGCCTGGTGGTGCCCCCGGCAGGATTCGAACCTGCGACACACGGTTTAGGAAACCGATGCTCTATCCCCTGAGCTACGGGGGCCACGGCGGAGCGCACCCGCGCCGGACCAACGACCAGAGGCTATCCGGCGGCGGAGCGGAACCTCTCGCGCACCCGACGCGTCGAACGAGAAGAGGACGCGGACGGATCGCCAGGGTTACCGTTCTGGTGCGTACGTCCCGCTCTCCGGCAACGGCGCCGGAGACGACGGAAGGGTGGACGAGGATCGATGGGCACCACGGTGGTGGACGTCCCCGAGAAGGGGCGCTTCGAGGTCCGGATCGGCGAGCGCGTGGTCGGGCTGGCCAGCTATCACGTCGAGGGCACGTCGATGACGCTGCCGCACACGGAGGTCGATCCCAGCGTCGGCGGCCAGGGCATCGGGACGACGCTCGTGGCCGGTGTGCTCTCCGCGGCGCGCGAGCGCGGGCTCACCGTGCTCCCCTACTGCTCGTTCGTCCGCCACTACATCCAGCAGCACCCGGCGGACGTCGACCTGGTGGCCGCCGAGGACCGGCCGCACTTCGGCCTGGAGACGGCCGACCGCTGACCGGGCCGTCGCGGGCGGCCGCCTAGGCTGCGCGGATGCCCGAGGGCCACACCCTGTACCGCCTGGCGCGGGACCAGACCCAGCTGTTCGCCGGTCGCCCGGTGCACGTCACCAGCCCCCAGGGGCGGTTCGAGGCCGGCGCGGCGCTGCTCGACGGCCGCGTGCTGGACGAGGTCTTCTCCTACGGCAAGCACCTGTTCGCCCGCTTCGGCGGCGACCACCTGCACGTGCACCTCGGGCTGTACGGCACGTACACGACCGGCGTCGGCGCCCCGCCGCCGGCGAAGGGGGCGCTGCGGATGCGCTGGGAGGCCGACGGTGCCGACGACGCCGGCGTCTGGACCGACCTGCGCGGACCCACCGCCTGCGAGGTGCTGACCACCCCGGAGGCGATGCGCATCCTGGACCGGCTGGGCCCCGACCCGTTGCGCCCCCGCGCCGACGGCACGGCCGCGTTCCGCCGGATCACCGGAAGCCGTACCGCGATCGGCGCCCTGCTCATGGACCAGTCGGTGCTGGCCGGCGTGGGCAACGTCTACCGCGCCGAGCTGCTGTTCCGGCACAACGTGTCGCCGTTCCGTCCGGGCCGGCAGGTGGACGCCGAGCTGTGGGCCCGCATGTGGCCGGACCTGGTCACGCTGATGAGGGCCGGAGTCCGGATGGGGCGCATCGTCACGACCCGCCCGGAGGACCGGTCCCGGCGCGGCGGTGCCGTCCAGCGGGACGACGCGCACTACGTCTACCGCCGCACCGAACTCCCCTGCCGGCTGTGCGGGACCGAGATCCGGACCCAGGTCATGGTGGGCCGCAACCTGTACTGGTGCCCCGTCTGCCAGGCGGTCTGACCCTCGGTCGCCCGGGCCGCCGCCCTCCCAGGAACGGCGTGTACGTTCGCCGCCGATGAGATCGGGATCACGGTGGGTCGTCGGGGTGCTCGCCTCGGTCACGGTGCTGCTCGGCAACCCGGGCGCTGCCGCAGCGGCCCCGACCGAGGGCTCGGGCGCGGGGCGCACCGTGGGCTACGACGTCTCGCACCCGCAGTGCGGCACGGAGCTGCCCGCGCCGGGCGCCTTCGCCGTCGTCGGCGTGAACGGCGGACTGGCCACCCGCACCAATCCCTGCCTCACGGAGCAGCTGACCTGGGCCTCGGGGTCCTCCGGCGCGGTGGGAGACCAGCCGCGCGTGCAGCTCTACCTGAACACCGCCAACCCGGGTGAGCTCCGCGGGCTGGTCACCACCTGGCCCTCGACGGGCCAGACCCCGTACGGCAGCTGCGACGGCGGCAACTCGATGGCCTGCTCGTGGCAGTACGGCTGGGAGCGGGCCCGGACCAGCGTCGAGGCGTTCTTCCGGCCCGCGGCCCGCGCCGCGCGGCTGGACAGCCAGCCCGCCCGCTACACGTGGTGGCTGGACGTCGAGACCATGAACACCTGGCAGTCCGGCTCCGCCGAGGCCCGCGCCCGGAACCGGGTCACCCTCGAGGGGATGACCGAGTACCTGACCGATCAGGACGGCGAGGTCGGCGTGTACTCGACCGGCTACCAGTGGCGCCGGATCGTCGGCGAGGTGCCCGCCGACAGCCCGCTGGTCGGCCTGCCCAGCTGGCTGGCCGGCGCCCTGACCCTGCCCCAGGCGGTGGACCTGTGCGACGAGCCGGCACTGGTCCCACGCAGCGAGGTCGAGCTCACCCAGTACGTTCCGGACGACCTCGACCTCAACTACGCCTGCCGCTAGATCGCGCCCTTGTCCGGGTCGCCGGCCGGCACGGCCGTCAGGTAGCGGACGTCGAGCGGAGCGGCCAGCTTGTCGCCGATCGTGGCGCCCAGATTCGTCAGCGCCTCCGCCTTGCCGTGCACCCGCAGCGCCTCCTGGCTCTCCCACCGCTCGACCATCACGAAGACGCCCTCGGCCTCGTGCAGCGCGTACCGCTCGCACCCCGGCTCTGCGTGCACCTGCGGAACCGCGGTCAGCAGGGCCTCCCGGACGGCGTCCACCGCATCCGGCCGAGGGGTGATGGTGGCGACGACGACGACGGACACGGAGGCCTCCTGGGGCGACGGGAACGGACGGATGCGGACGGGTGCGGACGCCAGCCCTGGTGGAGCGGCGCCGGCCGCGTCAGGATGCCAGTCGTGGCCGACGCTGGTGCTCCCCCTCCCCCGTCGGCCGAGCACCCGCTCCGCGTGGCCGTGGTCGGTGCCGGTCCGGCCGGGATCTTCACCGCCGACGCGCTCACCCGGCAGAGCGCCGTCCCGGTCGCGGTCGACCTGATCGACCGGCTGCCCACGCCGTTCGGGCTGGTCCGGCACGGCATCGCCCCCGACCACCCGAAGATGCGCGCCATCCGCGACACGCTGCACCGCAGTCTCGACCACCCGCTGGTGCGCTTCGTCGGCAACGTCGAGGTCGGCAAGGACATCACGCTCGACGAGCTGCGACGGCACGTCGACGCCGTCGTCTACACCTACGGTGCCGCGCTCGACCGGCACCTCGGCATCGAGGGCGAGGACCTCCCCGGCAGCCTCGCCGCGACCGACGTCGTCTCCTGGTACTGCGGTCATCCCGACGCCGACCGCGCCGGCGTGGAGGCCGCCCTGGCCGGGATCCGGTCGGTGGTCGTGATCGGGGTCGGCAACGTCGCGCTCGACGTGGCCCGGGTGCTGGCCCGCGCACCGGAGGAGCTCGAGCCCACCGACATGCCGCAGCACGTGCTCGACGCCCTCGCCGCGACGTCGGTCGAGGAGGTCACCGTGCTGGGCCGCCGCGGCCCGGCCCAGGCGACCTTCACCACCCAGGAACTCCGCGAGCTCGGGGAGCTGGCGCGGGCCACCGTGCTGGTCGACCCCGCCGAGCTCGTCCTGGACGCCGACGCCGAGGAGCGGGCCGCGGCCGACCGCGGCGTCGCCCGCAACCTCGCGGTGCTGCGGGAGTGGTCCCGGCACCAGCCCGAACCGGGGCACGCCCGGCTGCGGCTGCGCTTCTACCGGCGCCCCGTACGGCTGCTGGGCGAGGACCGGGTCACCGGCGTGGAGGTCGAGCGGACCGCAGTCGACGGCGACGGGCGCGCGATGGGCACCGGGAAGCTCGAGATCGTCCCGGCCGACCTCGTCGTGCGGTCGGTGGGCTACCTCGGCACCCCGCTGCCCGGCCTGCCGGTCGACCAGCGGTCGGGAACCGTGCCCAACGACGCCGGCCGCGTGCTGCGGGGCGGGCGCCCCTCCCCCGGCGAGTACGTGGCCGGCTGGATCAAGCGCGGGCCGTCGGGGGTCGTCGGGCACAACAAGCACGACGCCCGGGAGACCGTCGCGGGCCTCCTCGCCGACGCCGCGGACGGGACGCTGCGCGTGCGGGGACCGGTCGACGACCTCGTCCGCACGCTGCAGGACCGGGGTGCCGAGCCGGTGCTGCTGGAGGACTGGCGGGCGATCGACGCCGCCGAGCAGGCCCTCGGCGCGAGCAGGGGCCGGGCGCGCACCACGCTGCACGAGCGCGAGGCACTGCTGGCAGCGGTGCGGGCGGCGGTCGGCCGCTAGCCCACCGCCGCGATGAGCGCCGCCGCCTCGGCGACCGACGAGGCGGCGGCGAAGCGGATCTTCGTCTCGGTGTCGGGCTCCAGGAGGAACGGCCGGCCGTCCGCGTCGAGCGCGGCGCCACCGGCCGCCAGCAGCACCGCCAGCCCACCGGCGACGTCGTGCACGTGCGTGCCGCTGCGGTCCAGGTCGTGCCAGGCGGCGGCCGCGCCGTCGGCGACCAGGCACAGATCGACGGCGGTGCAGCCGGTCACCCGGACCCGCCGCGCGGTCGACGGCACGGAGACCGTCCGCCCCGACGGCCCGCTGGGGACGACGACGGTGCTGCCCGGCCGCGGCTCGATCGGCACACCGTCGCGTTCGGCCCCGATGCCGTGGAGCCCCGTCCACCGTCGCCCGGAGGCGAGGTCGGTCACCAGGCCGGCGATCGGCACGCCGTTGCGCACCAGCGCCGCCGAGAACGCCCACGGCGGCAGGCCCGCGGAGAAGTTCCCCGTCCCGTCGAGCGGGTCCAGCACGATCCACGGTTCGCCGTCGGCCACGGCGCTGTCGCGGCGCTCCTCGGAGAGCACGGTGACGCCGAGCCCGCCCAGCACCTCCACGGCCGCGGCGTGCGCGGCCTCGTCGGCGGCCAGCGACGGGCTGCCGTCGTCCTTGGTCCGCTCCTCGCCGCTGTCCCGGGCGAGCCCGACGGCGATCTCCACCCGGCTGGCCGCGAGCGCGGCCAGGTGCCTGAACCGGTCGGCCAGCGAGCAGCCCTCCCCCGGTCCCGTGACCGCCCGCCGGCGGTCGGTGCTGCCGTGCCGGACCTGCTCGCAGCCCCAGCCGGCGGCCAGCGCCCGCACCGCGGGGTGCTCGAGGGGCACCGCGGCCCGACGGAGCACCACGGCCTCTGCGAACCCGTCGGGGTGCCACTGCCGCCGGACCAGCGCCGCCTGCCCACCGCCGACCAGCACCCGCAGCCGGGGGTCGTGCACCGCCGGCGCGAGGGCGCCGGGGGGCATGCCGAGGGCGAGGGCCGCCGTCCGCACGTCCGCTCCGCTCACGGCCACCCGGAGGTCCGTGTCCGGGTCCGGCCGACGGCGCAGGAACCAGCGCTCAGCCACTGTTGCGCAGAGCGGTCGCGATGCCGTTGATGGTCAGCTGGATGTTGCGGCTGGTCAGCTCGTCGTCCTCACCGCTCCGACGACGGCGCAGCATCTCGACCTGCAGGTGGTGCAGCGGCTCCAGGTAGGGGAACCGGTTGCGGATCGACCGCGCGAGCGAGGGGTTGTCGGCCAGCAGACGGTCGTCCCCGGTGACCGCCAGCGTCATCCGGCAGGTCCGCTCGTGCTCGGCGGTGATCCGGTCGAAGACGCGGGCCCGCAGCTCCTCGTCGGGCACCAGCTCGGCGTACCGGGCGGCCAGACCCAGATCGGTCTTGGCCAGCACCATGCCCATGTTCGACAGGACCGTGCGGAAGAACGGCCAGCGCCGGTGCAGGTCGCGCAGCCGCTCCAGCCGCTGCTCGGAGTCCCCGACCCACTCCTCCAGCGCGGACCCGGTGCCGTACCAGCCGGGCAGCATGATGCGCGTCTGCGACCAGCTGAACACCCACGGGATGGCTCGCAGGTCGGCGATGGAGTCCCCGGCCTTGCGCGACGGGGGCCGGCTGCCGATGTTCAGCTCGCCCAGCTCGCGGATGGGGGTGGCGGCCCGGAACCACTCCACGAAGCCGGGCGTCTCGTGCACCAGCTCCCCGTAGGCCTGCTGGGCACGGGCGGCGAGCTCGTCGAGGAGCGCGTAGGCCTCGTCGGCGTCGTCGCCGAGGCCCTCGACGTCGAGCAGGGTCGACTCCAGCGTCGCGGCGACCAGCGCCTCGAGGTTGCGCCGGGCGAGGTCGGGGTCGGCGTACTTGGCCGCGATGACCTCGCCCTGCTCGGTGATCCGCAGGGCACCGGCCACCGCGCCCGGCGGCTGCGCCCGGATCGCCTCGTAGCTGGGACCGCCGCCGCGGCCCACGGTGCCGCCCCGGCCGTGGAACAGCCGCAGCCGCACGCCCTCGCGGCGGGCCAGCTCGACCAGCTCCAGCTCCGCCCGGTACAGCGCCCAGTTGGCGGCGAGGTAACCGCCGTCCTTGTTGCTGTCGGAGTAGCCGAGCATGACCTCCTGCACGTCGCCGCGGTTGGCCAGCAGCGCCCGGTAGAGCGGCTGGTCGAGCACGGCGCCGAGCGTGGTGGCGGCCGCCTGCAGGTCGCCGATCGTCTCGAACAACGGCGAGATGCCGATCGGGCAGGTGGGGCCGTCCGCGCCGGCCGGGTCGAGCAGCCCGACCTCCTTGAGCAGGACGGCGACCTCCAGGACGTCGCTGACCGACTCGCACATGCTGATCACGTAGTTCGGGATCGTGCGGGGTCCCAGCAGGGCGACCCGCTCGGCGGCGGCCACCAGGACGTCGAGCTCCTTGCGGGTCCCCTCCGACAGCGCGGCGTCGGGGCGGACCAGCGGACGGCGGAGGGTCAGCTCCCCGGCCAGCAACTCGACCCGGGCCGCCTCGTCCAGCGCCGCGTAGTCCTCGCACACCCCGGCCCAGGTCAGCAGCTCCCCCACGACCTGCTCGTGCACCGACGAGTTCTGCCGGAGATCCAGGCCGCACAGGTGGAAGCCGAATACCTCCACGGCCTCGCGCAGCCGCAGCAGGCGGTCATCGGCGAGCGACCCGGCGCCGTGGCTGCGCAGCGAGGCATCGACCACGTCGAGGTCGGCGCGCAGCTGGTCGGGGCTGTCGTAGGCGGGGAGGGACGGACCCGTCTCCGTCTCCCCCGGGACGGTGCCGAGGACCAGCCGGGCCGTGGCCGACAGCCGGCCGGAGATCCCGGTGAGCGCCCGGCGGTAGGGCTCGTCGGCGCGGAACGGCGAGTCGTCGCGGGAGGCGTCGGCCAGTGAGTACAGCTGGGGCGTCGGGGTGACCAGCCGGTCGGACATCGACAGCTCGCTGCGGAGCTCGGTCAGCTCCGCGAGGTGGTGGGTCAGCGCGGTCTCCGCCTGCCGCGTGGTGGCCCGGCGCAGCGCCTCGGCGGTGACGAAGGGGTTTCCGTCGCGGTCACCGCCGATCCAGGAACCGGGCAGCAGCATCGGCCGGCGCAGCAGCCCGGCACCGGGCCACCGCTCCTCCACGGCGCGCCGCAGCTCGGCGTTGAGAGCCGGCACGACCTCGAACAGCGACAGCTCGTAGTACCGCAGCGCCTCGTCGATCTCGTCCTGCAGGCGCAGCCGCGACAGCCGCAGCAACGCGGTCTGCCAGAGCGTGAGGACCGAGCGCCACAGCTGCGCCGACCACACGTCGTCGACGTCGTTCCCGGCTCGGTCCCGCTGCCGGATGAGCCGGGTGATCTGGCGCTGCACCTGGAAGACCGTCCTGCGGCGGGTCTCGGTGGGGTGCGCGGTGACGACCGGGCAGACGAGGGCTCCCGAGAGCTCGCGGGCCACCTCGTCGGCGGACAGGTCCGCCTCGTCCAGCAGGGCGAACGTCGCGGCCAGGCTGCCCAGCTGCGGCGCGGAGCCGGCGCGGCGGTGGTGCCGGCGGCGCCGCTCGTGGTGGATGTCCTCGGCCAGGTTGGCCAGGACGGAGAAGTGGCTGAACGCCCGGATCACGTGGTTGGCGGCCCGGACGTCCAGCCCGCCCAGGCGTCGGGCCAGGTCCACCCGGTCGATCTCGGAGCGGCGGACGCGGAAGGCCTCCACGCGCGTGGACTCGACCAGCTCGAGCACGTCGGGCCCGGCCTGCTCGCCGATCACCTCGCCGAGGACGCGCCCCAGCAGGCGGATGTCCTCGCGCAGGGGCAGCTCGTCGGCGCGGTCGTCCGACGAATCCTCCCCGTTGTGGGAACGGAGGTCGGCGACGTCGACTGTGGCTTCGGACACACAAGGAGTATCCGGGTGGGCGGTTACGAACTCGTGTCGGGCTGTGCGCGGTGGAACGGCCGCCCTCCAGGGACCCGCGCCGAGCGGGCGAGGCGGGAGGGTGGTCCTCCTACTCCCGCTCGAGCTCCTGGAGGCACTGGGCGGCGAGGGAGTCGCCGGCTGCCGCACCGAGGCGGAACTGCTCGACGGCGCCCTCGAGGTCGCCGCGGTCGGCCAGGAGCACCGCCAGGTTCTGGTGGCAGTAGCTGTCCCCCGCCGCGATCCCGCTGCGGTAGGCCTCCTCGGCCGCCTCCTCGTCGCCGAGTTCCTCGCGGTAGAGGTTGCCCAGCGGCAGCCAGGCCACCTGCTCACCGAGCTTCGCCCCGCGCTCCAGCACCGAGCGGGCCTCGACCGGGCGACCGGTCTCGCGCAGCAGGTGGGCGAGGTCGGCGCGGGCGGCCGGGAAGTGGTGCTGCCCGGCGCGCAGGTCCGCCTCCAGCGACGGGTCGAGGGTCGAGCACCAGCGCCAGCAGGCGACGACGGCCTTGGCCTCCTCGTCCCCGGCGGCGGCGAACTCCTCGGCGACCGCCATGGCCTGGTCCCGCTCGCCCTGCTCGCGGAGCAGGAAGGCCAGCTGGAGGCCGCCCTCGAGGTCACCCGCGGCCGCGGCGCCGCGGTAGGCGCGCATGGCGCCGGCCAGGTCACCCAGGTCCTCGAGCACCAGCCCGAGGTTGCGCCAGGCGTCGGCCTCGCCGCCGCGCAGCGCGACCTCGTAGGCGTCGACCGCCTCCTCCCACCGGTTCTGCGCGGCGAGGGAGTTGCCCAGGTTGAACGCCGCGACGGTGTCGCCGAGCTCGAAGGCGGAGCGGAAGCAGGTCTCGGCGTCCTCCTGCCGGCCGGCGTCGGCCAGGTCGCAGCCGAGGTCGATCAGTGCGTCGGCATCGTCGGAGGCAAGCAGCCGCCGCATCCGCGCATCGAGGTCCTCGGTCATGCCGACGATGATCGCGGCGCGGGGGCCGGTTCCGCGCCCCTGCACCGTCCCACCTCACCCCACGGGGTCGCCCGGGGGGCGGTCGGTCACCCGATCAGCTGTTCCGGGGCCCCGATCAGCTCCCGAAGGCCTCCCGCCAGGCCGGCAGGAGGGACGACTTCGTCCACTCCAGGTAGGGCTCCTGCTGGTCCCCGCCGATCTGCACGAGGGCCAGGTGCGTGAAGCCCGCCTCGGCGAACTCCCTGGCCCCCTCGATCACCGCGTCGACGTCGTCGCCGCACGGGATGGAGCCGGCCACGTCCTCCTCGCGCACGAACTGGCCGGCGGCGTCGAAGGCGATCGGGCCGGGCAGCTCGGCGTTGACCTTCCAGCCGAACCCGAACCAGCGGAACAGCGAGTGCGCCCGGGTGACGGCGGCGGCCTTGTCGGTGCCGAAGCTGATGGGCATCTGCGCGATCCGCGGCTTCCCCGCGCCGCCGGCCGCGTCGAACTCCTCGACGAGCTCCGGCTTGGGCTCGGTGGCGATCAGGGCGTCGGCGAGCTCACCGGCGATCCTCGACGCCTGCTTGCCGCCCGAGGCCACACCGATCGGCACGCGCTTCTCCGGCAGGTCCCACAGCTTCGCCGACTCGACGTCGAAGTGCTGGCCGCGGAAGTTGGTGTAGCCCTCGCCGTCGAAGAGCTCCCGGATGATCTGGATGGCCTCCATGAACATCTCCTGGCGGACGTCGGCCGGCGGCCATCCCTGCCCGACGACGTGCTCGTTGAGGTTCTCGCCCGAGCCCAGGCCCAGGGTGAAGCGCCCCTCCGCCAGGATCTGCAGCGTCGCCGCCTGCTGGGCGACGACCGCCGGGTGGTAGCGGAAGGTCGGGCAGGTCACGTAGGTCATCAGCGGGATCCGGCTGGTCGCCTGGGCGGCCGCCCCGAGGGTGACCCAGGCGTTGGGCGAGTGCCCCATCTCGGCCAGCCACGGGAAGTAGTGGTCGCTGCTCACGGCGAAGTCGAACCCGACCTCCTCGGCCCCCACCACGTGGCGGACGAGGTCCCTCGGCCCGGCCTGCTCGGTCATCATCGTGTAGCCCAGCTGCATCGCCATGCGGCGCGGCTACCCGGGGCCGGACCGATCACACCCGTTCGGCGCGCAGGGCCTCCCGCATCTTCACCTTGCCGCTGGTGCGCAGCAGGGCCGCGGCGTACACCCGGCCGCCGAGGCGGACGACCAGCACGATCGCGGCGATCATCAGCGCGGCCGACAGGACGAGCTCCCAGGCCGCGACGCTGCCGGCGGCCTGCCGCACCGGCATCACCATCGGCGACAGCCCGGGCACGTAGGAGGTGATGACCGCCAGCGTCCCCTCGGGCTCGGAGGCGGCCTGGATGCCGACGACGAAGGCGACCACCAGCACCATGATCGTGGGCATCACCACGGTGTTGAGGTCCTCCTGGCGGCTGACCAGCGAGGCGGTCACGGCGAAGATCGCCGCGTAGAACGCGTAGGCCAGCACGAACCACGCGACGACCGCGACGGCGGTGCCGACCAGCTCACCGGGGATGTCGACGATGTCGAGGGCCAGCGCCCCGGCCACGCCGATGACGACGATGAGCACGATCTGCGCCAGGCCGAGCAGCCCGAGCCCGATGATCTTGCCGGCCAACAGCTGCCACGGGCGCATGGTCGCCAGCAGCAGCTCGACCACGCGGCTCGACTTCTCCTCCACGACGCCCTGCGCGACGAACTGGCCGAAGAGGATGAGCAGGCCGTAGAGCAGCGAGACGCCGATGATCGCCATGCCGACCCGCTGCCCGTCCTGGTCGGCGTCGGGGTCCAGCGCGGTGACCCCGACCTGCGGGAGCTCGAGGTCGCTGACGCCCGCGGCCGCGAGCTGGTCGGCCAGCGCCAGCTGCGCCACCGCGCCCTGCACGACCGACTGCAGGGCACCGTCGGCCGACTGCTCGACCAGCAGCTCGGGCTCGCCTGCGCCCTCGGCGACCAGGACGCCGTCGACCTCGTCCTCCTCGATCGCGGTCCGCGCCGCGTCCTCGTCATCGACGGCCACCACGGTGACGTCGACGTCGAGCGCCTCACCCTGCGCCTCGAGGGCCTCGCCGAGGGCGGCGCTCCCGCCGACCAGGCCGATGCGGGTGGAGTCGCCGCCGGAGCCGAGCGCGACCTGCATGCCCATCGCGCCGAGCAGCACGACCAGGATCACGACCGAGCTGATGATGAAGTTCTTGTCCCGGAGACGGGCGGAGATCTCACGTGCGGCGACGAGCCGCACGAGTCCCGCGCTGCCGGGGGTCCGCGACGCGCTCACGCCGCCACCTCCTGGAGGGCCGGAGCGGCGACGGCGCCGCGGAAGAGCTCGACGAGGGTGGGCTGCTGCCAGGCGAAGTGGGTGACCCGCCCGGTACCCAGCGCGGCGGCGAGGACGGTTTGGTCGTCGGTGTCGCCGGCCAGTTCGAGCACCGTGTCACCGGCCTGCTCCGACACCACCCGGACCCCTGGGATGCCGGCTGCCCACTGGGGCCCGGCGTCGGGGACCACCACGCGCAGCAGCCGGCCGGCCTCGCGCCGGCGCAGCTCGTCGACGGTGCCGGTGGCGACCATGCGACCGCGGGCGAGGATGCCGACGGAGTCGCACAACCGCTCGACCAGGTCCAGCTGGTGGCTGGAGAAGACCACCGGGACCCCCGCCCGGCTCTGGTCCAGGAGGGCCTCGGCCAGCGAGTCGACGCCGATCGGGTCCAGGCCGGAGAACGGCTCGTCGAGGATGAGCACCTCGGGCCCGCTGACCAGGGCCGCGGCCAGCTGGACCCGCTGCTGGTTGCCCAGCGACAGCTTCTCGACGGCGTCGTTCCGGCGCTCACCGAGGCCGAGGCGCTCGACCCACTCGGCCGAGGCGCGGGAGGCCGCGGCGGCGTCCATCCCGTGCAGCCGGCCGAAGTAGGCGATCTGCTCGCCGACCTTCATCTTCGGGTAGAGCCCGCGCTCCTCCGGCATGTAACCGATGCGCCGCCGGGCCTCCTGGTCGAGGGCACGGCCCTGCCAGCGGACGTCCCCGGCCTCGGCGCGGACCAGCCCCATGGCGATGCGCATCGTCGTCGTCTTACCGGCGCCGTTGGACCCGCAGAACCCGAACATCGAACCCGGCCGGACGGCGAAGCTCACGCCGTCGAGCACCTGGTTCGCGCCGAAGCTCTTGCGCAGCGCGTCGAACTCGAGCACCTGTCCTCCTGCCGTCGTCCCGGTACGGGTCGAACCGTAGCGGGGCTCACGAGTTCTCCGGTACCACCCGGCACCCGGGCGTGCCGTATCCGCCCACCTCGCGGATCCGGGCCGGGTGCGGTGTCATCGGCGCATGAGCGAGGGCAACGGCGCGGCCCGGCCGCCCACCGGTGTCGGGCTGGAGGGACTGCGCGCCGCCGCCGCCGGGTGCCGGGCGTGCGAGCTGTGGCAGGACACCACCCAGACCGTCTTCGGCGACGGCCCGGACACGGCCCGGGTCGTGTTCGTCGGCGAGCAGCCCGGCGACCAGGAGGACCGCAGGGGCGAGCCGTTCGTCGGTCCGGCCGGGCGGCTGCTGGACAAGGCGCTCGCCGAGGCCGGCATCGAGCGACGGGACAGCTACATCACCAACTCGGTGAAGCACTTCTCGCACACCGTGAAGGGCAAGCGCCGCATCCACCAGACACCGCGGCCCGAGCACCTGCGGGCGTGCCGCCCGTGGCTGGACGCGGAGCTGGCCCTCCTGCAGCCGGAGGTCGTGGTCGCCCTCGGCGCGACGGCGGCGAAGTCGCTGATCTCGCCGTCGTTCCGGATCACCGCCGACCACGGCCGGCTGATGCCGTGGACCCCGCCGGGCGCACCGGCGCCCACGGAGGACGACGACGAGGACGCCGCGCACCAGACGTGGATCCTCGCCACCACGCACCCGTCGGCGATCCTGCGCACCCCCGACGAGGCGCGCGAGACCGCCTACGCCGCCCTGGTCGCCGATCTTCGGGTGGTCGCGCACGCCCTCGCCTGACGACGGACCACCCTTCCCCCACGCCTCGCACGCTCGGCGCGGGCCCCTGAAGGGTGGCCGCCCTGTCAGGCGGCGGTACGGGAGGCGCGGAACAGCCAGAACGAGGGCACCAGCAGCGCCACGGCCGCCATCGCCAGCACCACCACGATCCCGCCGGACACCATCGCCACGGTCACCGACGCCGCGCTGGCCAGCGCTCCGGCCCGCAGGTCCCCCAGCCGCGGTCCGCCGGCCACGACGACGATGAACACGCCCTGCATCCGGCCGCGCATCTCGTCGGGCGCGGCCAGCTGGAGCATCGACGTCCGCAGCACGGCGCTGACCATGTCGCCGGCTCCCGCGATCGCGAGGAAGAGGACGGCCAGCCAGAGCGAGGGCGCCAGCCCGAAACCGATGGTCGCGACCCCCCACACGGAGATCGCGCCGAGCACGGCGGCGCCCTGCCGGTCGATGCGCGACACCCAGCCCGACGTCAGGCCCATGACCAGGGCGCCGGCCGACACCCCGGCGAAGAGCCAGCCGAGCGCGTTGGGCGAGCCGGCGAAGCGGGTGTCCTGCAGTTCGGGGAAGACCGCGTTGGGCCAGGCGAAGAGCATCGCGATGATGTCGACGACGAAGGTCATCAGCAGCACCGGCTGCGTGCGCAGGAAGACGAAGCCCTCGCCCACGCCGCGGACCGCCGCCCCCAGCCGCAGCTTGACGACGCGGCCGCCGGGCGGGAGCGGGGGCAGCCCGCGCAGCAGCAGCGCGGCGGCGAGGAAGCCGAGGGCGTCGATCACGTAGGCGAGGAACAGCTCGCCCTGGTTGATCAGGACGCCGGCGAGCAGCGGACCGGCGATCACGCCCGCCTGCCGCACCGTCATCGCCAGCGCGTTCGCCGCCGCCACCAGCTCGATCCCCACGACCGCCGGGATGGCGGCGCTGCGCGCGGGCTGGTTGACCGCGGCGAAACCGGACACGAAGGCGGTCAGCACCCACAGCAGCGCGAGGTTGCCGCCCCCGGGCAGGAGCGCCTGGACCGCGAGCAGGGCGCTGGTGACCGCGGCCCCGGTCGAGGTGACCAGCATCAGCCGGCGGCGGTCCATGACATCGGCGATCGCACCGCCGAGCAGGCCGAACACGACCAGCGGCGCCAGCGCGACGACCGAGGTGATCCCGACGAACAGCGAGCGCCCGGTCAGCTCGTAGACCTGGAAGGGAACGGCGACCAGCGTCATCTGCTGGCCGATCATCGTGGCGGCCACGCCACCGAACAGCCGGCGGTAGGCGGGGATCCGCAGCGGTGCGGTGTCCAGGGCCAGCCCGCGGCGCTTGCGCGCCGGTCCGGGCACCGGCTCCTCGATCCCCCGCCCGGCCTGCTCGGCGTCGACCGGCCCGCGTCCGGCGTCCGTCGGGTCGATCCCACTCGCGGTGTCTTCGGTTCGCTCGCGCGGCTCGCTCACGGAGCGAGCCGCTGGACGATCCAGCCGCCGCCCTCCGCGTCATCCCGGAGGAACCGCAGCCGGTCGTGCAGCCGGTCCCCGCCGCCCTGCCAGAACTCCACCCGCTCGGGCACCACGCGGTATCCGCCCCAGCTCGCCGGTCGCGGCAGCCGGCCCTCCGGCGTCTGCTCGTCCAGCAGCCGCACCCGCGCGGCCAGCTCGTCCCGGGAGTCCACGACCGTCGACTGCACCGACGCCGCCGCGGCCAGCTGGGCTCCGCGCGGCCGGGGGTCCCAGAGGCCGTCGGAGGCGGTGTCGCCGATCCGCTCGACCCGGCCGGCCACCCGCACCTGCCGCTGCATCGGGTGCCACGGGAAGACCAGTGCCGCCCGGGGGTTCACCGCCAGCTGGGCGCCCTTGGCCGAGGCGTAGCTCGTGCCGAAGATGAACCCGTCGGCGTCGTACCCCTTCATCAGCACGATGCGGGCGTCGGGCGCCCCGTCGGCGTCCGCGGTCGCCACGACGACGGCGTTCGGCTCGGGGATCTCCGCGGCCACGGCGTCGCCGAACCAGCGGTCGAACTGCTCCAGCCAGGTGGGCGCGAGGTCCTCCTCCGCGAAGCGGCCGGCGTCGTAGTCGCGGCGCATCCGGGCGAGGTCTGGCAGGTCAGGCACATCCCCATGCTGACACCGCGGCGCGGCCCCCCGTGTGCCGGGCACCGGAGGACGGCCTAGGGTCGGCAGGCAATCGTGCGGCTCTCCAGCGCGCACGTGGTCCCGCGCGCAGAGGAGCATGCGACATGGCCGACGACTTCGTACCCGGCCTGGAAGGCATCATCGCCTTCGAGACCGAGATCGCCGAACCCGACAAGGACGGCGGCTCGCTCCGCTATCGCGGGGTCGACATCGAGGACCTGGTCGGCAAGGTCACCTTCGGCAACGTCTGGGCACTGCTGGTCGACGGCAAGTTCGGCCCGGGCCTCCCGCCGGCGGAGCCCTTCCCGATCCCGGTGCACAGCGGTGACGTGCGCGTCGACGTGCAGGCCGCGCTGGCGATGCTCGCACCGTTCTGGGGCTACCGCCCGCTGCTGGACATCTCCACCGAGGAGGCCCGCGACCAGCTGGCCCGCGCGGCAATCATGGCGCTGTCCTACGTCGCGCAGTCCGCCCGCGGCATCGGCACCCCGGCCGTCCCGCAGTCCCGCATCGACGAGGCCTCGACCATCGTCGAGCGCTTCATGATCCGCTGGCGCGGCGAGCCCGACCCCCGCCACGTCGCCGCCGTCGACGCCTACTGGACATCGGCCGCCGAGCACGGCATGAACGCCTCGACGTTCACCGCCCGCGTCATCGCCTCTACCGGCGCCGACGTCGCCGCGGCCATGTCCGGCGCGATCGGCGCCATGTCCGGCCCGCTGCACGGCGGCGCCCCTTCCCGCGTGCTGCACATGCTCGACGAGGTCGAGAAGACCGGCGACGCCGAGAAGTACGTGAAGGACCTGCTCGACCGCAAGGAGCGGTTGATGGGCTTCGGCCACCGCGTCTACCGCGCCGAGGACCCCCGCGCCCGCGTCCTCCGCCGCACCTCCCAGGAGCTCGGCGCCCCGCGTTTCGAGGCCGCCCTCGCTCTGGAGAACGCCGCCCTCAAGGAGCTGCGTGAGCGGCGTCCCGACCGGCCGGTCGAGACCAACGTCGAGTTCTGGGCCGCCATCGTCCTGGACTTCGCCGAGGTGCCCAGCCACATGTTCACCTCGATGTTCACCTGCGCCCGCACCGCCGGCTGGTGCGCGCACATCCTCGAGCAGAAGGAGACCGGTCGCCTGGTGCGCCCGTCGGCCCGCTACGTCGGCCCCGAGCCCCGCAAGCCCGAGGCCGTCGAGGGCTGGGACAGCATCAAGACCAAGGCCACGACGCAGCCCGCGTAGCCGCTCCGGCCGCGACGGCGACGGCCCGGGATCCGCACCGCGACCCGGGCCGTCGCCGTCCGCCGTCCCGCGCGACCCGTTCCTGGAAGGCATCACCCCCCGGATGAGCATCTCGATCCCCGCCGAGCTCCTGCCGGCCGACGGCCGGTTCGGGTGCGGCCCGTCCAAGGTGCGCCCGGAGGCGCTGCGGGCCCTGGCGGCCGACGGTGTCGCGCTCATGGGCACCTCGCACCGGCAGGCACCGGTGAAGAACCTGGTCCACCAGGTGCGCGAGGGGCTCACCCAGCTGTTCGACCTGCCCGAGGGCTACGAGGTCGTGCTGGGCAACGGCGGGTCGACGGCGTTCTGGGACGCCGCGCTCCTCGGGCTCATCCGTGACCGCGCCGCCTTCGGCACCTACGGGGAGTTCTCCGCCAAGTTCGCCGCCGCCGCCCAGGAGGCCCCGTTCCTCGGTGACCCGGTGATCGTGCAGGCCGAGCCCGGTTCGCTGGCGCTGCCGACCGCCACCCCCGGGATCGACTCCTACGCCTGGGCGCACAACGAGACCTCGACCGGCGTCATGGCCCCCATCTCCCGCCCGGCCGGCACCGACGACGCCCTCGTGCTGATCGACGCCACCTCCGGTGCCGGCGGTCTCCCCGTCGACGTCTCGCAGACCGACGTCTACTACTTCGCGCCGCAGAAGTCCTTCGCCGCCGACGGCGGTCTGTGGGTGGCCCTGATGTCGGCCGACGCCCTGGCGCGGATCGCCGAGATCAAGGCGTCGGGCCGCTGGATCCCGGGCTTCCTGGACCTGTCGATCGCCGTCGACAACTCCACCAAGGAGCAGACCTACAACACCCCGGCCGTGGCGACGCTGTTCCTGCTGGCCGACCAGATCCAGTGGATGCTCGGTCTCGGCGGCCTCTCCGGCGCCGTGGGCCGCAGCCGCGACTCCTCCAGCCGGCTCTACGGCTGGGCGCAGGAGTCGGAGTACGCGGCACCGTTCGTCGCCGACCCCCACCACCGCAGCTACGTGGTGGGCACGATCGACTTCGCCGACTCGGTGGACGCCGCGGCACTCGCGACGACGCTGCGCGCCAACGGCATCGTCGACGTCGAGCCCTACCGCAAGCTCGGCCGCAACCAGCTGCGCGTGGGCATGTTCCCGGCCGTCGACCCCGACGACGTCAGCGCGCTGACGGCCTGCATCGACCACGTCGTCGAGCGACTCTGAACGCGGTGCGCGCCCAGGAACTCGGCACCGTGATGGTCGGCTGCGCTGGAGGTGGATGTGGGCCCCGATAACCCGTCGGGACCTGCCGGAGGCGACCTGTTCGCCGCCGGAGGCGAGGCGGGCCGGATCATGGCCGCCTTCGACTGGGCGAGCACGTCCGTCGGCCCGGTCGAGTCCTGGCCGGCGAGCCTCCGGTTCGCCGTCCGGACGGTGCTCGTGTCGCGCTTCCCCATGCTCCTGACCTGGGGTCCTGACCAGCTGCAGTTCTACAACGACGCCTTCGCACCGGTGATCGGCGCCAAGCACCCAGCCATCGGGCAGGACATCCGGCGCGTCCTCGCCGAGAGCTGGGGCACCGTGGGCCCGCCGATCGAACATGCCATGGCCACTCTGGAGGCCTCGTGGCTTCCGGAGCTGCCGGTGCTGCTGGAGCGCTCCGGCTACCGCGAGGAGACGTACTTCACGGTCTCCCACGCGCCCGCCTTCGACGACGACGGTCAGGTGGCCGGCATGCACGCCGTCTGCACCGAGGTGACCGGCCAGGTCCTCAGCGAGCGTCGGCAACGGCTGCTGCACGCCCTGTCGACGGTCGGCGGCCGACTCGGTGACGAACACGAGACGGTGTCGGCCATGTGCCGGACCCTGGAGGGCGCCCCCTTGGACGTGCCCTTCGCGGCCGTCTATCTGTCATCGCCCGGTGAGCACGCGTTCCGCCGCGTGGCGGCGGTGGGATGCGACCCCGATGCCTTCCCTCGATCCGTCGCGGACGGGGGCGATGAGCTCCTCGCGCGTGTGCGCCGGCTCGGTGTCATCGGCGGGCCCTACGGCGACCAGGTCACCGAGGCCGCCGCCCTGCCTCTGCACACCACCCGGGACGCCGACCCGATCGGGCTGCTCGTCCTGGGCAAGTCGCCGAACCGCGCGATGGACGCCGAGTACTCCACCTTCAACGAGCTCGTGGCCGGCCAGTTCGCCGGCGCGGTGGCCAACATCCGCGCGTTCGAGACCGAGCGGCTGCGGGCCGAGACGCTGGCCGAGCTGGACCGCGCGAAGACGACGTTCTTCTCCGACGTCAGCCACGAGCTCCGCACCCCGCTGACCCTGCTGCTCGGCCCTCTCGGCGACGTCCTGGACGACGACCAGCCGCTGCCCGAGGACGTCCGCGCGCAGTTGTCCCTCGCCATGCGCAACGGGCAGCGGCTGCAGCGACTGGTCAACGACCTGCTGGACTTCGCCAGCATCGAGGCCGGGCGCGCGACGCCGATCCGGGTGCGCGCCGACGTCGCCACCTTCACCGCGGAGCTGGCCGGGATCTTCCGCTCGGCCGCCGAGCGGGCCGGGCTGCGGCTCACCGTCGACTGCCCGCCCCTGCCGCGACCGGCCTTCGTCGATCCCCGGATGTGGGAGAAGATCGTCGTCAACCTGCTGGCCAACGCCGTGAAGTACACCTTCGTCGGCGGCATCGACGTCACCCTGCGCGCCGACGACGACGGGTTCACCCTCGCCGTCGCCGACACCGGGGTGGGCATCGTGGCCGAGGAGCTCCCCCGGCTGTTCCAGCGGTTCCAGCGGGTGACCGGTGCCGCGGCGCGCACCCGTGAGGGCTCGGGCATCGGCCTGGCCATGGTCCAGGAGCTCGCCGGGCTGCACGGCGGGACGGCCGCGGTGTCCAGCGAGCCGGGTCGGGGCAGCACCTTCGCCGTCACGCTGCCCTACGGCGCGCCGGACGCCGAGCCGACCACTCCCGAGGTCGGCCCGTCCGAGGCGGCCCGCGGGGAGGCGGCGAGCTGGGAGGCGGCGAGCCGGGAGGACGACATCCCCCGGCCCCGGGGCGAGGGCACCGGCCCCACCGGCGGCGCCTCGGTGCTCGTCGTCGACGACAACGCCGACATGCGCGCCTACCTGGCCCGGTTGCTGGGCCCCCTCTGGTCGGTGCGGACGACGGCCGACGGCGCGGAGGCCCTGGCCGCAGTGGCGGAGCGGCAGCCCGACCTCGTGCTGACCGACGTGATGATGCCGCGGATCGACGGCTTCGAGCTGCTCCGCGCCCTCCGCGCGGATCCGGCCACGCGGCACATCCCCGTCATCATGCTCACCGCGCGGGCCGGCCAGGAGGCCTCGGTCGAGGGCCTGGAAGCCGGCGCCGACGACTACCTCGCCAAGCCCTTCCGGGCCGCCGAGCTGCTGGCCCGGGTGCGGGTCGCCCTGGAGCGCGCCGCCGGCCGCACCCCCACCCCTCTCGAGCCCGCCGCACCCGGGCCAGCAGCTGTCTCGTATACACACCTGAAGCTGCCGACGAAGAGGCTAGTGTAGCTCTCTGTGTACGCAGTCTCTTAAAAAAAAACAAAAAAAACACAAGAAAACATCTAACTACAATATA
>NZ_POQU01000050.1 GCF_002938425.1 Blastococcus atacamensis | reverse complement strand
CCTGACCGTGGTCGCCCCCCTGAACGCGCTCACCCCGGCGGCGTTCCCGCCCACCGGCGGCCCACGGCCGGCCGCGTTCACCCCGCCCGGCACCGCTGCGGCGGTCGGCGAGGTCGACGGCGAGCCGGTCACCGCCGCCCATCTGCGGGAGCTGCTCACCCGGCTCGACGCGCTCTGCCCCGGCGGGCTGCAGGCACCACCCGGCGGCAGCCTGGACATCGCGATCACCGACGCCACCGGCGCGCTGCTCGCCCTCACCAACCGCACGGAACTCGGCCGGCTGGCCCGCCACGGCTGCCCCACCCACCCCGACACCAGCTGCCGATGCCCGCTGCTGGGCCCGCCGGCGGCGGTGGACCGCTACCGCCCCTCGGAGGCCCAGCAGCGTTTCCTCAAGGCCCGCGACCGCACCTGCCGCCACCCCGGCTGCACCGTGCGCGCCGGCTGGGCCGACCTCGACCACGTCATCCCCCACGCCAACGGAGGCGAGACCTCCTGCGCGAACCTCTGCTGCCTGTGCCGTCGCCACCACCGGCTCAAGACCTTCGCCCCCGGCTGGCAGCACCCATGAGCGACGACGGCGTGCTCGCCCTTCTCACGCCCTCAGGCGTCACCCGGATCAGCCGACCACCCGGCTACCGGGTGCTGACCGAACCACCGCAGCTCCCACCCGAACCGGCGGACGATCCCCGCCCTTCTGAGCCGACGGTCGGGCGCAGGGCACCGGCACACGATCGGGTGACCGGTGCGCCGCGGACCAGCCATCTTCCTAGGGTGACCGGAATGTCTGGCATGGCGCGGGTCTCTGCGGAGCTGCGCCCGCATGCCCACCGTCAGGTCCGCCGGCACTACGCGGCGCTGCTCCTGTCCCAGCTGGCGGTGGTGACGGCGTTGTGGCCGCTGACCGGGCACGAGGGCGTGTACCTCCCGCTGAGCAGCCTGGTCGGCTTCGCGCTGGTCGAGCGGTGGCAGTGGTGGCGGCGACGCGACCAGTACCTGGCCCGCATCGAGATCGGGGTCGCGCTCCGCGCCTCCGCCGAGCCACGCCCGCACCTGCGGGCCGCGGTGGACCGCGAGGCCGAGCGGGTGCTCCAGGAGCATCAACAGGGCCTCGGTGTCATCTTCGTGCTCTTCGGGGGCTCGCACTGGCCGTCGTCGGCGCTGCCGTGTTCCGCGACGAACCCGCGGCGGCGCTGTGGGCGATCCCGAGCGTCGTGGTCGGGGCTCTCTCGCTCCGACACCTCGCTGCGGAACGGGACGCGGCGCAGCGTTGGCTCGCCCGAACACCAGCGCCGTCCCCGGAGACCGGGCCGTGAGCGGTCAGCGTGAGGTCGACTGTGCCGCCGCGCTGACCGGCTGATCCGGCGACGTCTCGGCGGTCCTACCGGGTGCGGCGGAGCAGCGCCATGAACATGGCGTCGGTGCCGTGCCGGTGCGGCCACAGCTGTCCGGAGTTCCCCCGCGCGAGGCCGGGCACCTCGGGGAACAGCGGGGCGACCGGCAGCACCTCGACGTCGTCGCGCCGGGCCGCGGCGTCCACCACGTCGACGGTCTCGGCGGCGTGCGGCGAGCAGGTCACGTAGGCGACGACGCCACCGACGCGGACCGAGCGCAGCGCGCTGTCCAGCAGCTGCGTCTGCAGCTCGGCCAGCGGCTCGACGTCCTCGGCAGTACGCCGCCAGCGCACCTCGGGTCGGCGTCGCAGCGCCCCCAGCCCGGTGCAGGGCGCGTCGAGCAGGACCCGGTCGAACGAGCCGGGCTGCCACGGCGGCTGCGTCCCGTCGGCGGCGAGGACCTCGACGTCCTCCTCGTCGCGCAGTGCCTGCCGCACGAGATCGGCGCGGTGCGGCGCCCGATCGGCGGCGGTGAGGCGCACCCCCCGGGGGCGGGTGGCCGCCAGCAGCCCGGACTTGCCCCCCGGGCCGGCGCACATGTCCAGCCATGCGGTGTCCGGGCCCTCGAGCGGCGCGCGGGTGAGCAGGAGCGCGGCGAGCTGGCTGCCCTCGTCCTGGACCGCCGCGCGACCGGTGCGCACCGACGCCAGCCGGCCGGGGTCTCCCCCACCGAGGCGCACCGCGTACGGCGACCAGGGTCCGGGCTCACCGCCGGACTCGGCCATCAGCTCCTCGCGATCCATGCGCCGGGCCACCAGGTGCACCTCGGGGGCGGCGTCGTCGGCGAGCAGTGCGGGCTCGAGCTCGTCCTCGCCGTCCAGCGCGTCCCGCCAGGCCTCGACGATCCAGTCCGGGTGGTCGGTGGCCAGGGCCAGCCGGCGGTCGCCGTCGGCACCCAGGGCCGCCAGCCACGCCGCACGATCGCCGCCGGCGGCGACCTTGCGCAGCACCGCGTTGACCAGTCCGGCAGCGCCTGGGCCCACGATCGCGCGGGTGAGGTCGACGCTCGTGTCGACGGCGGCGTGCGCCGGGACCCGCAGGTCGATGATCTGGTAGGCGCCCAGGCGGAGCAGGTCCAGCACCCGCGGGTCCAGCTCGGCCAGCGGCCGGGACACCAGACCGGTGAGGATCGCGTCCAGCGTCCCCTGAGCGCGCAGCGCGCCGTACGCGAGCTGGGTGGCGAACGCGGCGTCGCGCTCGTCCAGCTTCCGCTCACGCAGCAACTGCGGGAGCAGCAGGTTGGCGAAGGCCTCCCGGGAGGAGACGGCGTCCAGGACGTCGTAGGCGGTGAGCCTGGCGCCGTCGAGCACCGGACGGCGGGTCGCCGGGTGCCGCCGTGGCCCGCGCCGGGCCGGAGGACGCGTCACTCCCCCACCCGCTCACCGGGGGCGAACCGCGCGCCGCGCGCCCAGTCCGCCGCGGGCAGCATCCGCTTGCCCGCCGGCTGCACCTGCGACAACCGGACCCCACCGTTCCCCGTGCCCACGACCACCGTGCCGGCGTCCACCAGCACCTCACCCGGAGCCGGCGACGGTCCTCCGGGCAGCAGGTCGACCGGTGCCACGCGCAGGCGCTCGCCCCGCCAGGTGGTCCACGCGCCCGGGGCGGGCGTGAGCCCGCGGATGCGCCGGTCCACCACGTGGGCGGGCAGCGCCCAGTCGATCCGCGCGTCGGCCGTCTCGACCTTCGGCGCGAGACTGACCCCCTCGGCCGGCTGCGGCCGGGGCTCCAGCGCTCCGGCCTCGATGCCGTCCAGGGTGGCCACCAGGAGGCCCGCGCCGCTGACCGCCAGCCGCTCCAGCAGGTCGCCGGCGGTGTCGCGCGGGCCGATTTCCTCGGTCACCGTGCCGAAGACCGGACCGGTGTCCAGGCCCGCCTCCAGCAGGAACGTCGAGGCACCGGTCACCTCGTCACCGGCCATGATCGCGTGCTGCACCGGCGCGGCCCCACGCCAGGCGGGCAGCAGCGAGAAGTGCAGGTTGACCCAGCCGTGCCGCGGCGAGTCGAGGGCCGCGCGGGGCACGAGAGCGCCGTAGGCGACGACCGGCGCGCAGTCCACCGCGAGCTCCGACAGCTGCGCCAGGAACTCCGGATCCCGCGGCGAGGCCGGCTGCAGCACCGGGATGCCCGACTCGTCGGCCCGCTCGGCCACCGGCGAGCGGCTGACCTTGCGGCCGCGACCGGAGCGCGCGTCGGGACGGGTGAGCACCGCGACGACCTCGTGGTCGGAGGCCAGCAGGGCGTCGAGCGAGGGAACGGCCGGCGCAGGAGTGCCGGCGAACAGGAGCCTCAGTGGGGGCTCACCTCCACGCGCGGGATCCAGGCACCCATGCCGGACCACTCGGTCGCCTCGATCGCGGCCAGCGCCGCCGCGCGCGCCTCGGGGTCGAGCCGGTCGACGAACAGGACGCCGTCGAGGTGGTCGGTCTCGTGCTGCACCGCGCGGGCCAGCAGGTGCGAGCCCTCCACCCGGATCGGCTCGCCGTGCATGTTCCAGCCGGTCGCCGCGACGTAGAGGTGCCGGCGGCAGTCGAAGCGCAGGTCCGGGATCGACAGGCAACCCTCGGGCCCCTCCTCGGTCTCGTCGCCGATCGGCATGACGTCGGGGTTGACCAGGTGGCCGACCTCGCCGTCGACGAACCAGGTGAACACCCGCAGTCCGACGCCGATCTGCGGTGCAGCCAGGCCGGCCCCGCCGGCGGCGTGCATGGTGTCGGTCAGGTCCGCGACGAGCTGCCGGAGCTCCGCGTCGAAGTCGACGACCGGGTCGGCCGGCCGGTGCAGCACCGGGTCGCCGAACAGTCGGATGGGGGTCACGCTCACCGGTCGATCGTAGGCGGCGCCTTCCGCTCCCCCTCGGCCAGCGCGGTCCGGACAGCGGCCGCGACGTGCAGCGCGGTCGTGGGGAGAGTCGGCAGGTCGACGTCGTCCGGCCCGATGAGCAGCTCGATCGCACGCACGCATCCAGCAGGCCCGCCGAGGAACGGCTCACACCAGGTCGAGCGGGTCCAGCTGCACCCGGACGTGCTCGGGAGCCTTCCGCGCGCTGCGCACGCCCTGGACCTCCGCCAGCGCGTGCGCCAGAGCGGCGCCTTCTGTCCGCGGCACCCGCACCAGGTAGCGCTCGCGTTCCCCCTCCTGGCCGTGCCGCGGTGGCTCGGGGACCGGCCCGAGCAGGTCGGCGTCCTCAGGCAGCCGCAGGGCGGCGAGGAAGTCCGCCAGGGCGGCGGGCGAGGCGGACAGCGAGGCGATCCGCGTTACCGGTGGGAACCCGAGCTCGCGCCGGTCGGCCACCTCGCGCTCGGCCAGCCAGGCCGGGTCCCAGCGCACCAGCGCCTGGACGACGGGGTGGGCGGCGTCCGCTGCCACGACCACCTGCCCGCCGGCCGAGGCCGGGCGCACGAGGGTCGCGGCGTTCATCCAGCGCCGCATGGCCTCCTCGCCCGCGCGCAGGTCCGCCCGGCCCAGCAGCGCCCACGAGTCCAGCAGCAGCGCGGCGCCGTAACCGCCCTCGGCCACCGGCTCGGCGCCCGGCGTGGCGACGACGAGCGCCGGCCCGGCCGGCACGGTGGCCAGCACGCCGGTGCTGCTCCCGGAGGTGCGCACGACCGCGCCCGGGAAGGCACGCGCCAGCTCCTCGGCGGTCCGCGTCTCGCCGATGACGGCGGCCCGCAGCTTCGTGCCGTGGCAGTGCGGGCAGTCGAAGGTGGCCGCGGGGCGGGCGCACCACCGGCAGGCCGGGATGCGGGCGCCACCGGGGCCAGGCCGGGGCGAGATGCCGAGCGGCCCGGCGCAGTGGGCGCACCGGGCGGGCGCCCGGCACCGTGCGCAGGACAGCGAGGGCACGTAGCCGCGACGCGGCACCTGCACCAGCACCGGAGCGCCGTCGGCCAGGGCTCTGCGCGCGGCGGTGTGCGCCAGCGACGGCAGCCGCGCCGAGCGGGCGGCCGGGTCACGAGCCAGCTCGAAGTCGTCGCCGAGCGCCTGCACCCGCGGCGCGGCAGCGCGCAGGGCCGCGCGGTCGGCCACCAGCTCGTGCGCCCATCCGGACTCCACGAGCACCGCGGCCTCCGCGGTGCGGGAGGTCCCGGCCACCACCGCGGCACAGGAGTCCAGCCAGGCCCGCTGCACCAGCACGTCCCGGGCGTGCGGATAGGGCGCGTGCTCGTCGGCGTGCAGGTCGTCGCCGTCGTCCCAGACCACGACCAGGCCGAGATCGCGCACGGGGGCGAACATCGCCGCCCGCGTGCCGAGGACCACCTGGGCGGCGCCGCGCGACGCGGCGAGGAACCGGCGATAGCGCTTCTCGGGGGAATCGTCGGCGCGCAGCACGGTGAACGAGTGCTGGGGCAGCAGTCGCTCGGCGGCCGCGGTCAGCCGGTCCAGGTCCTTGCCGTCGGGGACGACGACCAGCGACCCCCGCCGTCCCGACAACGCCGCCCGGCACAGCTCCACCAGCCGGGTCGGCCAGTCCTCCCCGGGCAGCGCGGTCCACACCGCCCGCGCCGCGCGCCCCTCGGCCAGGGCGGCCAGCAGTGCCGGGCCGGCCGGGTAACGGGCGAAACCGGCCGGATCGGGCGCCTCGGGCAACGCCTCGGGGGTGGGTGCGTCCCGTTTCTCCGCCGCGGCGCGGCGCGGCGGCAGCGCCAGCCGGAGCACATCGCTGGCGGTCCCGGCGTACCGGTCGGCGACGGCGCGCACCAGCCGGGCGACCTGCGGCGTGAGCACCGGCTCACCCGAGGGCACGTGCGACAGGGGCTGCAGGGTGCCGGCGAAGTCGGTGGTGTCGGCGAGCTCCCACACCACCCCGTCGACCAGCCGGCCGTGGAACCGCACCCGCACCCGGCAGCCCGCGCGGACCGTGTCGGCGAACGTGTCCGGGACGGCGTAGTCGAAGGGCCGGTCCAGGTGTGCCAGGGGCACGTCCACGACGACCCGGGCCACCATCGGGCGGCCCGGGTCGTCGGGTGGGACGGGGGTGCTCAGCGGGTCAGGCCCCCACGGCCGAGCGGAGCGCCTCGACCCGGTCCAGGCGCTCCCACGGCAGATCGAGGTCCGTGCGCCCGAAGTGCCCGTAGGCGGCGGTGGGCCGGTAGATCGGCCGCAGCAGGTCCAGATCGCGGACGATCGCTCCGGGGCGCAGGTCGAACACCGTGGGGATCGCCTTCTCCAGCGCCTCGTCGGCCACCGTCCCGGTGCCGAACGTCTCCACGAACAGACCGACGGGGTGGGCGGCGCCGATCGCGTAGGCGACCTGCACCTCGCACCGCCGGGCCAGCCCCGCGGCGACGACGTTCTTCGCGACCCAGCGCATGGCGTACGCGGCCGAGCGGTCGACCTTCGACGGGTCCTTGCCGGAGAACGCGCCGCCGCCGTGCCGGGCCATGCCGCCGTAGGTGTCGACGATGATCTTGCGGCCGGTCAGCCCGGCGTCGCCCATCGGACCGCCGATGACGAACTTCCCGGTCGGGTTCACCAGCAGCCGGTGGCCGGTGGTCGGCAGTCCGAGAGCGGCCAGCTCCGGCTCGACCACGAGCTCCTCGATGTCGGGGGTCAGGAGCGTCTCGATCGAGATGTCCTCGGCGTGCTGTGAGGAGACCACCACGGTGTCGACGGCGACCGGGCGGTCGTCCTCGTAGACCACGGTGACCTGGGTCTTGCCGTCGGGCCGCAGGTAGGGCACCGAGCCGTCCTTGCGCACGGCCGACAGCCGGCGGGACAGCCGGTGGGCCAGGGCGATCGGCAGCGGCATCAGCTCGGGCGTCTCGTCGGTGGCGTAGCCGAACATGAGGCCCTGGTCGCCGGCGCCCTGGCGCTCGATCTCGTCGTCGGCGCCGCCGGAGGTGCGCGCCTCGTAGGCGGTGTCGACGCCCTGCGCGATGTCCGGGGACTGCGCGCCGATGGAAACGCTGACGCCGCAGGAGGCCCCGTCGAAGCCCTTGCGCGACGAGTCGTAACCGATGCCGAGCACCGTCTCGCGGACGATCGCCGGGATGTCGACGTAACCGGCCGTCGTCACCTCACCGGCGATGTGCACCTGGCCGGTGGTGATGAGGGTCTCGACCGCGACCCGGCTGCGCGGGTCCTGGGTCAGCATGGCGTCCAGGATCGAGTCGCTGATCTGGTCGGCGATCTTGTCCGGGTGGCCCTCGGTCACCGACTCGGACGTGAAGAGGCGGCGTGGCACTCGGTACTCCCTGGGGTGTCGGCGGGCGCGCGGTGACCGGCCGTCTGGTCGGCACCGGGTGCGCACGTTACCGGCGGCGTGCGACAGCGGGCGCGATGGAGTGCTCTCAGCCCTCCGGAGGCGGACCGAGCCGACGGCCCACGGCGGTCCAGATCCCGGCCGCGACGGCGTCCTTGCTGCCCCGCGGCACCTCCGTCGCGGACCCGTCGTGCCCGAGCACGACGGCAGCGTTGTCCGCGCGGCCGAAGACCTGCCCGTCCGAGACGTCGTTGACGACCAGGAGGTCGCTGCCCTTGCGGGCGAGCTTCGCCCGGGCGTGGTCGAGCACGTCGCCGTCCGCGTCCCCGGTCTCGGCGGCGAATCCGACGACGAGCTGCCCGGGGCGCCGCTTCGTGACCAGCTCGGCGAGCACATCGGGATTGCGCACCAGCGGGACGGAGTCCGGCTCGCTGGCCGACCCCTTCTTCATCTTGGTGGCGGCGACCCGGGCCGGGCGGAAGTCGGCCACGGCGGCGCTCATCACGACCACGTCGGCGGCCTCGGACTCCGCGAGCATCGCGGCGCGCAATTCCTCGGCGGTGCCGACGGGCACGACCCGCACGCCGAACGGCGCGGGGAGGTCCACGTTGGCCGCCACGAGGACGACGTCGGCACCCCGGGCCGCGGCGACCCGTGCCAGCGCCCAGCCCTGCTTGCCGGAGGACCGGTTGCCGAGGTAGCGCACCGGGTCCAGCGGCTCCCGGGTGCCGCCGGCGCTGATGACGACGCGCCGGCCGCTGAGGTCCTGGGCCAGCGCACCGGCGCCCTGGTCGAGGACCACGGTCGCCAGGGCGGCGATGTCCGCCGGCTCGGGCAGCCGCCCGGGACCGGAGTCGGGACCGGTCAGCCGCCCGACGGCGGGCGGGAGGACGACCGAACCGCGGCGGCGCAGCGTCGCGACGTTCTCCTGCGTCGCGGGGTGCAGCCACATCTCGGTGTGCATGGCCGGCACGAACACCACCGGGCAGTGCGCGGTGAGCAGCGTCGCGGTGAGCAGGTCGTCGGCGCGGCCCATGGCGGCGCGGGCGAGCAGGTCGGCCGTGGCCGGGGCGACGACGACGAGGTCGGCGTGCTGGCCGATCCGGACGTGCGCGACCTCCGGCACGTCGGTCCAGACGTCGGTGTTCACCGGGTTGCCCGAGAGCGCCTCGAAGGTCGCGGCGCCGACGAAGTTGAGCGCGCTCGGCGTGGGGACGACGCGGACGTCGTGTCCCGCCTCGGTGAACGCGCGCACCAGCAGCGCGGCCTTGTAGGCGGCGACGCCCCCGCTGACACCCAGCACGATCCGACTCACGACGTCATCCTCCCCACACGAGAAGGCACCCGGCAGGTGCCGGGTGCCTTCTCATCAATCCTGGTGACGGACTGGAACGGCCCCCTCGCCGGGCCCCGCGCCGAGCGTGCGAGGCGTGGGGGCGAGGGGATCCTTCGTCAGTTCTCGCCGGCGGTGTGGGCCAGCAGGCCCTCGTTGATCTCGCGCAGCGCGATCGACAGGGGCTTCTCCTGGGGAGCGGTGTCGACCAGGGGGCCGACGTACTCGAGGAGCCCCTCGGAGAGCTGGCTGTAGTAGGCGTTGATCTGGCGCGCGCGCTTGGCGGCGAAGATGACCAGGCCGTACTTGCTGCTGGTGCGCTCGAGCAGCTCGTCGATCGGCGGGTTGGTGATGCCCTCGGGGGCAGGTGCGACTCCGGACACGGGCGGGCGTGCTCCTCTTTCGATGGCGGGAGGAAGCGGCCGGCGAGACCACCGGCGGAGCTCTTCCTCGTGGGCGCTACTCCCCCGGAACCAGTCCGGGCGAGGGCGCAGTCAGCAATCCTACCAATTCGTCCGCGGCCCGGGCCACGTCGTCGTTGACGACCACCACGTCGAACTCCCCGGAGGAATCCAGCTCGGCCTGCGCGATGCGCAGCCGCTCGGACTGCACGTCGGCCGATTCCGAGCCCCGGCCGGCCAGCCGGCTGACCAGATCGGCCCAGGACGGCGGGGCCAGGAAGACCAGCTGCGCCTCCGGCGCCCGGGCACGGACCTGCCGGGCGCCCTGCAGCTCGATCTCCAGGAGGGCCGGTCGGCCGGACGCCAGCTGCGCCCGGACCGGCTCCACGGGGGTGCCGTACCGGTTGCCGGCGTACTGGGCCCACTCCAGCAGACCGTCGGTGGCGATCAACCGGTCGAACTCCGCGTCGCTGACGAAGTGGTAGTGGGCGCCGTCCACCTCGCCGGACCGGGGACGACGAGTGGTGACCGACACCGACACCCACACGTCGGGGTGCCGGCGCCGGACCTCGGCGACGACGGTGCCCTTGCCGACCCCGGAGGGTCCGGAGAGCACGGTCAGCCGTGCCGGTGTCGCTGCTGCCACTCGTCGTCCTCGCCCGGGTCGTGCGTGCGCCTGCGGCCCGGGTCAGACGACCTGGTCGCCGCCGAACTCGGACTCCAGCGCACGGCGCTGGTTGGCGCCCAGACCCCGCACGCGCCGCGTCGGGGAGATCTCCAGGCGTTCCATGATCTTCGCAGCCCGGGCCTTGCCGACTCCCGGCAGGGACTCCAGGACCGCCGAGACGCGCATCTTGCCGATCACCTCGTCGGTCTCGCCCTGCTTGAGGACGTCACCGACCGTCGCACCCTTGCTCTTGAGGCGTTCGCGGAGCTCCGCGCGCGCCTTGCGCGCGGCGGCGGCCTTCTCCAGCGCTGCTGCGCGTTGTTCCGGGGACAGGTCAGGGAGGGGCATGGTGCAACCCAATCGTGTCGACGTCGGCTCGTGGTCCGACGGTGTTTCCGCTGGTACCGAGGTGCTGCACTCGCTCTGGCAGCCTGTCCGCCCTGGTGGGACTCGGCAAATTCGCAGGTCACATGCCGTCCGGCCGACATGTGCTCGACGACGGCGCGAGGGGGTGCCCACCGAGCCAGCGCGGCTGGTCACCGACCGTGATCAGAGCAGGTCAGGACGGTCGACGAGCCGGTTTCGTTCCGGAATTGCCTGCCTCGCCGCAGGTCCGGGACCCGGGGCCGACACGCCGTGGATCGGACACGCCGGAGCCACCGATGGCGGGCGCAGCGCGCACGCGGACCGCGATCAGGGCGACGTCGTCCTGACCCCCGGCGGGGACGAGTTCGGCCAGCACGGCGTCGCAGAGGTCGTCCAGCCGCTCGGCCGCGTGCCGCTCCACCGTGCTCAGCAGCCGGGACAGCCCTTCGTCGAGGGTGTGCCGGCGTCCTTCGACGAGGCCGTCGGTGTAGAGCAGCAGCGCGCCGCCCGGCGGCACCGTCGCCGCGTGCAGCGACCGCCGGCTGGTGGCGTCGACGCCCAGGAGCAGATCCGCACGGCCGGAGTCCGGCTCCAGCAGACGGGCACGGCCGTCGGGACCGAGGAGCACCGGCGGCGGATGTCCCGCGCTCGACCAGCGCACCGTGGCGCCGTCGCCCCACTCCTGGCCGAGGCCGAGCTGGGCGACGAGCGCGGTGGCCATCGCGGCCAGGTCCAGCCCCTCCACCGCCAGGTCGACGGCGGTGAGCACGGCGTCCGGGTCGTCCCCTGTGGTGAAGGCGATGCCGCGCACGAGCGAGCGCAGCTGGCCCATGGCGGCCGCCGCACGGGTGTCGTGACCGACCACGTCGCCGATGACCAGCACCAGGTCCCCGTCGGGCTGGGCGAATGCGTCGTACCAGTCACCGCCGACCTGGGCCTCCTGCGCCGCGGCCACGTAGCGCACGGCGATCTCGGCGGAGGCCAGTTCCGGCGGCTCGGTGAGCAGGCTGCGTTGCAGCTCGGTGGCCACATGGCGCTGTCCCGCGTAGAGCCGCGCGTTGTCCAGCGCGATGCCGGCCCGCCGGCCGATCTCCACCGCGAGCTCCAGCTCCGGCTCCCCGAACCGCGGCCGCCCGGGACCCCGGGACAGCAGGAGCGACCCGAGGATGCCGGTGCGGCCCGGCATCGGGACCGCCAGGGCGCTGACCACCCCGAGACGGCCCACCAGGTCCCGGAGCTCGTCGTCGGGCACCTGCGCGTCGAGCACGGCGTCGTCGACGACCGCGACGAGGACCGGGCTCCCCTCGGCCGCCCGCCGGCTCGCCTCGCTGCCCGCGGCCCGCCGGGCGATCACCGACTCCATCGCACTCGCCACCGGGGCCAGGGACGGCTCGTGGTGCCGCACGGTGACGCCGGCCAGCTGGTCGCGCTGCTCGCGGAGCTGGATGCTGGTCCAGTCCGCCAGCGCGGGCACCAGCACCTCGGCCAGGTGCGCCACCGACTCGGAGACGTCGAGGGACCCGGCCAGCGTCTCCGACACCCGGGCCAGCAGCTGCACCTGGTCGGCCAGGCGGTCCCGCTCCCGCTCCGCCTCCCGGTGCGCGGTGACGTCGGCCGCGAGCAGCAGGAGCACCGGGCGTCCCTCGTCGGTCTGGCTCCGCACCGCCGTCAGCTCGACGTCCACCCGGTCGCCGATGCGCAGATGCGCCGGGGCCGGCGTCGCGCTCCCGGTCACGGCCTCCGCGCCGACGAGCTGGGCGACGTACGCGAGGGCACCGGGCAGCACCTCGTCGACGGGATGGCCCGGAGAGGTCTGCCCGAGGTCGAGCAGCAGCTCGGCGCGGCGGTTCCAGCCCAGCAGCTCGCCGGTCGGGGCGATCACCAGGACGGCGATCGGCGCGTGCTCCAGCAGCGAACCCACCGCCGCGGGTGCGGGCGCCGCGGGGCCGACGGTGGCCGCGGCCCGCCGGGTGACCGCGGCCAGCACGGCGGCGTGCCGCCGCCGTCCGACGGCGGCGTTCCTCAGCCGGCGCAGTCGCACTCCCAGGTCCTCGTCGCGGACCGAGACGACGAGCACGTCGAGGGGCACTCCCGGGGCGTAGGACACCTGGCGCCGCACCGGCGCGGGGTCGTCCTCGCGGAGGACCGCGATCGAGGCCCCGGGCGCCAGCCGGTGGGCGCGCTGCACCAGCCCGACCGGATTGCCGGCCAGCGATCCGACGACCACCAGGTCCACCGGCTCGGGAGACGATCCGAGCCGGGCATCCAGCTCGCCGGGCGACACCAGGTCCACGCCGGTGAGCGCCCGCAGGGTGGCGACCTCATCGGTGGAGGGATCCACGACGACGCACCGCCCGGGGACGTCGGCTCCGGTCACTCGCCCAGCAGCGGCAGGCCCAGGGCGGCCCGCCCCGTCCAGGTGCGCAGGATGTCGGTGGTCGGGCTCATCACGTCGGCCGCCCGCGCGTCCCGCAGGTGGCGCTCCAGCGGCGAGCGGTCGCGGTACCCGATGCCGCCCACGAGCGTCATGGCCTCGTTGGTCACCTCGACGGCGCACTGCGCGACCTCGGCCTTGGCCGACGTCAGGCCCGGCAGGGCGGCCGGGCCACCCGAGTCGCCCTCCTCCGCGGCCCAGTGCACCAGTCGGCGGGTGCGCTCGACCTGGGCCCACAGCACGCCCAGCCGGTGCTGCAGGAGCGGCTCGCCGGCGAGTCGGCGTCCGGTGTGCGTGTGGGCACGCCGGCCCAGGTGCGCCGTCGCCTCGTCCAGGGAGGCCTGCGCGACCCCGAGGTAGGTGCCGGCCATGGCCATGAGGAAGTAGGGGGCGACGATCTCGAAGACGTACCAGATCTGGTCGCCCTCGGCACCGAGCAGGTGCTCGGCGCCGAGCCGGACGTCGTCGAGCCGCAGGCCGCGGCTGGAATTGCCGCGCATGCCGATGCCGGTCCACTCCCGGCCCCACGTCAGCCCGTCGGCGTTCCCGGGGACGAGCACGCAGGAGAACTGGCCCATCGGGGCCTCGGGGTCGGCGGCGACGGTGCTCACCACGTACGAGTCGGCCTGCGACCCGTTGGTGACGAAGGACTTCTCCCCGGCGACGCACAGCCCGGCGGCGTCGCGGGTCATGCGGGTCTGCGGCAGCCAGAACTGCGCGCCGGTCCCGGGCTCGGACAGCGCGAGGGTGGTGAGGTGCTGCCCGGCCACGATGGCGTCGATGAACTCGGCGCGTTGGCGGTCGGTCGGCTTCGCGGCCAGCACCGCCGTGGCGACGCAGTGCATCCCGAAGCACAGGGCGGTCGAGGCGCACACCCGCCCGAGCGCCTCGCAGACGGCCGCGACACCGCGCAGGCCCAGACCCGCGCCGCCCGCGGCGCGGGGCGCGGTGAGGCCGCCGAGCCCGACCTCCTGGAGCGCGCGCACCGCCTCGGCCGGCCAGATCCCGGAGTCGGTCCGCTCGACGAGCGGCTCCGCGACGGTGCGGGCCACGTCGCCGGCGCGGGCCACCGCCTCCGCCACGCTCGTCGGGATCGTCATCACGAACACCGAGGATAGGGCCCGGCGACCGCGCGCTCCCGGCGGCGGCCCTCAGGCCGCGATCGCCTCCGCCCAGCGCTCGGCGGCGGCACGCAGCGCGACCGGATCCGGGCCGGCACCGAGGACGTCCCGGGACACCGTGGGGACGACGGCGCGGTCGGACCCGAAGAGCCGGCGGAGGTCGGCGATCGTCCCGCCCTGGGCGCCGAGACCGGGCGCGAGGACCGGACCGCGGAGCCCGTCGAGGTCCACGTCGAGCTCGTCCAGCGTGGCGCCGACGACGATCCCGAAGGACCCCAGGAAGGGACCGAACCCGCCGTTCTCCTCACCGGAGATGTCGCCCTGCGTGTTCCAGCCGCGCACCGTGTCGACGACGGCCTGCGCGACGCTTCGGTCCCCCACCCGCGCGTGCTGGAAGGTCGCCGCATCGGGGTTCGAGGTCCGGGCGAGCACGAACAACCCGCCGCCGGAGCGCTCGGCGGTGCTCACAGCGGGCGCCAGCGACTCCGGCCCGAGGTAGGGGCTCACGGTCATGGCGTCGACCTGCATCGGGTGGCGGTCGCTCAGGTAGTCGGCGTAGGCGGCCATCGTGGAGCCGATGTCACCCCGCTTGGCGTCCAGGAGCACCAGCGCCCCGGCGGACCGCAGGGCGGCGACGGCCTCCTCGAGGACCGCGGCGCCGCGCGCTCCGAAGCGCTCGTAGAACGCCATCTGCGGCTTGAGCACCGAGACCGACCCGGCGAGCGCCTCGACCACCGCGTCGGTGAACCGGCGGAGCCCGTCGAGGTCGTCGCCGACCCCCCAGTCGAGCAGCAGCTGCTCGTGCGGGTCCAGGCCGACGCACAGCGGTCCGCGGCCGGCCACCGCCTCGGCCAGGCGCTTCCCGAAGGGCTCGGTCACGGCCGGCTCGGTCATGGCGCCTCCACGGCTCGGGGCAAGGTCTCGGCCAGCGCCGCGATGCAGTCGCGGGCCAGGAAAGGAGAGGCGAACGCGCCGGCCGCGGACTGCACCGCGTCGGCGCCGGCGGCGAACAGCGCCTCGAACGACGCCGGGTCGGTGACCCCGCCCATTGCGAGGACGTCGAAGTGGAACCCGCCCCCCTCCCGCAGGGCGACCAGCCGGCGGGTGAAGTCCAGCGCCGGCTCGCGCACCGCGATCCCGGAGAGCCCGGCCAGCTCGCGCCCCGGGAAGGTCGGGGTGCCGTCGCTGCGCCGCACCCGGCTCTGCACGGTGTTGATCCCGGCGACGCCGTCGACCAGGGGGGCCAGCCGCAGCACCAGCGCGGCCAGCGAGGGCTCGTCCAGCCAGGAGAGCTTGGCCACCAGGCCGGTGCGGTCGTCCAGCGACCGGCGGACGTGCTCGACGACCGCGACCGTGGCGTCGGCGTCCAGGCACAACGGCGGCTTGACCCCGGCCGCCGACCGGTCGAGCGTGTTCGGGCAGGAGAGGTTGAGCTCCACCACCGGCGCACCGGCCTCCTGGGCCATCAGCGCGGTGCCGGCGAAGTCCGCCGCGAGGTCGTCCCCCTCCCCCATGACGCTCACCAGCAGCAGCTGCTCGTCGCCGACGGCAGCCAGCGCCCGCTCCAGGTCGGCCATCCACTCCTCCGGCGCCGGGGAGGGCACCCCGAAGGAGTTGACGCTGCTGACGGTCGCGGAGCCCGGCGCCACCCAGTCCCAGGGGTCGGCGACGACGTCGGCGTCGGCGCCGGGCTGCAGGCTGGTGATCTCCCGGGCGGCGAACACCCAGTTGGGCTGTTCGTTGGCCGGGTGCGCCCGGCCGCGCACGGTCTTATAGGTCAGCACGTTCCAGCCGTTGGCGACGTTGTGCCGCACCCACGCCTCGCTGCCGTTGAGCACGCAGGCGGGTACGCCGATCGGGAAGCCGACCGTGCGTCCGAGCAGCGGCCAGCGCCGGGCGCCCGCCGTCGGCCGCTCGGTCTGCCGGGGGCCCAGCGGCCGGGTGAGGTTCTCCCGGAAGGAGCCGAGGACGTCGTAGGCCGGACCCGGCACCCCGTGCGCGGCCAGCAGGTCGGCGTGGCCGGCGACGTGCAGCACCCGGGTCAGCAGCGGCAGGTCCCCGTCGCCGACGTCGCCGGCCGCGAGCCGCCCGGCCAGGGCGGTCGCGTCCGCGGTGAGCACGTCGAGTTCCGCCGCCGGCGGCCGGCCGAACCGGGTGACCCCGGCCAGGAAGGCGGCCGGCAGGACCTCGACCAGGCCCCGGCCGACGACGTCGTCGCGCAGGCGCCGGACGGCGTCCGGCGACGACGTCGTCGTCACGCCCCGGTCCCCGCGAAGGTGCTCGGGCCGCCGTGCGTGCCACCGGCCAGGGCCGCGTGCACCTCCTGCAGGCTGCGCACCCCGATGTCGCCACGGCGCAGCGCCTCGATGCCCTGCACCGCGGCCGCCATCCCCTGGACGGTCGTGATGCACGGGATCCCGGCGCTCACCGCGGCGGTGCGGATCTCGTAGCCGTCCAGGCGGGGGCCGCTGTTGCCCGGCGCCCCGAAGGGGGTGTTGAAGACCAGGTCGACGTCGCCGGCCTGGATCGCCTCCACCACGTTGCCCGGGCCCTCGCTGTACTTGCCGACCACCTCGGCCGCCACCCCGTGGCGGCGCAGCACCTGGGCGGTGCCGGCGGTGGCCAGCAGCCTGAAGCCGAGGTCGGCCAGCCGCTTGATCGGGAAGACCGCCGAGCGCTTGTCCCGGTTGGCCAGGGACACGAAGACCGTGCCCTCGGTCGGGAGCGACCCGTACGCGGCGGCCTGCGACTTGGCGAAGGCGGTGCCGAACTCGGCGTCGAGGCCCATGACCTCCCCGGTGGACTTCATCTCCGGCGAGAGCACGGTGTCCACGCCGTAGCCCTCGACGGTGCGGAACCGGTGGAAGGGCAGGACCGCCTCCTTCACCGCGATCGGCGCGTCCTGGGGCAGGTCGGTGCCATCGCCGGTCGCGGGCAGCACGCCGGCGGCGCGCAGCTCGACGATGGTCTCCCCCACCGCGATCCGGGCCGCGGCCTTGGCCAACTGGACCGCCGTGGCCTTGGAGACGAACGGCACCGTGCGACTGGCCCGGGGGTTGGCCTCGATCACGTAGAGGATGTCGTCCTTGATCGCGTACTGGACGTTCATCAGCCCGCGGACCCCGATCCGCGCGGCCAGCTTCTCGGTGGCGGCACGGATCTTCAGCAGGTCGGCCGACCCCAGGGTGATCGGCGGCAGCGCGCACGCCGAGTCACCGGAGTGGATGCCGGCCTCCTCGATGTGCTCCATGACGCCACCCAGGTAGAGGTCGGTGCCGTCGTAGAGGGCGTCGACGTCGATCTCGACGGCGTCCTCCAGGAACCGGTCGACCAGCACCGGGTGGGCGGGGCTGACGTCGGTGGCCTTGGCGATGTAGGCCTCGAGCGTGGCGTCGTCGTAGACGATCTCCATGCCGCGCCCGCCCAGGACGTAGGAGGGCCGCACGAGCACCGGGTAGCCGATCGACGAGGCGATCTCGTGCGCCTCGGCGTAGGTCGTGGCGGTGCCGTGCTTGGGCGCGAGCAGCCCGGTGTCGGCGAGCACGCGGGAGAAGGCCCCGCGGTGCTCGGCGTCGTCGATGGCCTCCGGCGAGGTGCCCAGCACCGGCACGCCGGCGTCCTTGAGCCGCTGCGCCAGACCCAGCGGCGTCTGCCCGCCCAGAGTGCAGATGACCCCGGCGACCGGACCGGCCGCGCGCTCGGCCTCCACCACCTCGAGGACGTCCTCGAACGTCAGCGGCTCGAAGTAGAGCCGGTCGGCGGTGTCGTAGTCGGTGGAGACGGTCTCGGGGTTGCAGTTGACCATCACCGCCTCGTAGCCGGCGTCCTGCAGGGCCATGACGGCGTGCACGCAGGAGTAGTCGAACTCGATGCCCTGCCCGATCCGGTTCGGCCCCGACCCGAGGATCAGCACCGCCGGCTTCTCCCGCGGCTGCACCTCGGTCTCCTCGTCGTAGGACGAGTAGTGGTACGGCGTGCGGGCCGCGAACTCCGCCGCGCAGGTGTCGACCGTCTTGTAGACCGGCCGCACGCCGAGGCGCCAGCGCAGCGCACGGACGCCGTCCTCACCGGCGAGCTCGGGACGCAGGGCCGCGATCTGCCGGTCGCTCAATCCGTGTCGCTTGGCCCGCCGGAGCAGCTCCGGGGTGAGCGACGGCGCCTCCCGGACCGCGTCGCCGATCTCGCGGACCAGCGCGATCTGGTCGACGAACCAGGGATCGAAACCACTGGCCGCCGCGACGTCCTCGACGGTGGCGCCGGCGGCCAGGGCCGCCTCCGCCGTGTAGAGCCGGCCGTCCACGGGGGTGCGCAGCGCCTCCAGCAGCTCGTCGGCCGAGCGGTGGTCGGGGGCGGCGATTCCACCCGCCCCGCCGACCCCATCAGTCCAGAAGCCGGACGCCTTGGTCTCCGTCGACCGCATGGCTTTGCCCAGCGCCTCGGCGAAGTTGCGGCCCATCGACATGACCTCGCCGACGCTCTTCATCGTCGTGGTCAGCCGCGGGTCCGCACCCGGGAACTTCTCGAACGCGAACCGCGGGATCTTCACGACGACGTAGTCCAGCGTCGGCTCGAAGGCTGCCGGGGTGACGCCGGTGATGTCGTTGGTGATCTCGTCGAGCGTGTAGCCGATGGCGAGCTTTGCCGCGATCTTGGCGATCGGGAAGCCGGTGGCCTTGGACGCCAGCGCGCTGGACCGGGAGACCCGCGGGTTCATCTCGATCACGACCAGGCGCCCGTCGGCCGGGTTGACCGCGAACTGGATGTTGCAGCCGCCGGTGTCGACGCCGACCTCGCGCAGCACGGCGATGCCGACGTCGCGCATGCGCTGGTACTCGACGTCGGTGAGCGTCATCGCCGGGGCGACGGTCACCGAGTCACCGGTGTGCACGCCCATCGCGTCGATGTTCTCGATCGAGCAGATGACGACCACGTTGTCGCTGCGGTCGCGCATCAGCTCGAGCTCGTACTCCTTCCAGCCGAGCACGGACTCCTCGATGAGCACGGTGTGCACCGGGGAGTCGGCCAGGCCGTGGGAGGCCATGCGGCGCAGCATCGCCTCGTCGGTGGCGAAGCCCGAACCCAGGCCGCCCATGGTGAAGCTCGGGCGGATGACGACCGGGTAGCCGACCTCCTCGGCGGTCTCGATCGCCTCCTCGACGGTGGAGCACACCCGGGACCGCGGGGCGTCGGCGCCGATGGACCGGACGATGTCCTTGAACTTCTGCCGGTCCTCGCCGCGGTTGATCGCGTCGACGTCGGCGCCGATCAGCTGCACGCCGTACTTCTCCAGGACGCCGTTCTCGTACAGCCCGATGGCGATGTTGAGCGCGGTCTGCCCGCCGAGGGTGGCCAGCAGCGCGTCGGGGCGCTCCTTGGCGATGACCTTCTCCACGAACTCCGGCGTCAGCGGCTCGACGTAGGTGGCGTCGGCGATCTCCGGGTCGGTCATGATCGTCGCCGGGTTGCTGTTGACCAGGCTGACCCGCAGGCCCTCGGCCCGGAGCACGCGGCAGGCCTGGGTGCCGGAGTAGTCGAACTCCGCCGCCTGCCCGATGAGGATCGGCCCGGAGCCGATGACCATGACGTGCTCGATGTCGGTGCGCTTGGGCATCAGTTCTTCTCCCCGGTGCTGTGCTCGACGACCGGCGCGGGTCCGCCGGCGCGGGCCTCCCCGTCCCGGGCGGACTCCATGAGGTCGACGAAGCGCTGGAACAGCGGCGCGGCGTCGTGCGGTCCGGCGGCGGACTCGGGGTGGAACTGCACGCTGAACGCCGGCACCTCCAGGCAGCGCAGGCCCTCCACGACGTCGTCGTTGAGGCCGACGTGGCTGACCTCCACCTGCCCGTAGGGGGTGTCGGTGGGCCGGTCCAGCGGCGCGTCGACCGCGAACCCGTGGTTGTGGCTGGTCACGCGGACGGTGCCGCTGACCCGGTCGAGCACGGGCTGGTTCAGCCCGCGGTGGCCGAACTGCAGCTTGTAGGTGCCCAGGCCCAGCGCGCGGCCGAGGATCTGGTTGCCGAAGCAGATGCCGAACAGCGGCCGGCCGGCGTCGAGCACGCCCTTGACGGCGTCGACGGCGTAGTCCGCGGCTGCCGGGTCGCCCGGGCCGTTGGAGAGGAAGACCCCGTCGGGGCCGGCGGCGAGCAGTTCCTCGGCGGTGGCCGTGGAGGGCAGCACGTGGGTCTCGACGCCGAGCTCGGCCAGGTGGCGGGGGGTGGCGGTCTTGATGCCGAGGTCGAGGGCGGCGATCGTGAACCGCTTCTCCCCCACCGCCGGGACGACGTAGGCCTCAACCGTGCTCACCGTCGGCGCCAGGTCGGCCCCGGTCATGCTGTCGGCGGCGGTGACCCGGGCCAGCAGCTCGTCGGCGTCCAGCTCGGTGCTGATGCCGGCGCGCATCGCACCCCGGTCGCGCAGGTGCCGGGTCAGCGCCCGGGTGTCGATGCCGCTGATGCCGACGACGCCCTGCTCCGTCAGCTCGTCGTCGAGGCTGCCGGTGGCCCGCCAGTTCGCCGGCCGCCGGGCGGGGTCGCGCACCACGAACCCGGCGACCCACATGCGACGGCTCTCGTCGTCCTCGCCGTTGACCCCGGTGTTGCCGATGTGGGGTGCGGTCATGGCCACGATCTGACCGGCGTAGCTGGGGTCGGTCAGCGTCTCCTGGTAGCCGGTCATGCCGGTGGCGAACACCGCCTCGCCGACCGTCGTCCCGGTCGCGCCGTAGGACTCACCCCGGAACGTCCTGCCGTCCTCGAGCACGAGGATCGCGTCACTCACCGTGTTGCCTTTCCGTCCAGAACGGTCGCGATCCCCCGGAGGAACGTCGCGACCACCCGGCCGGGGAGTTCCCGGCCGGCATAGGGGCTGTTGCGGCTGCGGCTGGCCAGCGCCGCGGGGTCCACCGTCGCGCGGGTACCCGGGTCCAGCAGCACCAGGTTGGCCGGCTCGCCCGGGGCGATCGGCCGACCGTGCTCGGCGAGGCGGCCGATCTGCGCGGGCCGCACCGACATGCGATCGGCGACGCCGGCCCAGTCGAGGCGGCCCGGCTCGACCATCGTCTCGATGACCACCGAGAGCGCCTGCTCCAGCCCCAGCATCCCGGGCCGGGCCTGCGCCCACTCGCTCTCCTTGTCCTCGACCGCGTGGGGGGCGTGGTCGGTGCCGACGGCGTCGATCGTGCCGTCGGCCAGACCGGCCCGCAGCGCCTCGATGTCGGCCTCGGTGCGCAGCGGCGGGTTGACCTTGAACACCGGGTCGTAGGACTCCGCGCAGGCGTCGGTGAGCAGCAGGTGGTGAGGGGTCACCTCGGCGGTGACCTGGACGCCGCGGGACTTCGCCCAGCGCAGGATCTCCACCGACCCCGCCGTCGAGACGTGGCAGAGGTGCAGCCGCGCGCCGACGTGCTCGGCGAGCAGCACGTCGCGGGCGATGATCGCCTCCTCCGCCGCGGCCGGCCAGCCGGTCAGCCCGAGCCGGGCCGAGCGGTCGCCCTCGTGCATCTGGGCGCCGACGGTCAGCCGCGGCTCCTCCGCGTGCTGGGCGACGACGCCGTCGAAGGCCTTCACGTACTCCAGCGCCCGGCGCATGAGCGCGGGGTCGGAGACGCAGTGCCCGTCGTCGGAGAAGACCCGGACGCGGGCGGCGGAGTCGGCCATGGCGCCGAGCTCGGCCAGCCGCTCGCCCTTCAGGCCGACGGTGACGGCGCCCACCGGGACGACGTCGACCAGGCCGGCCTCCTGCCCGAGCCGCCAGACCTGCTCGACCACGCCCGCGGTGTCGGCGACCGGGTCGGTGTTGGCCATGGCGTGCACCGCGGTGAACCCACCGAGCGCCGCCGCCCGGCTGCCGGTCTCCACCGTCTCGGCGTCCTCGCGGCCCGGCTCGCGCAGGTGGGTGTGCAGATCGACCAGGCCGGGCAGGGCGATGAGCCCGCCGGCCTCGACGACCTCGGCGCCGGTCGCGGCCAGCGAGTCGCCGATGGCGGCGATCCGGCCGTCCTCCACCAGGATGTCGACGGCGTCGCCGCCGAGGGGCCGGGCGCCCTTGATCAGGTGGGTGGTCACTGGGCAGCGCCTCCGAGCAGCAGGTAGAGCACGGCCATGCGCACGGACACCCCGTTGGCGACCTGCTCGACGATCGTGGAGCGGACGGAGTCGGCCACCTCGGCGGCGATCTCCATGCCGCGGTTCATGGGCCCCGGGTGCATGACGATGGCGTCGTCGGGCAGCGCGGCCATCCGCCGGGCGTCCAGCCCGTAGCGGCGGCTGTACTCGCGGGCGCTCGGGAAGAACGAGGCGTTCATCCGCTCGCCCTGCACCCGCAGCATCATCACGACGTCGCTCTTGGGCAGCACGGCGTCCAGGTCGTAGCCGACCTCCGCGGGCCAGCTGCCCACGCCCACCGGCAGCAGCGTCGGCGGAGCGACCAGCGTGACCTCGGCGCCCAGGGTCTGCAGCAGGACGACGTTGGAGCGGGCGACCCGGCTGTGCAGCACGTCGCCGACGATGGTCACGCGCACCCCGTCGAGCCGGCCCAGCCGGTGCCGGATCGTGTACGCGTCCAGCAGCGCCTGGGTCGGGTGCTCGTGGGTGCCGTCGCCGGCGTTGACGACGCTGCCGCGCACCCAGTTCGCCAGCCGGTGCGGGGCGCCGGAGGCGGAGTGCCGGACGACGACGCCGTCGGCGCCCATCGCCTCCAGCGTCAGCGCGGTGTCCTTGAGGCTCTCGCCCTTGGAGACGCTGCTGCCCTTGGCCGAGAAGTTGATGACGTCGGCGCTCAGGCGCTTGGCCGCCAGCTCGAAGGAGATCCGGGTCCGGGTGGAGTCCTCGTAGAAGAGGTTGACCACGGTGCGCCCGCGGAGGGTGGGGAGCTTCTTGACCTCCCGGCCGGCCAGGGCCTGCTCGATCTGCGCCGCTGTGTCGAGCACCAGCGTTGCGTCGTCCCGGTCGAGGTCGGCGGCCTCCAGCAGGTGCCGCTTCACTGGCTCTCCCCCTCGGTCACGAGCACCTCGTCCACGCCGTCGGTCTCCGCAAGGTGCACGCGGACCTGCTGGGACCGCGACGTCGGCACGTTCTTGCCCACGTAGTCGGCCCGGATCGGCAGCTCGCGGTGCCCCCGGTCGACGAGGACCGCCAGCTGCACCGAGTGCGGCCGGCCCAGGTCGCGCAGGGCGTCGAGCGCCGCGCGCACCGACCGGCCGGAGAACAGCACGTCGTCGACGAGCACCACGAGCCGGTCGTCGATGCCGCCGTCGGGGAGCACGGTCGACTCCAGCGCCCGGACGCCGCGCAGTCGCAGGTCGTCGCGGTACAGCGTGATGTCGACGGTGCCCACGTCGACGGTGATCCCGGAGAACGCCTCGATGCGGGCGGCCAGGCGGCGGGCCAGGGGGGCGCCGCGCGTGGGGATGCCGACCAGCACCAGCGAGGAGAGGCCGGTCGCGTCGCCGGCGGGAGCGTCCCGGCCGGCGGTCACCGAGGCCGCGCGCTCGATGAGCTGGTGCGCGATGCGGTCGATGACGCGGGCGACGTCGGCGCCGGTGAGCAGGGTGCCGGGGGCGCTGCCGGGAGACGGGCTCCGGGCAGGCTCGGGAGTGCGGGCCATCAGGCCTCCTTCCCCGCCTCACTGGACGGGTCGTTAAAGGAGTGGTCGGACCGGGTGCGACGGTACTGCACGCGGCCTCCGCGACCGCCGCCGGGCCAGGTCGCGCCCCAGGTCGGCGGCCCGGCCGCCCACCGTGCGTGGCTGCGCGATCACCCTCCTCGGGAGGGGCAGGCCGCCTGTTGTGATCCAGGCTTCACCAGTACGCTGCGTGACGACCAGCACCCTTCCGAGACGACGGACAGTGAGCAGACAGCGATGAGCACCGACTACTCACGGGCCCTCGGCGCCCGGCTCCGCGCGATCCGCAATCAGCAGGGCCTGTCCCTGCAGGGCGTGGAGGACAAGTCGCACGGCCGCTGGAAGGCGGTCGTCGTCGGGTCCTACGAACGAGGCGACCGCGCGGTCACCGTGCAGCGCCTCTCCGAGCTCGCCGTCTTCTACGGCGTGCCGGTCTCCGAGCTGCTGCCCGACCCCCGGCCCAGCTCCGCGGTCACCTCGACCAACAAGATCGTGCTGAACCTCGAGTCGCTCGGTTCGCTGCCCGCGGACGAGGCCGGCCCGCTGGCCCGCTACGCCTCGACCATCCAGGCACAGCGGCACGACTACAACGGCAAGGTCCTCTCCATCCGCGCGGAGGACCTCAAGTCGCTGGCGATCATCTACGACATGAGCCCCGACGAGCTCACCTCGCGGCTGATCGAGTGGGGTGTGCTCTCCCCCGGCCTGGAGGGCATCGTCGGCTCCGGCGGGGACGACGACCTCGAGGAGGACGTCGACGACTCCTGGGGTGACCGCCGGCGCTCGCCGCGCTGAACCGATGAGGAGGGCCCCTGCCGCACCGCGGCAGGGGCCCTCCGCCGTTTCCGGGGACGGCCGGTTCCGACACGCGCGCCGGACGCTGTCCTCCCGCTGCATCGTTGTGCCAGGGTGCTCGCACCTCGGGCGACGTGCCCGCTCGCTGGGAGGAACCCCGCATGCCGGCAGTGGAGATGGTGGGCGTCTCGAAGACCTACCGCCGGCGCGGCGGTCAGCCGTTCCGGGCGCTCGACGACCTGCACATGACCGTGGCCTCCGGCGGCGTGCACGGGCTGCTGGGGCCGAACGGGTCGGGCAAGACGACGTCGATCCGTGTGCTGCTGGGCCTGGTCCGCCCCGACCCGGGTGCCGGCGGGATGCTGCTGCTCGACCGCCCGGTGCCCGCCGAGCTCCCCGGCGTCATCGCCGACGTCGGCGCCCTGGTGGAGACCCCGCTCTTCTCGCCCGGCCTGTCGGGGCGGATGAACCTGCGCCTGCTCGCCGAGGCCGCGGGCGTCCCCCGCTCCCGGATCGAGGAGTGCCTGGAGCTGGTCGACCTGCGCGACCGCGCCGGCGACCGGTTCAAGGGCTATTCCCTCGGCATGAAGCAGCGGCTGGGCATCGCCGCGGCCCTGCTCAAGGCGCCCCGGTTGCTGATCCTGGACGAGCCGAGCAACGGCCTGGACCCGGCGGGCATCCGTGACGTGCGCGAGCTCGTCCGGCGCCTGGGGCACGACGGCCGGACGACGGTGCTGGTCAGCTCCCACCTGCTGAGCGAGGTGCAGCAGATGTGCGACTCGGTCACCATCCTCGCGCGCGGCCGGCAGGTCGCCTCCGGCCCGGTGTCCGAGGTGCTGTCCCGGGCGGGCTCCGGCGACGTCCGCGTGACCGTTCCCGACCCCGCCGCTGCGGCCGCGGTGCTCGCCGCCGCCGGCTACTCCGTCTCCCCCGCTCCGGACGGCCAGGTGCTCGTGCACGGCGCGCCCGCTCCGGGGGCCATCACCCGCGTGCTCGCCGAGCGCGGCCACTACGTCGAGGAGCTGGTCCGCGTGACCCCCGACCTGGAGAGCGCCTTCCTCGCCATCACCGGAGGGCAGGCGTGAGCGCCGCGACGCAGCAGCCGAAGGCGCCGCCCGGGCCCGAGGGGACACGGGGCACGGGTTCCCTCCTGCGCAGCGAGCTCCTGCGGTTCGCGACGCGCCGCTTCATCCAGGTGCTGCTCGGGCTTGCCGTCCTGGGCTGGCTGGGCGCCATCGGCATCGGGCTGCTCTCGTTCGACCACCCGACCGCTGCGGACTACGCCGCCGCCGAGGCGAACTACGAGCAGGCGCTCGACGCCGACGAGCAGTGGCGCGAGGACTGCGCCGAGGCGGCCGGGCAGCCGACCGCCGACTTCTGCGGGCCGCCGTTGCAGGTGGAGGACTTCCTCACGGTGCAGCCCTTCGACCTCGGCTCGACGGCGATCCCCGGCGCCATGAGTGCCGCCGCCGGCGCGGCTGTGCTCGCGTTCCTCGTGGGCGCCACCTGGATCGGCGCGGAGTGGTCCAACCGGTCGATCGTCGCGCTGCTGTTCTGGGTGCCGAACCGGCTGAAGGTGATGGGCGCCAAGCTCGGCGTGCTGGCGATCGCTGCCGCCGTCATCGGCCTGGCCGCGCAAGCCGCCTGGCTCGCCATGGCCTGGATCCTCGACGCCGCCGCCGGCTCCGGACGCGAGCTCGCCGACGGGTTCTGGTCGGAACTGCTGGCCGCGCAGGGGCGCGCGGTCCTGCTCACCGTGCTGGTCGCGCTGCTCGGCTTCGGCCTGGCGAACCTGACCCGCAACACCGGCGCCGCGCTGGGTATCGCGTTCGTCTACTTCGCCATCCTCGAGGGCATGCTGCGCGCCTTCATCGGCATGGCGGCCGAGCGCTGGAGCCTGATGGTGAACACCGTCGCCCTCGTGCTCCCGGGCGGCACCCGGATCTACGACTGGGACGCCGCGTACACCGCGGAACCGCCGTCCTACCTGGTCACCAACCTGCACGGCGGGCTGGTCGTCGGCGTGTACGCCGCGGTGATCGTCGGGATCGGCGTCTGGCTGTTCGCCCGCCGCGACCTGCAGTGACATCGTCGTCCTCCGGACGACACCGCGACCAGGAGGCGTCCCGGCTGCCGACGAGCGAGTCCGTCGCGCCTGCGCGGAACCCTCCGGGCCCCACTCGGCGCCACAAGACAGCTACGCGGTCGGGACCTCGGCGGCGAGGATCGCGCCCAGCACGCCGTTGACGTACTTCGGGGACTCGTCGGTGGACAGCGCCTTGGCCAGCTCCACCGCCTCGTCGATCACGACGGCGTCGGGCACGTCGTCGACCCACAGCAGCTCGTAGGTCGCCATCCGCAGGATCGCGCGGTCGACGTCGGGCAGCCGGTCCAGCGACCAGCCCGAGGTGTGGGTCTCGATCAGCTCGTCGATGCGGGCGCCGTGCTCCTCGACGCCCTCGACCAGCCGGACGGCGTGGTCGGGCACCGGCGGGTTGCCGTCGGCGACCCGCTCGCGGAGCAGCTCCCGTCGCTCCCGGCCGCGGACGTCGGCCTCGTAGAGGACGTCGACGGCGCGCTTGCGGGCCTTGGTGCGCGCAGCCATCAGCGGGGAGGGCGGGTCGAGGTCATGACGGGCGCGATCAGTTGACGCGGCCGAGGTACCGGCCGTCGCGGGTGTCGACCTTGAGCTTCTCGCCCGTGGAGATGAACAGCGGCACCTGGATCTGCGCGCCGGTCTCCAGGGTGGCGGGCTTCGTGCCACCGGTGGAGCGGTCGCCCTGCAGGCCCGGGTCGGTGTGCTCGACGACGAGCTCCATCGTCACCGGCAGCTCGACGTAGAGCGCCGTGCCCTCGTGCACCGCGACGGTGACCTCGGTGTTGTCGAGCAGGTAGTCCGCGCCGCCACCCACGGTCTGAGCCGGCACGTAGATCTGCTCGAAGGTGTCGCCGTCCATGAAGACGAAGTCGGTGCCCTCCTTGTAGAGGTAGGTCATCGACCGCTTGTCCACGGTGGCCGTCTCGACCTTCGTGCCGGCGTTGAAGGTCTTGTCCACGACCTTGCCCGAGAGCACGTTCTTCAGCGTGGTGCGCACGAAGGCGCCACCCTTGCCGGGCTTGACGTGCTGGAAGTCGGTGACGGTCCAGAGCTGGCCGTCCAGGTTGAGGACGATGCCGTTCTTCAGGTCGTTGGTGGTAGCCATCTAGAGGACCAGCAGTTCCTTGCTCGTGAGGGTCAACAACTCGGGCGCGTCGTCCGTGACGATCAAGGTGTCCTCGATCCGGACACCACCGTGCCCCGGGAGGTACACCCCCGGCTCCACGGTGACGGCCATGCCGGCGGCCAGACTACCCGCGCCCAGCTGGCCGATGCCCGGCGCCTCGTGGATCTCCAGCCCCACGCCGTGCCCGAGACCGTGTGGGAAGTGCTCCCCGTGGCCGGCCGCGACGATCACGTCGCGGGCCGCGGAGTCCACCGCGACGACGTCCGCACCGACGGCGAGGGCCGCCCGGCCGGCCGCCTGCGACGCCGCGACGAGCTCGTAGACCTCGCGCTGCCAGTCGGCCGCCACACCCCGACGTCCGCCCAGCACGAGGGTGCGGGTCATGTCCGAGTGGTAGCCATCGACGGTCGCGCCGAAGTCGAGCTTGAGGAAGTCGCCCTCGCGCAGGACCGTGGCGTCGGGCCGGTGGTGCGGGATGGCGGAGTTCGCGCCGGTGGCGACGATCGTCTCGAACGAGGGTGCCTCCGCACCCAGCGCCAGCATGCGGGCGTCGAGCTCGCGCCCCACCTGCAGCTCCGTGCGACCGGGGCGCAGCGCACCCTCGGCGGCCAGCTCGGCCAGCGCCTGGTCGGCCACGGCGCAGGCCCGGCGCAGCGACTCGATCTCGTCGTCGTCCTTGATGGCGCGCTGCGCCTCGACCGCGCGGCGGACCGAGGCCAGCTCCGGCACCGTCGCGCCCGCGGCGGCGTCGGACAGCACCCGCTCCAGGCCGTGCAGCCCGTCGACGGTGAGGTCGTGGGACTCGTAGCCCAGTCGGCCGGCGCCGCGACGGACCGCTTCCCGGGCCAGCGCCGCGACGGTGGCCCGGTCGACCAGCAGCTCGACGTCGGGCACCTGGGTCGATGCCTGCGTGGTGTAGCGGCCGTCGGTGCCGAACAGGTCCCCGCCGTCGGTGCGCACGAGCAGGGCGCCGTTGGAGCCGGTGAAGCCGGTCAGGTACCGGACGTTGAGCAGGTTGGTGACGAGGACGGCGTCCAGTCCGCGCTCGGCGGCCGTGGCGCGCAGGACGTCCCGGCGCTGTCTCTTCTACCCGACTGACGCTGACGACGAGGACTAGAGGTGTGATGACAGAGGTAGGCGGACCAGATAAAAAACAAGCGCGAAACATCCAACATACAAATAGAAAAACTAAAAACAAAAAAAAAAAAGAGATA
>NZ_POQU01000049.1 GCF_002938425.1 Blastococcus atacamensis | reverse complement strand
CATCGGCACCGACGACGCCACCGCAGTCGCGGCGGCGCTCACCCTCCCCCGCTGACGTGCGCTCCCTCCCCGTGCAGGTGTCCGGCCCGGCGCCTCTGGCCGGCACGCTGACGCTGCCCGACACGCCCCCGCCCGCTCCCGCCGTCCTGCTGGCGGCCGGCTCCGGCCCGCTCGACCGCGACTCCAACCACCGACGGGGCGCGCTTCGACGTCACCCGGCAGCTCGCGTGCGCGCTGGCCGAGGCGGGGATCGCCTCGCTCCGCTACGACAAGCGCGGGGTCGGCGGGAGCCCCGGCGACTGGCGCGCCGCCGGCCTCCAGCACAACGTCGACGACCTCGGCGCCGCACTGGAAGCCCTGCGCTCCCGGCCGGAGGTCGACGGCGACCGCGTGGTGGTCGCCGGGCGCAGCGAAGGCGCGATCCTGGCCGCCTCACTCGCCGCGGGCGGCGCGCCGGTGGCCGGCCTCGTGCTGCTCGCGATGAGCGCGACCCCCGGGAGCTGCTGCGCTGGCAGGCCCGCCAGATCGCGCCCACGCTGCCGGCCCCGGTGCGCGCGCTGCTCCGCCTCCTGCGCGTCGACCTGGAGAAGAAGGTGGCGGCCAACCACGAGCGCATCCGGGCCACCACCACCGACGTCGCCCGGATCGGAGGGGCCCGGCTCAACGCCCGGTGGTTTCACGAGTTCATGGCTCACGACCCGCGTGAGGACCTGCGCGCCGTCACGATGCCGGTTCTCGCGCTGACCGGCGCCAAGGACCTGCAGGTGAAGCCGGACGACCTCGCCGTCCTCGCCGCGACCGTGCGCGGCCCGGTGGAGACCCACCTGGTCCCCGAGCTGACGCACACGCTGCGTCGGCAGTCCGGCGCCGCCTCGCTGAGCGCCTACAAGAAGGAGCTGCGCTCCCCGGTCGACGCCGAGGTCCTCGGCATCGTCACCGACTGGTGCGGCGGGCTGACCCATCCGGATCGGCCCCCGCGGACGAACGCCTGACATCCCGGGCGACCCGAGTCACCGCTGCGGGGTGAGCGGGGCCCGCGCGCAGCCCAGCGGGTGGGCCCGCCGATCCGAGGAGTGCCCCATGTCCCGCACCTCCCACCGCCCCCGCCGCATCGCCGCGGCTGCCCTGCTCTCCGGCGCCCTCGCGGCGGTCTCCGCCTGCAGCGGCGGCATGGACGGCACCGACGCCGCCCCCCGGTCGAGCGAGGCGTCCGCACCGGCGACGAGCTCGGGTGCTGCCGGCTCGGAGAGCGCCGTCCAGACCATCACGGCGACCGAGGACGACTTCAGCATCGCCGTGGCGGAGCAGGAGCTCAGCGCCGGCAGCTACGAGATCGAGGTCGTCAACGACGGCAGCGCCACCCACGACCTGGTGGTGGAGCGCGACGGCGAGGACGTGGCTGCCTCCGACATCCTGGGACCGGGCGAGTCGGCCACCGTCACCGTCGACCTCGAGGCCGGTGAGTACGTCTTCTACTGCTCCATCGGCAACCACCGCTCGATGGGCATGGAACTGACCGTCCAGGTCACCTGATGGCCCTGGTGTGGCCGCTGCGCCTGATCGGTGCGGTGCTTCTCGCAGCGATGGCCTGGATCCACGCCGACCTGTGGGGGGACGGCTACCGCGACATCGCCGTCGTCGGGCCGGGCTTCCTGGCCAACGCCGTCGCCGGGTTCGTGCTCGCGGCGCTGCTCCTGCTCCCTGTGGGCGGCCTGCTGCGCTGGGTCGCCGTCGCCGGCGCGCTGGCGGCCGCGGGAAGCCTGGCGGCGCTGGTGCTCTCGACCACCGTGGGGCTGTTCGGCTTCGTGGAGAGCACCGCGGCGCCGCTGTGGTGGGAGACGTTCTGGGTCGAGGTCGCCGCGATCGTCGTCCTCACCGTGCTGGCCGTCGGAGCGAGCCGACGGCGGGCCTGACCGGAGCGGGCGGGCCGTGACCCCGCCCGCCCGCTCCGGTGCGGCTCAGCGGACGCCGAGCAGGTGCTCCATCGCCAGCTGGTCCAGCCGCTCGAACTGCAGGCCACGGGCGCCGAGGGTCTCGGGGTCGTGGGCCTCGTCGCGCAGGGCGTCCAGCGACTCGCCCTCGCCCAGGGTCGAGACGGCGAGCTCGGCGACGCGGGCTGCCTCCAGCGCCTCGGCGACCTCCGGGTCGGCCCGGAACGCCTGTGCCTTCTCCTTGAGGATCAGGTAGTTGCGCATGCAGGCGCGAGCGGTCTCCCACACGCCCTCGATGTCCTCGGTGCGCGGCGGCTTGTAGTCGAAGTGCAGGTAGCCGTCGTAGGCCTTGCCGGAGCCCGCGCCCAGCAGGGTGTCCACGGTCCAGAAGGCGCCGCGCAGGTTGCCCGCACCGAAGCGCAGGTCCTGGTCGAAGCGCGGGCCGTGCTGGCCGTTGAGGTCGACGTGGAAGAGCTTGTCGTGCCACAGCGCCTGGGCGATGCCCTGGGCGAAGTTCAGCCCGGCCATCTCCTCGTGCCCGACCTCGGGGTTGAGGCCGACGCGGGTCGGCTCCTCGAGTGAGTTGATGAAGGCGATGGCGTGGCCGATGGTCGGCAGCAGGATGTCGCCACGCGGCTCGTTGGGCTTGGGCTCCAGCGCGAAGCGCATGTCGTAGCCCTTCTCCCGCACGTAGGAGCAGAGGACGTCCAGGCCCTCCTTGTAGCGGTCGAGCGCGGCGGAGACGTCCTTGCTGCCCCCGGACTCCGCACCCTCGCGACCGCCCCACAGCACGTAGGTCTTGGCGCCCAGCTCGGCGGCCAGGTCGATGTTGCGCAGCACCTTGGCGATCGCGTACCGGCGGACGGCGCGGTCGTTGGCGGTGAAGCCGCCGTCCTTGAAGACCGGCGCGCCGAAGAGGTTGGTCGTGGCCATCTCGACGCCCATGCCGGTCTCGGCGAGCGCCTTCTTGAACCGCTCGAGGGTGGCGTCGCGGGTGGCGTCATCGGGAACGAGGTCGTCGTCGTGGAACGTGACCGCGGCGGCACCCAGCTCGGCGAGCCGGTGCACCGACTCCACCGGGTCGAGCGCCGGGCGCACCGGGCCACCGAAGACGTCGACTCCCTGCCAGCCCACGGTCCAGAGGCCGAAGCTGAACTTGTCGTCCGCGGTGGGCGTGTAGCGGTCGGTCATGGGTGGTTCTCCGTCCGGGTCGGGCGTGGACACCAGGTCGACGACCTGGTGGATGAGCGGGTTCGTCAGCGGGCAGCCGCGGGGCCGAGCAGCGGTTCGGCCACGAGCGTGGGGTCGTCGAAGACCGACTCGAGGGCGACGTGCGCGCCGCCCCGGACGGCGGCGGTGAAGCCGAGGGTGGAGAGCACGACGCGCGCTCCGGCCATGCCGGGGCCGAGCACCCGCGCGTCGAGCTCGGCGAGCAGCGGTTCCATCAGGAAGTTGCCCAGCACGGCGAAGTAGCCGCCGAGCAGCACCACCCGGGGGTTGAACACGTTGATCAGCACAGCCGCCCCGGTGCCCAGCGAGGTGCCGACCTGGCGGAGGGCGTCGAGCGTCCGCCGGTCGCCGGCCTGCGCACGCCGGGCCACCTCCGCCAGCCGGGTCTCGAGGTCCCGGCCGGGATCGCGCACGGGGTCGCCGGGATCGGCGGCCGCGCGCAGCAGCGCGGCCAGGCCGACGACGGTCTCCCAGCAGCCGCGCCGCCCGCACCCGCAGACGACGTCCGGATCGCCCAGCGACGTGTGGCCGACCTCGCCGGACAGCCCGCCCGCGCCGCGGAGCAGCCGGCCCGCGACGATGACGCCGCCGCCGACACCGACCTCACCGGTCAAATAGACGAGGTCGGGGGTGCGGGCCTCGGCACCCATGGCCCACTCCGCGATCGCCGAGAGGTTGGCGTCGTTCTCCACCCGGATCGGGAAGTCGACGGCGAGCCGGGACCGCAGCCCGTCGAGCACCGCGACGTCGCGCCAGCCGATGTTGGGCGCCAGGGTGACGACGCCGTCGACGCTTCGGACCAGGCCGGCGACCGCCACGGTCGCCCCGGTCGGCCGGGCGCCGGCCTCCCCCGCCGCGGTGACGGCCTCGGTCACCGCGCGCGCCACGGCGTCCAGGGTCTCCTCGGCCCCGAGCGAGGGGATGTCGATGGCGTGCCGGCGCTCGAACAGCACCTCGCCGCGCAGGTCGAGCACCAGGACGGCGACGTAGTCGACGTTGAGCTCGACGCCGATCCCGCAGACGGACCGCCCGTCCAGGTGCACGATGAGGCCGGGGCGCCCCACCGAGCCGGCCCGGTCGACCTCCCCGGCGCTCACCAGCCGCCGCTCCGCGAGCTCGGCCACCAGGCTGGACACGGTGGCCTTGTTCAGGCCGGTCTCCTGGGCGATGCGAGCGCGGGAGCGCGGGCCGTGGTCGCGGAGGTGCCGCAGGACCAGCCCGAGGTTGTTGCGCCGGACGGTCGCCTGGTCGGCGGGGGCACGGCGTTCCGACGAGCCGTCGTAGAGCGGCGGTTCCTCGGCCATGCCCACCTCCTCGCTGCCCGTCCGATATTTGTCGGTTGCGCAAACAAATTAGGGGCGGAGCCGCAGTCGGTCAAGACGAGTCGCTCTCGCGGGGTCCGCAGGAGCCGCCTAAGGTCCCGGACCCATGACCTCCATGTGCTCGCCGCGACCCCGTCCGGCCGCTGCCGGCTCCCCCCGATGACCCTCGTCGCGGGCGTCGACACGTCCACGCAGGCCTGCAAGGTCGTGGTGCGCGACGCCGCGACCGGCGAGCTCGTCCGCTCCGGCCGCGCGCCCCACCCGGCCGGGACCGAGGTCGCGCCGCAGGCCTGGGAGGAGGCCTTCCGGGCCGCGGCCGCCCAGGCCGGTGGGTTGGACGACGTCGAGGCGCTGGCCGTCGGCGGTCAGCAGCACGGCATGGTCTGCCTGGATGCCGACGGCGAGGTCGTCCGCGACGCCCTGCTGTGGAACGACGTCCGCTCCGCACCGGCCGCGGCCGACCTGATCCGCGAGCTCGGCGACGGCGACGAGGGCGCCGGGCGGCGCGCGTGGGCCGACGCCGTGGGCCTGGTCCCCGTGGCGTCGTTCACCGCCACGAAGCTGCGGTGGCTGGCCGATGCCGAGCCCGCCAACGCCGACCGCACCGCCGCCGTCTGCCTTCCCCACGACTGGCTCACCTGGCGGCTGTCGGCCGACCGCGACCTCGGCAGCCTGGTCACCGACCGCGGCGACGCCAGCGGCACGGCCTACTGGTCGGCGCGCACCGGCGAGTACCGGCTCGACCTGCTCGAGCACGCCCTGCGCGGGCGCCGGCCCGCCGTTCCCCGGGTCGCCGGACCGGCCGAGCGCGTCGGCACCCTCGCCGACGGACGCGCGGTGCTGGGCCCCGGCACCGGCGACAACGCCGCCGCGGCGCTGGGCCTGGCCGCCCGGCCCGGCGACGTCGTCGTCTCCATCGGTACCTCCGGCGTGGTGTCCGCGGTGACGCCCACCGCCGTCGCCGACGTGACCGGCACCGTCGCCGGCTTCGCCGACGCCACCGGAAACCACCTGCCGCTGGTGGCCACCATGAACGCCGCCCGGGTGCTCGACGCCGCCGCGGCACTCCTCGGCGTCGACCACGCGACGCTGTCGGACCTGGCGCTGTCGGCCCCCTCGGGCGCCGCCGGGCTGGTGCTCGTGCCCTACCTGGAGGGCGAGCGGACGCCGAACCTGCCGAACGCCACGGGGTCGGTGCACGGCCTCACCCTGCGGTCCTCGACGCCGGCGCACTGGGCCCGGGCCGCGATCGAGGGGCTGCTGTGCGGGCTGGCCGACGGCATCGAGGCCGTCGTCGCCCAGGGGGTCGCCGTGGAGCGGGTGCTGCTCATCGGCGGCGCGGCCCGCTCCCCCGCCGTCCAGCAGCTGGCGCCCGGCATCTTCGGCCGACCGGTGCTCGTGCCGCCGCCGGGCGAGTACGTCGCCGACGGTGCCGCGCGCCAGGCGGCCTGGGTGCTCTCGGGTGCAGACGCCGCTCCTGAGTGGGCCCAGCCGGGGCTGCAGGAGTTCGACGCGGCACCGGCGGCGCACGTGCGCGAGCGCTACGCGGAGGTCCGGGGCCGCACCGACGGCCAGTAGAAGGACCACCCTTCTCCCCGCACCTCGCAAGCTCGGCGCGGGTCCCTGAAGGGTGGCCGTTCCAGCACGTCACCAGGGCCGTTTCCTCACGTCATGTGGCGGAGGACGTCCACGATCTCGGTGGGGTGGGTCTGCGGGGTCATGTGCGCCGCGCCGGGGAGTTCGACGAGCTCCCCCCGCGGCGCCGCGGCCGCGACCCGCCGAGCCCAGTCGTCCGGGCAGAGGGCATCACGGCTGCCGCGCACGACGACGACGGGCACCGGCAGCCCGACCAGCCGCGCCTCGATCCGGTCGGGTGCGGCCGTCCGCCACAGCGCCGCCATGGCCCGAGGGCCGGTGTGCCACCACTGCCGCAGGACCAGCGGCACCTGCCACCACGGCTCGGCTCCCGCGGTCCGCAGCCAGCGCCACGCCAGCACCCGGAGCGGGCGCGTCCGGGGATCGGTGGTCGGACCGCACAGCACGACGCCGGTGACCCGGGGGTCGTGGGCCGCGGCGGCCACCACCTGGCAGCTCTGCGAGTGGCCCACCAGGACGACCGGTCCGCCGGGCAGCGCGGCGCGCAGCTCGGCGGCGAGGTCGTCGAGGCCCGGGACCGGCTCCGGTCGTCCCATGCCGGGCAGCAGCACGACCTCGCCGGGCGAAATCTCCCGCAACCGGCGAGAGGAACGTTCATCGAGCCCCAGACCGGGAACCAGCACGACGGACACCGGAGCAGGCACCCCGAGGGGTCTACCGGGCCGGCGCCGCCTCCGCGAGCCAGGCGGCATGCACTGTGAGCTGCATCTCGCCGGGGTGCGCAGGCAGGCTCGCGCCCGAGTGGGAGGATAAATCATCATGACGACATCACCAGCGCAGGCAGACGTCCCGAGCTTCCCGACCGGCGGCCGGCCGCGCGTCGTCATCGTGGGTTCGGGCTTCGGTGGCCTCTTCGCCGCCCGGGCGCTCGCGAAGGCCCCGGTGGACATCACGCTCATCGGCAAGACGGCCCAGCACCTGTTCCAGCCCCTGCTCTACCAGGTGGCCACCGGCATCCTCTCCGAGGGCGAGATCGCCCCGGCCACGCGCGAGATCCTGCGCCGGCAGAAGAACGCCCGCGTGGTGCTCGGCGAGGTCACCACCATCGACGTCGACAACCGCACCGTGACCTCGGAGATCCTCGGGCGCGCGACGGTGTACGAGTACGACGAGCTGATCGTGGCCGCGGGCGCCGGTCAGTCCTACTTCGGCAACGACCAGTTCGCCGAGTTCGCGCCCGGCATGAAGAGCATCGACGACGCCCTGGAGCTGCGGGGCCGGATCTTCGGCGCCTTCGAGCTCGCCGAGATCGCCACCGACCCGGCCGAGATCGACCGGCTGCTGACCTTCGTCGTCGTCGGCGCGGGCCCCACCGGCGTGGAGATGGCCGGCCAGATCGCCGAGCTGGCCCGCCGCACGCTGCGCCGGGACTTCCGCAGCATCAACCCGACCGGCGCACGGGTCGTCCTGCTCGACGCCGCCCCCGCCGTCCTCCCCTCCTTCGGCAAGAAGCTCGGCGACCGCGCCCGCCGCCAGCTCAACGAGATCGGCGTCGAGGTCCAGCTCGGCGCGATGGTGACCGACGTCGACGCCGACGGGCTCGAGGTCAAGGACTCCGACGGCCAGGTCCGCCGCATCCAGGCGGCCACCAAGATCTGGGCCGCGGGCGTCCAGGCCAGCGGCCTCGGCCGGATCCTCGGGGAGCAGACCGGGGCCGAGGTCGATCGCGCCGGGCGCATCTCGGTGCAGCCGGACCTGACGCTGCCCGGCCACCCCGAGATCCACGTCGTCGGCGACATGATGGCGCTGACCAAGCTGCCCGGCGTCGCCCAGGTGGCCATCCAGGGCGGGCGCTACGCCGCGGAGACCATCAAGCGGCGGGCGACCGGCAAGGCTCCGCAGCCGAAGCCCTTCACGTACTTCGACAAGGGCTCCATGGCGACGATCTCGCGGTTCTCCGCCGTCGCCGACATCGGCAAGTTCAAGTTCAGCGGCTTCATCGCCTGGGTGCTGTGGCTGGTCGTGCACCTCATGTACATCGTGGGCTTCAAGAGCCGGGTCACCACCGTCCTGCACTGGATGGTGAGCTTCCTCGGCCGGGGCCGTTCGGAGCGCGTCGCGACCCAGCAGCAGGTGTACGGCCGGCTGGCGCTGGAGGCGCTGGGCAACGGCTGGGAGGTCTCCAAGACCGGCGGCCCGAAGAACACCTCTCCGCAGGGCGGGGACCCGACCAACCGGGAGTCGGCCTGATCCCTCGCAGGCATCGGCCGGACCGGCCCGGCCGATGCCATGCGTGCACCACCCCGGCAGCGGGGTAGGCGCCGCACATGGCAGGTCGTCGGGGACAGGAGAGTGCCGCGCGGTCCCGAGGGCCGCTGTGGTTCTGGCCGGCCGTCAGCGGCTCGGTCGCGACCGTGGCGGGGTGGGCCCTCGGCATGGTGGAGCCGCGCGGCGGGTTCCTCGCCGCTCTCTGGCCGGCCGACACCAGCGCCGCCGGATCGCTGCTGCAGATGGTGGCCACGGCCGCGGTCACCATCGCGACCCTGACGTTCAGCATCACGATCGTGGCCCTGCAGCTGGCCTCCCAGCAGTTCTCCCCCCGGCTGCTGCGCGACTTCGTCCGCGACGGCGTCACCAAGCGGGTGCTGTCGATCCTGGTGGCGACCTTCGTCTTCGCGGTCTCCGGCCTGCGCGGGGTGAACAGCTCCCAACCGGTGCCGACGCTCGTGTGCCTGGTCGCGGCGCTGCTCGGCGTCGCCTCCGTGGGCGCGCTGCTGGCGTTCATCAGCCACATGGCCCGGATGCTCCGCGTCGACACCATGATGACCCGGGTGCACAACGACGCCCGCCGGGCGATCGAGACCTTCTACGGTCCCTACGACGGCCACGGGCAGCGGTCGCCCGACGAGCTGGACCTCGACGCGAGCCAGGGACGACTGGTCTGCGCGTCCGGCAGCGGCTTCGTCGAGGTGCTCGACGTCGGCACGCTCGTGGCCGCGGCAGGGGACCACGACGGGCTCGTCCGCATCGAGGTCCGCCCCGGTGACCAGGTCACGATCGGCACGCCGCTGGCGACGGTGTGGTGCCGGTCCGAGGAGCTCGACGACGCCGTGCACGCCGCCGTCGTCCTCAACAACGAGCGCACGATCGACCAGGATGCCGGGTTCGGGTTCCGGCAGCTCGAGGACATCGCCGTCAAGGCCATGTCGCCGTCCATCAACGACCCGGTCACGGCGGCCACGGCGATCGGTCACATGGCCGATCTGCTGGTCAGGCTCGCCGGCCGCCACCTGGGCGCGACGCTGCACGAGGACGAGGACGGTGTCGGCCGGGCGATCGTCCCCGACCGGGACCTGCGGTACTACCTGGAGCTGGCTGCCGGTCAGGTCGCCCGGTTCGGCGCGAGCGAACCCACGTTGATCGCCGCCCTGCTGCGCATGCTGCGCGACGTCGCCGTCGCCTGCCGGGACGACCACCAGCGGGCCGACGTGGCCCGGGTCGCCGACCTGGTCGCCGGCGAGTGGTCCGGAGACTGGGGCCCGACGGACACCGGGATGGTCCGGCACCACCGGGAACAGGTCACCGCCGCCCTGGAGGGACGGACCACCGACGCCTTCGCCGACCGGGCCGGCGAGACCCGCTCCATGTGACGGTCAGGCCGGGCCCAGCCACCAGTCCAGCGCGTCGGTGACCCCGACCGGCCGCACGACGTGCCCTCCGTCGAACTCGTCGTAGGTGACGTCGAACCCGGCACCACCGAACACCGCCGCCAGCCGCCGGCCACAGCGATCGACGGGAAGGACCCGGTCACCGGTGCCGTGGGTTATCCAGATCCGCGGCCGGCCGACCTGCACCGGCGGCCCGGCGAATCCCGGGGAGAAGGCGAGCACGGCGTCGAACAGGTCGCCGTTGGCCGGGCCGATCGACAGGGCGTAGGACGCCCCGTCGGAGAAGCCGCCGACGGCGCACCGGGAGACCGCCACATGCCGGGTGACCTCGCCGAGCGCTGCGTCGAGGACGGCGACGTCGCGGCCCAGGCCGCCGGTGATGAGGTCCCAGGTGGCCGCTGCCGAGCGCGGCGCCAGCACCAGGACGCCGCGTTCCGCCGCCGCCTGCCCCACGGCCCCCAGGCTCTGCCGCGGCTCCCCGCCGGCGCCGTGGAAGAAGACCAGCAGCGGCCGCGGGGACGGCTCCCCCGGCGGGACCGCCAGCAGCACCTCGGCTCCGCCGCCCAGGTCGAGCTCGTGCACCCCGGCCGGCCACGGGTCGCCGAGCGGCGTGGCCGTGGGACGGCTGTCGAGACGGCCCGACGACGCGGACCCGGGCGCGCTCATGCGCCGAACGCCGCGACGGGCACGTGCTCGTCGGCGTTTTCGAGGTGGAGCGGCCGCAGGGGCGTCGTGTCCTCCAGGTGGAGGAACGCGTCGTACCGGTCGCCCAGGACCGTGGGCACGTAGTTGCCCCACGTCTCCCGCGACGGCCGGTAGACCACGCCGATGGCCCGGTGGTCCAGCCGGCGGCGGAGCCACCCGGGCCGCTCGCCGCGCGGGAACACGAACAGCGCGTCGTCGGCCACGGCGTCGTGGATCCGGGCCTCCAGGCTCCCGGGACGCGCCGGGGGCACGGTCATCGGCTCCATCTGCGCGCCCCACTCCGTGCCCGCGATCACGCCGCCCCGGTACCCGCCGAAGCCGACCAGGACGACGTCGTCGGTGCCGTGCCGCTCGCGCAGCAGCTGACCGACGTTGGTCATCCCGTGGTCGGCCATGTCGGTGGCGCGGGCATCGCCGATGTGGGTGTTGTGCTCCCACACCACGACCTTGGGGCCGGCGTGGTCGAGCAACCGGTCGAGGGTGTCGGCCATGTGCACGTCGCGCACGTTCCACGACTCCGCCGAGCCCCGCACCATGGCCCGGTAGTACCGCTCCGCGTCGACCACCACCGCGGCGTTCTGCTCGGCGGAGAACCGCGCCTCCGCGTCGGCCTCCGCCTCGGCGTTCCCGCGCTCCTCGCACAGCGAGCGGAGGAGGTCGACCGCCGCCTGTTCGCACGACGTGGGGGCGAACCGGCCGGCGAAGGCGTACTCGGCGCCGTCCTCACCGAAGGGCTCGAAGCAGGCCAGCGCCCGCTTCGCGTGCTCGACGTGGTCGGGCTCGTGCTCGGCGAGCCAGTCGACCAGCGCGTGCATCGAGTCCCAGAGGCTGTAGACGTCGATGCCGTAGAAGCCGATCCGGCGGTCCTCGGGCAGGGCCGCGTTGTGCTGCCGCAGCCAGCGGCAGAACTCGACGACGTCGTCGTTGGCCCACATCCAGGTGGGCCACCGGGAGAAGGCGTCGAGTGCGTCGCGCGGGTCCTCGTCGGCGCCTGGGCGCAGCCGCACGCTGCGGTTGACCCGGTAGCAGTCGGGCCAGTCCCCCTCGACGGCGACGCCGGTGAAGCCCTTCTCCTCGACCAGACGGCGGGTCAGGGCCGCACGCCAGGCGTAGTACTCGTGGGTGCCGTGGCTGGCCTCCCCGATCGCCACCACGCGGGCGTCCCCGATCCGCCGCATCAGCGGATCCAGGTCCGCGGAAGTCCGCAGCGGCCGGGCCAGGGCTCGGATTTCCTCACCCATCGGCTCGGTCATACCGGCTCCTCCCTGAGTGGATGGCCGCCGCGGCTCAGCCGCGGCGCCACTCGTCGTTGTCGAGATGGGAGCCGGCCATCGGACCCATCTGCAGCATCCCGCCGTCGACGGCCCACGAGGCTCCCGTGACGTAGCCGGCGGCCGGAGAGGCGAGGAAGGCGACGACGGCGGCCACCTCGTGGGCGTGCCCCGGCCGCCGCAGCGGCACACCTGGGCGCTCGTGCCCGCCATCGGTCGGGTCCTCGTCCTCCTGGCCGGTCATCGCGGTGGCGATCTCGCCCGGGGCGACGGAGTTGACGGTGATCCCGTGCTCGGCGAGCTCGAGCGCCGCCACCTTGGTCAGCAGCCCCAACCCACCCTTGGCCGCGCAGTAGCCGGCCGCCCCCACCCGGGGGGCGTGCTCGTGCACGCTGGTGATGTTGACGATCCGGCCGCCTCTCCCGGCGGCCACCATCCGCTGGGCGGCCCGCTGCAGGCACAGGAAGGCGCCGTCGAGGTCGGTGGCCAGCACCTCGCGCCAGGTGCCGAAGTCCAGGTCCAGCAGCGGGGTCATGTGCCCGGTGCCCGCGACGTTGACCAGGACGTCGACGCCGCCCAGGGCCTCGGCGAGCTCGTCGACGACGTCCGCGGCGTCCGGCAGCCGGGTGAGGTCCAGCTGCCACACCTCGGCCCGGCGCCCGAGTGCCCGGACCTCCTCGGCCGTGGCCTCACCCGCCTCGCGGTCCTGGAACCAGGTGATGCCGACGTCGCAGCCCTGCTCGGCGAGGGCCACCGCGGTCGCCCGTCCGATGCCCGACTCCGACCCGGTGACGATCGCGATCCGCGCACGCTCCGCTGTCATGGCCCCACGCTAGGGGCGCGCGGTGTCCTCCGCAGCCGCTCGGGCGTATCGCCCGCTGCACTCCGCCAGCAGGTCGCGCAGCGCTGGCGGGGAGACCACGGTGAACTTCCCCGTGGTTCGAGCCGGGGGCGCACCGCTCGGCCCGCCGGGTGTTCCTGCACATCGTGGCCGAGACCGCCCAGCACGCCGGCCACGCCGGCCACGCCGGCCACGCCGGCCACGCCGACATCCGGCGGGAGTTGCTGGATGGGCGGAAGACGACGGGCTGACTACTCCTCGGTCAGTTCCGCCACCCGGGCGCGCGCGGCGTCGCGGACCGCGGCGGCGTCGGCCGCCTCGCGCTCGGCGGTGCCGCGCCGGCGCTCGGCGCGCTTGAGCCCCGCGTCGGCCTCGGCGGCCTGCTCCTCCGCCTCGGCCAGCTGCTCCGCCAGCTCGGCGACGCGGGCGCGGGTCCGGACGTGCCGGTCGTCGGCGGCCTCGGCCGCCCGCTGCTCCTCCTCGGCCGCGGCGCGGGCCTCCGCGGCGGCGCTCTCGGCCTCCTCCAGCGCCTGCCGGGCCTCGGCCAGCTCTCGTGCCCGCCGCTCCTCCGCCTCCTGCCGACGGCGCTCCTCCTCCGCCCGGCGACGCTCGGCCGCGCTGCCGTCGCGGGGCTTCGGCGCCGGCGCGCGCTCCGCCGCAGGCTTCGGCGGGTGGACCAGCCGGAGGTCCGCCCGTGCACCGGTCGCCCCCATGCCGCTGTAGGACATGGCGGTGGTGAGCCGGCCGGCCAGCAGCGCGCGACCGGCCTCGGGATCGGCCATGGCCGCGCGCAGGGTGTCCTCAACCTGACCGGACACCGCGGTGCTGACGGCGTGTCCGCTCTGCCGGCCGAGGGCGGCCGCCTGCCGGGAGAGCGCGGCGACGAGCTGGGAGCGTTGCCGGTTGAGCGCCTTGAGCTCGTCACCGGCCAGGGTGGACTGGGCGTCGCGGAGCAGGTCACCGAGCTCCACCAGGCCCTCGATCTCCTCGCGGTGGGAGCGGACGAGGAGGTTGCAGAGCCAGGCCGCGGTCGACGGCTTGGGCAGCGCGCCGATCGCCTTGGCCACCGCCTTGTCGCCGGCGGCCTTCGCCTCGTCCTGCCGGGCGGTGCGCGCCGCGACGAAGTCCTCGGGCGGCACCTCGTACAGCTCGTCGGCGACGTCGTCCGGGTCCACGCCCTCCACCATCCCCGAATCACACGATCTCGTGGCGATCAGGCGCTGATCACCACGAGTTCGTGTGGCTCGAGCTCATGCCAGGCAGGTGCCCCGCGGGTCAGCAGCAGGCCGGCGCGGGCTCCGCCGTCGTCACGCCCTCCAGGTCGGGGCGGGCGTCGCCGGTGACGGTGTAGACCTCCCACGGCTCGCCGCCGGGACCGGTGACCCAGACCTTGTCCTGGACGGCGTAGCAGCAGCTCGTGCCCGCCTCCTCCAGCGTGTCCAGGCCGGCAACGGCCAGCCGCGAGGTGGCAGCGGTGACCTCCTCCGTCGAGGCGACCTCGACGCCGAGGTGGTCCATGCGGGTGGGCTCCCCCGCCTCGCCCTCGAGCAGCACCAGCTTCAGGGGCGGCTCGGCGACGGCGAAGTTGGCGTAGCCGGGACGGCGCTTGGCCGGCGGAGTGCCGAACAGGCGGGAGTAGAACTCCACGGCCGCCTCGAGGTCGGCGACACGGAGAGCGAGCTGGACACGGGACATCAGGACCTCCTGGGGTATGACATCGATGGTCATCGATGTCTGGACGCAGAATGAACACCAGACATCGAAGCTTGTCAATACGATGGGTGTCGCTATGATCGACGCCGATGTCCGATGCGAGGAGACGACCATGAGCGACCCCGTCCTGGCGTGCTGCACGCCGCTGTCCGGCACGGCGATGTCGGCAGACCAGGCCGAGCGGGTCGCACCCCTGCTGAAGGCGCTGGCCGACCCGGTGCGGTTGCGCCTGGTCAGCCTGATCGCCTCCGGCGGGAGCGGCGAGGCCTGCGTCTGCGATCTCAACGACGCCTTCGACCTGACCCAGGCCACGATCAGCCACCACCTCAAGGTGCTGCACTCGGCCGGCCTCCTCGACCGGGAGAAGCGCGGCGTGTGGGTCTACTACGCGGTCAGGCCCTCCGCGCTGGCCGCCGTCGCCAGCCTGTTCGACATCTCTCGGGTGCCGGCATGAGCGACGCCGTCCGCGAGACCGCGCGGACCGACGTCCCGGCCGACGCGCCGGTGCTGCAGAAGCTGTCCACGCTCGACCGCTTCCTGCCGGTCTGGATCATCGCCGCCATGGCCCTGGGCCTGGCCCTGGGGCGCTGGGTGCCCGGCCTGGACGACGCGCTGGGCGCCGTCGAGGTCGGCGACGTGAGCCTGCCCATCGCGATCGGGCTGCTGCTGATGATGTACCCCGTGCTGGCGAAGGTCCGGTACTCCGAGCTCGACCGGGTGACCGGCGATCGGAAGCTGCTCGCAGCCTCGCTGGCGCTCAACTGGCTGCTCGGCCCGGCGCTGATGTTCGCCCTCGCCTGGCTGCTGCTGCCCGACCTGCCCGAGTACCGGACCGGCCTGATCATCGTCGGCCTGGCGCGCTGCATCGCGATGGTGCTGATCTGGAACGACCTCTCCTGCGGTGACCGGGAGGCCGCCGCGGTGCTGGTCGCCATCAACTCGGTCTTCCAGATCGTGGCCTTCGCCGCCCTCGGCTGGTTCTACCTGCAGGTCCTGCCCGGCTGGCTCGGCCTGTCGACGACGTCGGCGGAGTTCAGCGTCTGGGCCATCGTCGTCTCGGTGCTGGTCTTCCTCGGCATCCCGCTGGTGGCCGGGTTCCTGACCCGCACGCTGGGTGAGCGGCGGAAGGGACGCACCTGGTACGAGGAGCGCTTCCTGCCCCGCATCGGCCCGGTCGCGCTGTACGGGCTGCTGTTCACGATCGTCATGCTCTTCGCGCTGCAGGGCGACGCGATCCTCTCCCAGCCCTGGGACGTCGCCCGCATCGCGCTGCCCCTGCTGGCCTACTTCGCGCTGATGTTCGGCGGCTCGTTCCTGCTCGGCATGCGGCTGCGGCTGGGCTACGCGAAGACCGCCACCCTGGCGTTCACCGCGGCCGGCAACAACTTCGAGCTCGCGATCGCCGTCGCCATCGGCACCTTCGGCGTCACCAGCGGCCAGGCGCTCGCCGGCGTCGTCGGTCCGCTGATCGAGGTGCCGGTGCTGGTGGCGCTCGTCTACGTCTCCCTCTGGGCCGCCCGCCGCTGGTTTCCCGGCGACCCGACCGTCCCCGCGATCCCGAGGAGCACCCGATGACCCCGTCCGTCCTGTTCGTCTGCGTGCACAACGCCGGCCGGTCCCAGATGGCCGCCGGCTGGCTGCGTTCCCTCGCCGGCGACGCCGTCGAGGTGCGCTCGGCCGGTTCCGTCCCCGGCGACCAGGTCAACCCGTCAGCCGTGCGGGCGATGGCCGAGGTGGGCATCGACATCTCGGACCAGCGGCCGAAGGTGCTCACTCCCGACGCCGTGGAGTCCTCCGACGTCGTCATCACCATGGGCTGCGGCGACGCCTGCCCGATCTTCCCCGGGAAGCGCTACCTGGACTGGCCGCTCGACGACCCGGCCGGCCAGGGCGTCGAGGCGGTGCGGCCGATCCGCGACGAGATCGAACGCCGGGTGCGCGAACTGCTGGCCGAGCTGCTGCCGGAGGCGTCAGTCGCGGTGCAGGACGAAGAAGAACGGGTCCGGTAGCCCCCGGAGGTCCATCAGACCCAGCACCGTGCGGGCGCTCACCCGCCGGAAGACGTCGATGATCGGCAGCGCGTCGTAGACCATGGCCGCGGTCACCACGCCGCGGTGCTCGATCTCGCGGAGCCGGGCGCGCGGGCGTGCGGTGATCAGCAGCGGGCGGACGGCGGTGAACGCGGCCCGCACAGCCCGCGAGTGCGCCAGTCCGGGCCGGCCGCGCAGCACGCTGACCGGGATCAGCGCAGGGTCGACCGGTCGCGGGCCGGAGCGGGTGCTGAACAGCAGCGGGTGCACGGTCTCGGCGTCGAGGAACTCCTTGCCGTACCAACCGTAGGACTCCAGCAGCCCGTCCAGCGGCGAGCCGGTGGGCAGCCCGCTCCCCCGCCACCGGCCGATCATCTCCGTCACCGAGACCGGCCGGAAGGCGTCGAACAGCGCGAACGCCTGGTCGACCGGCATGCCCTCGGGGTGCTCGGCCGCCCACCGCTCGCCGTCGAGGACCTGCGGCCTCACGCGACCGGGCGCTCGAAGGCGACGAGGACGCCCTCGACCCCGCCGGGCCCGATGCGCCCCTTCACCTCGACGGACGTGATGGCCTTCAGCTGCCACCCCTCCCGGGCGTGCTGGTTGAGCACCTTCTCCAGCTTCCCGCCGGACATCTTGCCGCCGATCATCCCCTCGCGGATCTCCTCGACCTTGTACTCGTACCGAGCCGCCATGACTGCTCCCTCCTCCGTCAGCCGAGCACGGGAAGCGTGCGCTTCGCCGCGAGCCGGTCCATGCCCGCCTGGATGACCGACTCCACCTCGTCGTAGATCTTCTGCACGTAGCCCTTGTCCTCGGCGCGCTCGGGATCGGTGTCGACCTCGATCGGATCGAGCAGCTCGGTGCGGATCTTGGCCGGGAGCGGCACGTGCGCCGGCAGGATCTCCACCGCGATCGGGAACGGGAAGCCGGCGATGACCGGCAGGTTCGCGCCGCGCAACGTCTTCTTCAGCCCGGTGACCTTGTCGACGGCGTTGGCCAGCCACTTGCCCTCGGAGAGCACGAAGACCGTGTCGTGGCCGCCGACCGTGGCCACCGGCAGGATCGGGACGCCGGAGCGGATGGCCTGCTTCACGAAGCCGGTGCGCCCGCCCAGCGTGGCGATGTCGCGCTTCCACCAGCTGCGCATCGAGTCCACCTCCCCGCCGGGCCAGACGACGACGTCCTCACCCTGCGCCAGGGCCTTGCCCACGCTCTGCCGGTTGGCGGCGATCACGCCGACCGCGCGGAAGTAGTCCCCCAGGCCCGGCGCCGCCATGAGCACGTCGTGCGCGGTGCCGTGCAGGGTCCGCCTGCCCTCGAAGTGCTTCTGCCAGGCGTGGACCAGCGTCCAGGCGTCCATGGTCAGCGCGCCGCCGGAGTGCACACCGATGACCAGGCATGTGCGGTCGGGCACCCGCTCCCAGCCCTCGATCTCGAGCCGGAAGTAGTACTTCTCCAGCAGGTCGACGAGCGGCTGCTGGAGCTTCATCACCGTCTCGTTCGGCGGCTGCGGGTCCATCGCTGCACCCACCCGCCACTGGATGAGGCGCTGCAGGATGTTCGGCTGCTCCGAGTCGCCGGCCACGGCTGCTCCCCCGTCTCTGAAGGACTGACGTACCGGGGAGGCACGCCGGTGTGCACCAACGCCCCCGTCGTCCGGCGGTCACGCGGACTGCCGGACTTTCTCGTCCGGCAGGACGGGGCGGCGGCGCTGCGACCGTGATCGTGACACGGATCACCCCGGGCCACCCGCCCCGGGCCGCGGCGGTCACGCCGTTCGGGGGGCCTCCCAGAGGTCGATGCCACCGTCCACGGCGTGCTGGTCGATCGCGGCCAGCTCGTCGGCGGAGAACTCCAGGTCGGCCAGTGCGCCCACGTTCTGCTCCAGCTGGCCGACGCTGCTCGCCCCCACCAGCACGGTCGTCATCCGCTCGTCGCGCAGCGCCCACGCCAGCGCCATCTGGGCGAGGCTCTGCCCACGACCCCGCGCCATCTCGTCCAGCGCGCGGACGTGGCCGAGCGCCTCGTCGGTCAGCAGGTCGGTCGACAGCGACTTGCCCTGGCTGGCGCGGGACCCCTCGGGCACGCCGCCCAGGTACTTGTCGGTGAGCATCCCCTGTGCCAGTGGGGAGAAGGCGATGCATCCCGCCCCGACGTCGGCGAGGGTGTCGAGCAGGCCCTCGGTCTCGATCCAGCGGTTGAGCATCGAGTACGACGGCTGGTGGATGAGCAGCGGCGTGCCCAGATCGGCCAGGATCGCCGCTGCCTTCGCGGTGTCCTCCGGGGAGTAGGAGGAGATGCCCGCGTAGAGCGCCTTCCCGGAGCGGACGGCGGTGTCCAGCGCCCCCATCGTCTCCTCGAGCGGCGTCGTGGGGTCGGGCCGGTGCGAGTAGAAGATGTCCACGTACTCGAGACGCATGCGCGCCAGCGACTGGTCCAGGCTCGACAGCAGGTACTTCCGCGAGCCGCCGCCCTGACCGTAGGGGCCCGGCCACATGTCGTAGCCGGCCTTGGTGCTGATGACCAGTTCGTCACGGTAGGGCCGGAAGTCGTCGTCGAGGTGCCGGCCGAAGTTGGTCTCCGCCGAGCCGTAGGGCGGGCCGTAGTTGTTGGCCAGGTCGAAGTGCGTGATGCCCAGGTCGAAGGCCCGCCGCAGGATGGCCCGCTGCCGGTCGAACGGGACGTCGTCGCCGAAGTTGTGCCACAGCCCGAGGCTGATCACCGGGAGGTCCAGTCCGCTGCGACCGGTGCGGCGGTAGGTCATGGAGTCGTAGCGGCCGTCGGCTGCGGAGTAGGGCATGCACTGATCCTCGTCTGCCCCGCCCCCTCCCGCAGTACCTGTGTCGAGGGGTAACCGGATCCGGTTCGGCTCGTTGGGACACGGCACAGCCCACCGTGTCGTCGAAGAGCCGCATGCGCCGCCCGCTCCCCCGTGCCGCACTCGCCCCCGGTGCCGCCGTCGCGCTCGTCGTCGCTTCTACTTCGGCTACTCCGTGACCACCGCCGAGGGTGCGGTGCGGGACGACGACCTGACCGGGGTCGGCTGCTAGCCACGCGGGCCTAGGGTGGGGTGGTCGCCGTCCACCCCACCCTCCGGAGGAAACCGATGCTGCGCCTCCTCGCAGTCCTGCTGGCGGTCTGGCTCGTCGTCACCGTGGTCGGTGCGGTGATCAAGGGGTTGTTCTGGCTCGCCGTGATCGGGGCGCTGTTCTTCGTCGGCACCGCGGTGCTCGGCTGGGCCCGGCGCGAGAACCAGAAGTCGCTGCCCCGGGGATGGTGACCGGCTCTCCCGACCGGCTCGCCGCGCAGACGGCCACCGCCCGCGCGGCCGCCGGATACCTGCGCTCGTGGGTGGAGGCGCAGGCCGCCCACCGCCGCGTGCCGGGTGTCCAGGTGGCCATCCGCTCCGGCGGGGAGCTGGTGCTGTCGGCCGCGATCGGGGTCGCCGACGCCGGGTCCGGCACACCGCTCACGACCACCCACCTGTTCCGCATCGCCTCGCACTCGAAGACGTTCACCGCCACCGCCGTCCTGCAGCTGGTCGAGGCCGGCCGGATGCGGCTGGACGACCCGATCGCCCTGCACGTGCCCGAACTCGTCGGTTCACCGGTCGCGGCCGTGACCGTCCGCGAGCTGCTCGGCCACCAGGCGGGCGTGGTCCGGGACGGCGAGCAGGCCGACTTCTGGCAGCTCGGCACGCCGTTCCCCGACCGCGCCCAGGTCGTGGCCGCCGTCGTCCGGGCCGGCGCCGTGCACCAGCGCAACGAGCACTTCAAGTACTCCAACCTCGGTTACGCGCTGGTCGGCCTGGCGATCGAGACGGTGACCGGCAGCTCGTTCGCCGACCACTGCCGGACGGCGATCCTCGAGCCGCTGGGCCTGGTCCGCACCGGCGCCGAGTACGACCCCGCCCGGGCCGGGGAGTACGCGGCCGGCCACACCGGCCTGCTGCTGGGCGAGGACACCCGCGAGGTCATCGAGCACGTCGACACCCGCGCTCTCGCCCCGGCCACCGGGTTCTTCTCCACCGCCGAGGAGCTCTCGGCCTACGGAGCGGCACACGTCCTGGGCGACGAGCGGCTGCTGACCGACGACTCGAAGCGGCTGATGCAGCGGCTGGAGTCGGTGGTGACCGCCTACGGCGCCGAGGTGGGCCGCTACGGCGTCGGGCTGCAGCTCATGACCGTGGGCGAGCGGGAGCTGGTCGGGCACAGCGGCGGGTATCCGGGGCACATCACGCTGACGCTGGTCGACCCGGTGGGCGGGCTCGTGGTCAGCGTGCTCACCAACGCCATCGACGGTCCGGCGCACGACCTCGCCGTCGGTCTGGTGAAGCTGGTCGACGTCGCGCTGGACCCGCGGGCCGAGGTCCCCGCGCCCCCGGCGGGAGCTCCGCCGCTGTCGGCGTTCACCGGCCGGTTCGCCTCGCTCTGGGGCATGGAGGACGTCGCCGAGCTGGGCGGGCGGCTGGTCCTGGTGCGGCCGCTGGCCCCGGACCCGCTGCCCGGGACCGAGGAGCTCCAGGTGCTCGACGCCGACACGCTCCGGGTCGCTCCCCAACCGGGGTTCGGCGCCCCGGGCGAGCGGGTGCCGGTGATCCGGGACGCGACCGGGCGGGTCACCTCGATCCGGCTGGCGGGCGTGACCGGGGTGCCGGTCGAGGAGTTCCTCCGTCGGCGGTCGGCGATGACCCGGACCGGCTGGGCTCAGTCCCCGTCGGCGTCGCCGGCCATCCCGTCCGCGTAGCGCAGCGGATCACCGGACCACGTCGCGACCGACTGCCGCGGCTCGGCCACGGACTCCACCTGGTCGGCAGCGGCCACGGGGATGAACAGGTCCTCGGCCGGGATCGCGTACGGGCTCTCGCTCACGGCTGGAGCGTCGCGGACGCGGGTCGCGCTGTCCAGGGCTCAGCGGGCGGGGACGACTCGGTCCAGCCAGGCGAGCAGGTCGGCGACGACCTCGGCCCGGTTCGTCTCGTTGAAGACCTCGTGGCGGGCGCCCTCGTAGGCCTGCAGGGTGACGTCCTCCAGCCCGGTCTCCCGCAGCCGCTGCACCAGTGCGTGCACCAGCGCCAGCTGGGCGTTCAGCGGATCGGCGTCCCCGACGACGACGTACACGGGCAGGTCGGTGCGGACCTGCCGCAGCTGCTCGGGGTCGGCCATCCGGCGGGCGGAGACGAACATCTGCTTGTTGTCCGGCGCCGACAGCCCGAAGCCGCAGCGCGGGTCGGCTACGTAGGCGTCGACCTGGGCCTCGTCGCGCGAGAGCCAGTCGTAGTCGGTGCGGGCCGGCGCGAACGGCGCGTTGAACGCCGAGAGGTCGGTCGGCCCGTCGAGGTCGAGCGCGGGCTCCAGCAGGTCCAGCGTCGTGGTGCCGCTGAGCACCAGCCCGGCGAGCTCCGCACTGGAGTCGAGGACGTACTGCTGGGCGGCGAAGGACCCCATGCTGTGGCCGAGCAGCACCAGGGGCACGCCGGGGTGGTCCGCGCGCGCCCGCTCGCCGACCCGGCCGAGATCACGCACCAGCTCGTCCCAGCCGCCGGGCCCGAGCTCGCCCCAGTGCCCGTCCTGCGCGGTGGCGCCGTGCCCGCGGTGGTCCTGCCCGACGACGACGAAGCCGGCGTCGGTCAGGTTCGCCGCCAGCGGCTCGTAGCGCAGCAGGTGCTCCCCCATCCCGTGGGCCAACTGGATGATGCCGCGCGGCGGGCCGGCCGGCTCCCACCGGTAGACGGTCACCGGGACGTCGTGCGCGGAACGGACCTCGAGGATCTGCGGCGGCATGTGCGGAGGCTACGACGCCGGACTTCCACCGTCGCCACGAGTGCGCCGGCGCCGTCCCCGCTCCCGGGCGACGGCGCCGGCGTCGGCGTCGGTCAGTCGCCCTGCCCGCTGCGGTTCGCGTGCGGCCCGTGGCTCCCGTCGCGCGCCGGCGCCTCGCTGTTCACCCGCTCGGTCACCCGCTCCTCCACGTCGGCCAGTCGCTCGTCGGCCTCCTCCTGCGTCAGCCGGCCGTCCTCGATGGCCTGCGCGACCCGTTCCCGCTGCGCCTCGACCAGCGCCGCGACGACGTCGTCGACCGGCACGCCCTCGGTCCCGGCCACCTCGGCGAGCGTGGTGCCCTCGGGCTCCAGAGCGGCGCGCAGCTCGTCCTCGGTCATCCCCAGCGCGGTGGCCGCCGCCTCCAGGCCCGGGCCGCCTCCGCCGGAGCGGCCGTGACCGCCGCGGCCGGCGCCGGCCTCGCTCAGGGTCGTGGCGACCTCGTCGGCCTGCTCCTGGGTGATCGATCCGTCGTCGACCAGGCCGGAGAGCGCGTCGGTGATCCGCTCGACGGCGGACTCGGCGCTGGTGCCCGCGTCGTCGGCGGCCAGCGCCGGCATCGCGACGGCCAGGCCGGTCAGTCCGAGGACTCCGGCGGTGGTGGCGACGATCAGCTTTCTGCGCACGTGCGCTCCTCATCTCGGGGCCGGGACGTTCTCCGGCCGTCGGGAGGAGCGTGGAGCCCGGACCTGTGACCAGCCTGTGCCGGCTCAGTCGAATCCCTGTGGATCGGCCTCGCCGACGGGCCGCCTCAGGCGGCGGCGAGCACCGGCCGAGGATCGGCGGCGCGGGGAGGCCGGGACCCGAGCGCGAGCACCGGGGCTCCGGGCACCCGCGGGCCGAGGACGACCCCGCAGACGACGAGCGCGCACACGAGCCCCACGGCGGCCGACAGCCAGACGGCCGGCTGGCCGAGGGCGAGCCCGTAGGCCGTCCACGCGGCGGAGGACCCCGCGCCCAGCACCCAGCGCGACGGCGAGAGACCCGAGACGTCCTGCGTGCGGTCACGCAGCAGGCTCAGCGGCTGGGGCAGGCAGGCCGCCGCGCCCACCAGCGAGGCGGTGGCACCGAGCGGGCCTGCGAGCACGGCGGGGTCGGCGCCGAGGACGACCACGACGGCTGCGCTGCCCGCGGCGAAGGCCATCAGGCACACCGCCCCCGAGGCCGTGCGCAGCAGCGCCGCCCGTGCACGCAGAGCCGGCTGGGTGAGCAGGAGGGCCCCCAGGAGCGCGGTGTTCGCGGCGCCGACGACGGCGTTGGTCACGATCTGCGCGAGGTCACCGGTCAGGATTCCGAAGACGAGCCAGCAGACGTTGAGGGCAACGGCGAGCCAGGTCCCCGTCGGCGACATCCCGACGGTGCGGCGGTGCCGGCAGGAGAGCCAGAGCTGCGGCCAGACGAGGGCGATGCTGACGGTGGACGCGACGACGCCGAGTGCGGCGGACATGGTGGAGCGGAGTTCCGTTCGACGAGGAGCTGCGATGGCGAGGCCACCGGCGGGAGGGCCGCACGCCGGAATCGGAACGCTCGTCGCTGAGCGGCGCGGCGCGGGCTGCACGGATGGCCATGCAGGACATCGGCGTCATGACCGGGTGACTTGAACGGGTTCAGCTGTGATACCCGTCGCCCGGAGGGCCGCAATCTGGACACGAGGCCGGACGTGACCTCGGGGCGATCCGCTCGTTGGGGCAGCACACCACCACCCCCGCCAGGACCGGAGACACGCATGCTGCCTCGTTCCTTCCGCCGACGGGCCGCCGTGTGCGCGGCCTCCACCGCCGTGCTCCTCGGCATCACCACGGCCGGCCCCACGACCTCGACGGCCCAGGCCGAGGGGGAGTTCCGGCCGCAGCTGGTCACGGTGGACACCCCCACCCGCGCCGACAAGGCCCTGCTGCAGACCCTGGGTCTGGACCTCACCGAGCACGCCGGCCACGACTACGTCGAGGTGGTCCTCCACAGCCCGGCCGACGTCGTCGCACTGACGACCGCGGGACTCGGTTTCGACGTCCGCATCCCCGACCTGCTCGCCCGCCAGGCGGAGAACAACCGGATCGACGCCGCCTACGCGAGCGCCACCACCACCTCGCCGCTGCCGTCGGGCCGGGACGCCTATCGCACGCTGACGGACTACAACGCCGACATGGCCGCGCTCGAGCGCGATCACCCGGGCCTGGTGAAGCGGTTCGCTCTTCCCCACGCCTCGCTCGACGGCCGGCAGATCTACGGCGTCGAGATCGGCGGCGACGTGCGGGGACCGGACCGCGGCCTGCCGACCTTCCTGATGCTCGGGGTGCACCACGCGCGCGAATGGCCCTCCGGTGAGCACGCGATGGAGTTCGCCGTCGACCTGGTGGAGAACTACGGCAGCGACCCCCGGATCACCGACCTGGTGAACCGCTCGCGCGTCGTCGTCGTCCCGGTGGTGAACGTCGACGGGTTCGAGCTGTCCCGCACCGACGGCGGGCTGGTCGACCTGCGCGCGGCCGACCAGGGCGGCACCGCCACGATCCTCGGCACCCCCGGGAACGCCTACAAGCGCAAGAACTGCCGTCTGGTCGACGGGCAGGACACGCCGGACGGCACCTGCCGCGCCGGCAGTCTCACCAGCCCCGGCGGCTACGGCACCGGCATCGACCTGAACCGCAACTACGGCGGGTACTGGGGCGGGCCCGGGGCCTCGGACCTGTTCGCCGACCCCACCTACCGGGGGGCCGCGGCGTTCTCCGAGCCCGAGACGCAGAACATCCGCGAGCTGATCAGCGGCCGGCACGTGACGACGCTGATCACCAACCACACGTTCTCGAACCTGGTGCTGCGGCCCAACGGCGTCGCACCGGACCAGGTCGCACCCAGCGAGGGCATCCCGCTCGGCGACCCCTACGACGAGGCCGCCCTCGAGCAGCTCGGCGATGCCATGGCCGAGCAGAACGGGTACACCAGCCAGCACGCGTGGGAGCTCTACGACACCACGGGCTCCACCGAGGACTGGTCGTACAACGCCACCGGCGGGTTCGGCTACACCTTCGAGATCGGCCCCGACGAGTTCCACCCGCCGTTCCCCGAGGTCATCGACGAATACCTCGGCGCCGGGGAGCACGCCGGGAAGGGCAACCGCGAGGCCTACCTCCTGGCCCTGCAGAACGCCGTCGACCCGGAGACGCACTCGGTCCTGACCGGCAAGGCGCCTGCCGGCTCGACCCTGCGGCTGAGGAAGACCGTCGCGACCCCCACCTGGGAGGGCTCGATCACCGACACCCTCGACACGGCCATGACCGTCGGGCCCGACGGCCGCTACACCTGGCACGTGAACCCCTCGACCCGCCCGGCGGTCAAGGACCGCCAGGTCGAGACCGTGTCCGCAGAGCCGGTCCAGCAGCAGTCCTGGACCGGGACCACGCTGCCGCTGCAGTCCACCGACCACGAGTTCACCGTCGACCGGGATGCCGATCTGTTCGAGGTGGTGCTGGACTGGCCCACCCCGGACGACATGGACCTGGAGGTCTACCGGAAGAACACCGACGGCTCCCTCACCCAGGTCGGCAGCTCCGGCAACTTCGTCGGCGAGAAGGAGCGGGTGCTGCTCCAGGACCCGGCGCAGGGCACGTACGTGCTGCGGGCGATCAACTTCGCCTCGGTGGCACCGACCTGGACGCTGACTGCTTCCCTGTTCGAGGCGGAGAGCTCGACGGTGCCGGGTCTGGTGGAGAACTGGACGCTGACGTGCGAGGTCGCCGGCCAGGTGCGGCAGAGCGTGCCGGTCGTCGTCGACCGCGGCCAGCGGTTGCGGGTGGACCTGAACGCCTGCGGCCGCCGGCGCTGATCATCCCGCTCCGACGCCCCCGGCCCCGCGAGGCGGGACCGGGGGCGTCGTCGTGCCGATTCCCGGCGCGCCGCCCGGTGGGTCACGGGGCCGGCCGGCGGCGACGCGGCGACGCGGCGACAGTCACGTTCACCGTCGCGGAGACCCGCGCGAGGGGGTCGTGCCCGGACCTCGCCACGGCGCTGGCCGCCGCCGCGCAGGCGGGCACCTCCTTCGCCGGCCGCTCCAACAGCCTGCGGCGGTTCCACGTCGACTCGTCACCGGCGCAAGCCGCCGGACACCCGCCATCGGCGGATCGCGACGGGCCCCGGCGCTGTTGCCGGACGTGCTGAGACGACGACGCTGAGACGACGACGGCCCCCATGACCAGGTCATGGGGGCTGTCGGTCGCTCGCTACCGGCCGGACTGCGGCGTGCCGTCCGGCTCGGTCCGCACCCGGGTGGGCGGGTGCTCATCGGACTCGCCGCCGGCCTCCACCACCAGGACGAAGTCCTCACCGTGCTTCGAGATGCCCTCCACGACCGCCTGCTCGACCGCCTCGGTGGCGAACGTGCGGCGCAGGACCATCGGGTCGGACCGGACGTCCTTGGCCAGCGCGACCGCCAGCCCGACCATGACCAGCGCGAAGGGCAGCGCGGCGATGATCGTCAGGTTCTGCAGCCCCGACAGCGCCTCGTCCCCGCCGACCAGCAGCATCACCGCGGCGACGGCACCCATGACGACGCCCCAGAAGATCACCGTCGGACGGCTGGGCGACAGGGTTCCACGCTCCGAGAGCGAGCCCATGACGATCGAGGCGGCGTCGGCGCCGGAGACGAAGAAGATCGCGACCAGGACCATCACCAGGACCGTCATGACGGTGGCCAGCGGGAACTGCTCCAGCACGCCGAACAGCTGCCCCTCCGACGTCGCCTGACCGGCGACGTCCACGCCGTCCCGCTGGGCCGCGATGCCGGCGCCGCCGAAGACGGCGAACCACATCAGGGTGACCACGCTGGGAACCAGCAGGACGCCGGTGACGAACTGGCGGATCGTGCGGCCGCGGCTGATGCGGGCGATGAAGACGCCGACGAACGGCGTCCAGGACACCCACCAGGCCCAGTAGAAGACCGTCCAGCCGCGCAGCCACTCGGCCATGGCGTCGCCGCCGCTGGCCTCGGTGCGGGCGGCCATCTGGGCGAGGTCGGAGAAGTAGCTGCCGATCGCCCCGGGGATCAGGTTGAGGATCAGCACGGTCGGGCCGACCACGAACACGAAGAGGGCCAGGACGACGGCCAGCACCATGTTGATGTTGGACAGCCACTGGATGCCCTTGGAGATGCCGGACACCGCGGAGGCGACGAACGCCGCGGTCAGGATCGCGATGATCGCGACCAGCAGGCCGTTGCCGACGTCGCCGGCCCAGCCCAGGATCTCCAGCCCGCTGCCGATCTGCAGCGCGCCCAGGCCCAGCGACGCCGCGGACCCGAACAGCGTGGCGAAGATCGCGAGGACGTCGATGAGCTTGCCCGCCGGCCCTTCGGTGCGGCGCTTGCCGAACAGCGGCTCGAACGCGGCGCTGATCAGCTGCTTGCGGCCGCGGCGGAAGGTGCCGTACGCGATGGCCAGACCGACGACGGCGTAGATCGCCCACGGGTGCAGCGTCCAGTGGAACAGCGTCGTCGCCATCGCCGTCGAGATCGCCTCGGGGCTCTCGGCGTCGACGGTGCGCGGGGGCGGCGAGACGTAGTGGGTCAGGGGCTCGGCGACGCCGTAGAACATCAGGCCGATGCCCATGCCGGCGCTGAACATCATCGCGATCCAGGAGACCGTCCGGAACTCGGGCGCCTCGTCGTCGCGGCCCAGCGGGATGCGGCCGTACTTGCTGGCCGCCAGCCACAGGACGAAGACGACGAACGCCGACGCGAGGGTCACGAACAGCCAGCCGAGGTTCTCCTCGACCCAGGTCAACGCGGTGCCGCTGGCTGAGCCCAGGCCGCTCGGGGACATGAAGCCCCAGACGACGAAGGCGACGGCGACGACCGCAGCGATGACGAAGACGACGCGGTCGAGCGCGGCCTTCTCGTCGGCGCGGACGGGCGGCGCGGCGATGGCCGGGTGCTCGTCGGTGCCCGGGCCGGTGCGGGCGTCGTTGGACGCGGAGCCGTCCGGCCCCGGAGGTGCGGTGGGTGTCATGGTCACAGGCGAGCGCGGCGCCGGCGGGCGCCCCTCCGATCGTGTGCGTGCGGGCTGGTCCCCGGCAGTGCGAGCACATCTGCCGACCAGAGGCGGGTCGAGGACCGCCGAGTGGAGGCCCGCGCGGGTTGGGTCACCTGCCTGAGTGCTCGCCCAAGGTCCCCGGAAAACCTCGTATCACCTACCCGGATGACCCCGATGGTGCAGATCAGGCCAGGTGCGGGGTGCGGACCGGGTCCCGCAGCGTGTCCAGTGCACGGTGCATTCCCACGGTCACCGCGCCGAGGGCGAAGAACCCCTCGTCGTCGGCGACGTCCGAGGTCCGCAGCAGCGTCGTCAGGCGCTGCAGAGCCGCTTCTGCCGTCTCGATGGCCGCGGCGCGGTCGTCGAGGTCGCCCTCCTGCGCGGCCGTGGGATAGGGGTTGCAGACGACGCCGGCGAGGGAGTCCAGCGCGTCGGCGAGCACCCAGCCGGTGCCGCCGTCGATCCGGTCGAGCCCGCGGCGGTGCGGTTGGAACTCGACCACCAGCGTGGTGAGGTCGTCGACGAGGACGGCGACCCGGTCCAGCGCACGCGACTGCTCGCGGATCCGGTCGGCGGTCCCCACCCAAGCGCGGGCGCGCGGGTTGGCCCTCCGGGCCCGGGCCACCACCTGCTCGGCGGTGCGCAGGATGTCTCTTAGTACATTCTGACGCAGCCGTCGAAGAGTACTGTAGACATATCGGTGGGTGTACGATCATTAGAAA
>NZ_POQU01000048.1 GCF_002938425.1 Blastococcus atacamensis | reverse complement strand
CCATCTCCGCGGCCCGGGCCCGCTGGCTGGCGTGTGACGGCAACGTCACCCGCATCGTCGTCGGCCCCGAAGGCCAGCCGATGGACCTCGGCCGCACCCACCGCGTCGTGCCACCCCACCTGCGGCGGGCGGTCGAGCACGCCGACCGGCACTGCGTCTTCGCCGGCTGCGACGCCCCCAGCCACTGGTGCGACGTCCACCACCTCGTCCACTGGGCCCACGGCGGAGACACCGAACTGCACAACCTGGCCCTGCTGTGCGAGCGCCACCACACCAAGGTGCACCACGGGTTCCGGATCGAACGAGATGCCGACGGCCGATGGCACACCCACCGCCCCGACGGAACCGAGATCCTCGTCCTCCAGCGCATCACGCAGGAGACGGTCGACGCACGCGCCGGCTGAGCGTTGTCCGGGGTCAGGCGGTGGACGACCCGTCCCACGGGGCAACGGTGATCTCGGGCCACTGCTGCTGCCAGCGCGCCGTCTTGGCCTCGTACACGTGCCGTGGCGCCAGCCGCCGGTTCGGGCGGACCACCAGCGCGAAGAGGTCGTCGTAGCCGTGCGGCGCGTACACCTCGGGCGTGCTGGAGGCGCCCACCCGGATGCCGTAGCAGCAGCACACCGCCGCGAAGGAGTCGATGGCGTCGGCGCAGTCGCGGAACGGCGCGGCGGGCACGCCGAACTTCTCCTCGTACCAGAGGTGCACCCGCGCCTCGTTGCGGATCTCGACGGGCACGGGCAGATCGCCGAACAGCTCCGCACCGGCGCGGATGACGGCGTCCTCCGCCTCCCAGGACGTGTCGGCGTCGAAGTAGAAGAAGTCGGCGTCCCGGATGCCGGTGCCCGCAACCCGTCCGGTGAGCGCGTTCCACACCGTCTGGAAGAGCACGCCGGCCGTCAGCCACGAGTCGGGAAGGCCGAGCGCCGGCGCCCGGTCGAGCACCGCTCGAACCGTGGGATCCGCGGTCACGATCTCGAGGAAGCGCTCCTCGTCCGCTGACCGGCGGCCCACCTCAGACGAGCCGGAGGATGCCCGACGCCGTGGCCAGCAGCGCGGCCAGCAGCAGGATCGCCGCGAACACCACCTGCGGACCCGTGCGCCCCGAGGTGTCGGAGTCGGCACGCCAGATGCTCCACGCGCCGCCGAGCAGGAACCCGCCCAGCACGATCAGCGCGATACCGAAGTTCACGGGTTACAGCGCGCCCTTGGTCGAGGGCACGTCGCGAACCCGCGGGTCGAGGGCGACGGCGACCCGCAGCGCGCGGGCCAGCGCCTTGAACTGCGCCTCCACGATGTGGTGGGCGTCCCGGCCGGCGTAGAGCACCCGCACGTGCAGGCTGATCCGCGCGTTGAAGGCGAAGGACTCCAGGACGTGCTTGGTCAGGCTCGTCGGGTAGTCCGGCCCGATCATCGGCGTCATGTTCTCCGGCTCGGCGTGCACGAAGTACGGCCGGCCGGAGAGGTCGACGGCGGCCTGCGCCAGCACCTCGTCCATGGGGATGGTGGCGTCGCCGTAGCGGGTGATGCCGCGCTTGTCCCCCAGCGCCTCGGCGAATGCCTGCCCGAGGGCGATGGCGACGTCCTCGACGGTGTGGTGCGCGTCGATGTGCAGGTCGCCGTCGGCCCGCACGCTCAGGTCGATGCCGCTGTGCTTGGACAACGCCGTGAGCATGTGGTCGTAGAAGCCCACGCCGGTGCTGATCGAACTGGTGCCGGTGCCGTCGAGGTCGAGCTCGACGACGAGCTTGGTCTCGCTGGTCTGTCGCTCGACGCGTGCGGTGCGGGTCATGTGCGTCAGTCTCCCAGAGTGGTGCGGTGGTCCGGCGCGATCTCACCTGTAGTGATGGAGCCGGCACTGATGGACCCCAGTGCGGCGAGGAAGGCGTCGGTCTCCTCGGCGGTGCCCGCGGTCACCCGCAGCCAGCCGGGCAGCCCGACGTCGCGCACCAGGACGCCCCGGTCCAGCAGCGCCTGCCATGCGGCGGGCGCGTCGGCGAAGTGGCCGAAGAGCACGAAGTTGGCGTCGCTGGGGACGCTGGTCAGCCCCATGCCGGGCAGGGCGGCGACGATCCGGTCGCGCTGCTCCATGACCGCGGCCACCGTCGCCAGCAGGGCGTCGGTGTGGGCGAGCGCCGCCCGCGCGGCCGCCTGCGTGAGCGAGCTGAGGTGATAGGGCAGCCGGACCAGCTGGATCGCGTCCACCACCGCCGGGTCGGCCGCGAGGTAGCCCAGCCGCAGGCCGGCCATGCCGAAGGCCTTGCTCATCGTGCGGCTGACGATCAACCGCGGCCGCCCCGGCAGCAGCGTCAGCGCCGACGGCGTTCCGGGTCGGGCGAACTCGGCGTACGCCTCGTCGACCACGACCACCCCGGACGTCACGTCGTACAGCGCGGTGATGGTGTCCAGGTCGACCGCGGTGCCGGTCGGGTTGTTCGGACTGGTCACGAAGACGACGTCCGGACGCACCTCGCGCACCTGGGCGACGGCGGCCTCGGTGTCGATCGTGAAGTCCGCCGCCCGGTGCCCGTCGACCCAGCCGCTGCCGGTGCCCGCGGAGATGATCGGGTGCATCGAGTACGACGGCGTGAACCCGAGCGCGGTGCGCCCGGCTCCGCCGAAGGTCTGCAGGATCTGCTGCAGCACCTCGTTGGAGCCGTTGGCCGCCCACACCTGTGCCGGCCCGATCGCCTCGCCGCTGGTCCGGGTCAGGTACGCGGCGAGGTCGGCACGCAGGGCGACGGCGTCCCGATCCGGGTAGCGGTTGAGCTCCAGCGCCGCGTGCCCGAGCGCCGCACCCAGGTCGGCCAGCAGCTCCGCCGGCAGCGGGTGCGGGTTCTCGTTGGTGTTGAGCCGGTGGGTGGCCGGTAGTTGCGGGGCGCCGTAGGGCGTGCGTCCGCGCAGCTCCGGCCGCAGCGGGAGCTCGTCGAGCGAGGCCATCAGCCGCGCTGCCGGATCCGCACGGCGGCCGCGTGCGCGGGAAGGTCCTCGGCCCCGGCCAGGGCGTCGATGTGCGGAGCCACCTCGGCGAGGGCCTGCTCGTCGTACTCGACGACGTGGATGCCCCGCAGGAAGGACTGCACGCTCAACCCGCTCTGGTGCCGCGCGCAGCCGCCGGTGGGCAGCACGTGGTTGGAGCCGGCCGCGTAGTCACCGAGCGACACCGGCGACCAGGCACCCACGAAGATCGCGCCGGCGTTGCGGACCCGCATCGCCACCTCGCGCGGATTGCGGGTCTGGATCTCCAGGTGCTCCGCGGCATAGGCGTCGACGACCCGCAGCCCCGCCTCGAGGTCGTCGACCAGCACGACGCCGGACTGGGTGCCGTCCAGCGCGGTGGTGATGCGGTCGGAGTGCTTGGTCGCCGCGACCTGGCCCGGCACCAGGGCGAGGACGGCGTCGGCGAGCTCCTCGCTGGGCGTGACCAGGACCGCGCCTGCCAGCGGGTCGTGCTCGGCCTGGCTGATCAGGTCGGCGGCGACGTGCGCCGGGTCGGCGGTGTCGTCGGCCAGGATCGCCACCTCGGTCGGGCCGGCCTCCGAGTCGATGCCGATCATCCCGCGCAGCAGCCGCTTGGCGGCGGTGACGTAGACGTTGCCCGGGCCGGTGACCATGTCGACCGGCTCGCAGGAGCCCGCGCCGTAGCCGAAGACGGCGACGGCCTGGGCGCCACCGACGGCGTAGACCTCGGTGACGCCGAGCAGCGCGCACGCGGCCAGGACTCCGGGGTCGGGCAGCCCACCGTTGTCGCGCTGCGGCGGCGAGGCCACGGCGATGGACTCGACGCCGGCGATCTGCGCCGGCACCACGTTCATGATCACGCTGGAGAGCAGCGGCGCCAGCCCACCGGGCACGTACAGACCGACCCGGCGGACCGGCAGCCAGCGCTCCATCACGGTGCCGCCGGGGACCACCTGGGTGGTGACGTCGGTGCGCCGCTGGTCGGCGTGCACCCTGCGGACCCGGGAGGTCGCCTCCTCCAGCGCCGCCCGCAAGGTCGGGTCGCACTCGGCCAGCGCGCGGTCGAGCGCCTCCTGCGGAACGGCGAAGTCCTCGGCGTCCACGCCGTCGATGCGGGCGGTGATCTCGCGGACCGCCTGGGCACCGCGGACCCGCACGTCCTCGCAGAGCGGACGTACGGTCGCCAGCACCGAGTCGATGTCGGTGGCGGCCCGCGGCAGCAGCGAGGCGAGCTCCCGGACGCCGGGCAGGGCGTTTCCGCGCAGGTCGATGCGTGCGAGCACGGGGTGCCTCCGAGATCTGGGCAAGGTGGTGCCAGGGGTTCCCAGGGTAGCCAGCTCTCCCGGACCGATCGGGGTGCACCCGGGGCGTCCGCCCGGTCGGGGCCCGGCCGGCCCGTACGCTTCCCCGGATGGGTGAGCTGATCCCGCTGTTCCCGCTGGGGCAGCCGCTGTTCCCCGGCGTGGTGCTGCCCCTGCAGATCTTCGAGCCCCGGTACCGGCGGCTGATGCGCGATCTGCTGAGCCTGCCCGAGCACGACGACCGCCGGTTCTTCGGCGTCGTCGCCATCCGGCAGGGCTGGGAGGTCGAGCGGGTCGCGCCGGCCGCGGCGCTCTACGACATCGGCTGCGTCGCACGGCTGCAGCGGGTGCAGCCGCAGCGCGACGGCGGATTCCGGATCGTCACCGTGGGCGGGGAGCGGTTCCGGCTGCTCGACGTCGTCGTCGGCGAGGACCCGCCCTACCTGCAGGCCGAGGTCGAGTGGCTGGCCGAGGAGGAGGCCGCCGAGGAGGCGGCCGGCGACGCCGAGTCGGTGGCCGACGCCCCGTCGCTGACGCTGCCCGACGAGATCGCCACGTCCGTGGCCCGGGGGTCGCTGGACCTGCTGTCCCACGGGGTGGGCGAGCTCTTCACCCGGTACGTCGCGGAGGTGGCGGCGCTCGGCGCCGGCACGCACGGCGACGGCGTGGAGGCGGCGGTCCGCCTGGCCGCCGCTGCCGACGACCCCGCCGCGCTGTCCTGGCTGGTGGCGTCGTCGGCACTGCTCACCACCGAGGACCGGCAGGCGCTGCTGGCCGAGTCGGCGACCCGGCGGCGGCTGGCCGCGGAGTCGCGGCTGCTGCGCCGGGAGCTCACCCTGCTGCAGGAGCTGAGCGCCGTGCCGGCACCGCTGCAGCAGTTCGCCACCCCGATGACCGTGAACTGAACTCCCGTCAGCGGCTGTCGGCCACGGAGAGGACCGCCGGGCCGAGGAAGTGGCAGACGTTCAGCGCCACGGCGAGGTCGACACGGTTGGTCCCGATTGTCGTCGTGCTCTGCTCGAGGGCCTTCGCGACGCGGTAACGGACCGTGTTCCGGTGCAGGTTCATCAGGGCGGCGGTGTCGGTGTAGCTCTCACCGGTCAGGAGGAAGACCCGGAGCGTCTCTCGCAGCGCCCTCGTGTTGTCGTTGTCCACCGCCAGGCCGCCGAGGACCTCGACCACCCAGGCTCTGGTCGACTCCAGGTCGTTGGCGAGCAGCGACGTGATCGCAACCCCCTCGTCACCGAAGCTGATGGCGGCCGTGGTGCCCCCCCGGGCCACCGCGACCCGGCGCGCAGCCTGAGCCTGCTCGTGCGTCCTGCGGAAACCCCCCGTCCCCACGTCGGAGAGCCCCAGGGACACCCGCGCCGTCCTCGCCTGACCGACCGTGCGCCGAACCTCCTCGATGTCGACCGGCGGGGGCTTCGCCGCGAAGGGCAGCCACGCCCACGCGGTCGTCCGGTCCACGGCCGTGATCAGCGGGGAGCCGGTGCAGCCCGCGGCGGCGGCCACCTTCCACACGCCCTGGGACAGCATGCGGAGCTCGTCGGGCGCCGGGTCGGATTCGACCGACCAGATGATCAGGCCGATGTGGTGGCCGTCGAGGCGGTAACCGGTCTCCTGCTCGAATTCCCGGGCGGAGACGTTGCGCCTGCCCAGAACGTCGTGCACCAGCGTGGCCCGGACGTTGCCCTGGGTGCCGACCCAGCGATCCCGCTCCTTCTCGTAGACCCCGAAGACGTACTGCGAGATCCAGTCGATGTAGCGCCCGACGACCGAGGACATGTGCTGCAGGACGGCGAACTTCTCCTCGGCCGAGCAGTTCAGGCCCTGGACGTCGGGGAAGATCTGCTCGATGAAGTCGTCCTTGCCGACGTTGTAGGCCCGGACGAGCGAGTTCGCCGGGATGTCCCGCTGCGCCAGCCGCAGCGCGTACTCCACCGCCGCCGTCGTCGGCTGCAGCCGCTCGATCGGGATGTCGTTGATCAGGATGTGCGTGATCGTCTTGGTGTTCGCGTCGACGCTGGCCCGCAGCAGCTCCAGGAACGCCTGGTCGACGTCCAGGGACTTGATCTCGCGCGCGATCAGATCGCTCATGTCCCGCGCGATCTGCGGCTGCCTCCGGTCCAGGCGCAGCGCGGCCTCGCTCACCAGCTCCTTGACGCGCAGGTGCCCAGGACGTTCACCCTCGCCACCGTGTCCATCCACCTCGCTCGCCCGCATGGCGGTCACCGGGCCAGCCTCGTGAGCGCCGACCGGGCGGCGTTGTAACCGCACATCCCGTGGGCGCCGGCGCCGGGCGGGGTCGCCGCCGAGCACAGGTACACCCCGTCGACGCCGACCGTGTAGGGGTCGAGGGCCACGCGGGGCCGGAAGACCAGCTGCAGCGGATCGTTGGCGCCGGTGACGATGTCGCCGCGCACGTAGTTGGCGTTGTGCTGCTCCATCGCGGTCGTCGACCACACGTCCCGGGCGAGGATCCGCTCGCGGAAGCCCGGCGCGAACCGCTCGATCTGCTGCTCGATGGCGGTGGTCGCGTCGCCGGTCCAGCCCGCGGGCACGTGCGCGTAGGTGTAGAGCGGGTGGACGTCTCCCGAGGACCGCGTCGGGTCGGCCACGAACTGCTGGCCGACCAGGACGAACGGGCGCTCCGGCATGCGCCCCAGCTGGATGTCCTTCTCCGCGGCCGCGATCTCCTCGAGGGTGCCCCCGACGTGGACGGTGCCCGCTCGCCGGGACTCCTCGTGGGTCCACGGGACGCCGCCCTCCACGGCGAACTCGACCTTGAAGGAACCAGGGCCGTGGCGGTACCGGGTCAGCGCGCGGGAGACGCGCCCGGGCATCCGCTCCCCTGCGATGCGCCCGGCGGCGCCGGGCGCGACGTCGAGCATCACGATGTCGGGAGAGCCGAGCTCGTCCAGTGAGCGGACGGTGACCCCGGTCTGCACGGTGACCCCGTGCTTGGCCAGCAGGGCGAGGACGGCGTCGGTGATCGACTGCGAACCCCCTTGCGCCACCGGCCAGCCGTACCGGTGCGCTGCGGTTCCCAGCGCCACCCCGATCGCCGACGAGGCCACGGAGCCCAGCGGCCGGAAGGCGTGCGTGGCCACGCCGGCGAACAGCGCCCGGGCCTCCGGCGTCGACCACCGCCGAGCGAGAGCCGCGGCCGGCAGCATCGAGTACGCACCGAACCGGCCCAGTTTCACCGGGTGGCGCGGCACGTGCAGCAGCGGCGACAGGAAGTCCTCGGCGATATCGCCGAAATCGCGGGTGAGCCGCCCGAAGAGACGGTTCCAGCTCCGGCCGTCCACCCCCAGGCCCTCGGCGGTCCGCTCGACCGAGCGCCAGGCCGCCGCGCCGCGACCGCCGTCCAGCGGGTGGGCGTACTCGATGTCAGCCCATTGCCAGGTCAGCCCGTGCGCCGAGAGGTCGAACTCGCGCGAGAACGGGGTGTCGACGGCCAGCGGGTGGAACCCCGAGCAACCGTCGTGGATCAGCCCAGGAAGGGTGAAGGCCCCGCTCCGGGCGCCACCACCGACCGCGTCGGCCGCCTCGAGCACCGTGACCTGCACGCCGGAGGCGGCCAGCGTGAGGGCGGCAGCGAGCCCGTTGGGCCCGCTGCCGACCACGACTGCGTCGGTCATGCACTCACACTGGCACGGACGACGGGGTGCGGGTGCTCACCGGCGGGCGTGTACCCGGGGTTGCGCCAGGTCACCGTGTGCGGGATCGGGCCGTTGGGCAGCCAGGGCTGCTCGTTCACGGCGTCGGCCACCTTCCAGTGGCCCCGCTCGACGACGCCCAGGGCGGCGTCGATGACCTTGTACTCCTGCGTGGCGCGGTGGATCGGCTGGGACTCGACCCACACGACGATGCACTCCCCCGGCTCGAAGGCGCAGCGCTGCTGCACGGCGCGGATGGTCTGCTCGTTGTGCAGGTGCGCGTCGCCGAACTGCCAGCCCACGAGCGTGGTGCAGACGAACTCGCCCTCGCGGATGCGGTAGTTCTCCAGCCGGTCGAGGTGTCGCATCATCAGCGACATCAGCCCCCGGCCTTGGCTGTGCATCGTGCGCCAGGCCATGGCCTTCTGCATGAAGATCTCGGCGATCTCCTTGCCGAAAGCACCGGAGAGCTGGTCGACCTGATTGGGGTTGTACTTCACCAGGTGCTTGTTCAGCTTGTCCTCCGCCTCGTCGCCGCGGAAGGCCCAGGTCGCCGAGGCCCAGTTGCCGGCGTACTGGCGCATCGAGGGCAGGAACGAGACCAGGTCCGGCCGCAGGTTGCCCAGGATCGGGAAGGCGACGAAGACCGCCACGATGGCGACGAGCAGCCACGGCGAGCTGATGTCGCCGACGCCGTAGCCGTCCTGGGCTGGGAAGCCCCCGAAGATCCAGGCGGTGGCGAACATGAAGAACACGTTCCACTCCAAGGGCACCGCGAGCGGGAACGTCGAGGTGATGAAGACGTGGAAGAAGATCATCCCGGCGATGGCCAGCCAGGTGATCGTCGAGTTCGTCGAGAACAGGAGGACGAACGGGAGGACGAGCTCGACGACCGTGCCGCCGACGTGCGCGAAGGCCCACGAGACCTTCGAGGGCCGCAGGTCGTTCGGGAAGTCCCGATAGAGGGCCCGCTTGAACCGCAGCGGCGTCAGCCACGGGGTGTTGCTCATCATCGGGGGCACGACGTTGGTGAAGTGGTGGCCGAACTTCGAGACGCCGGCGCCGACCCAGATCGAGACCATGGCGATCTTCGCGGCCAGGACCATGTCGACGTGGTTGCTCAGGACGCCGAAGAAGAAGAGCACCGCGACGTACTGCTCCGAGCGGGCCGCCAGGAAGACGACCCGGTCGCGCAGCCCCATCACGATGATCAGGCCGACGTACGTGAGCAGCAGCCACTGCGGGAGGAGGCCGGCCTCGCTGCCGGGCAGGGCGTCGGTGAGCACCCCCGGGCCGATCAGCAGCGCGCCCAGGGTCGCCAGGATCGCGAAGTAGATCGTCGTGTCCACGGCGGTCCGGTGGTCACCGGCGGTGAAGGGCACCTTGCCCGGCCAGGGCGGGAGCCGAAGCGTGTTGCGCCGGGAGAAGTAGCGGTAGCCGCCGGTGAACGGCGTGAACTTGAAGGCGAGGGGGCCGGAGGACGACGCCCAGCCCGTGATCTCGAACAGCACCGTCCACACCACGAGCTTCTCGTAGACGATCGGCTCGCCCCACCAGGAGCCGAACTCGCCGAACCCGCCGAGGCCCGGGGTGGTGAGGCCGACGACGGCGATGCCGCCGAACACGTAGACGGCCAGCTTGTAGATGTAGAGCATGTGGTTGCTCTTGGGGCTGCCGAAGCCGTACTCGGCCCAGTGGGTGGCGAGCATGCGCATCCGTTCCATGAACGGCATCGACTCGAACTGTGCCGGGTCCACCGGCGGCATGTCTGCTGTCTTGAATCCCACGGTTGCTCCTTCGTCCGGGCAGGGGTCATCAGCACGAGTGGGCTCTCGTGCAGTGGGGGTGGGAGGTGCGTCAGACGGTCTGCGGTTGCAGCGATCTGCGGAGGGTCGGCTTGTCGGTCTTGCCGACCGCGTTCTTGGGCAGGGCCCCGACGACCTCGATGCGTTCGGGCACCTTCACCCGGGTGAGGTGGCTCCGGCAGTGCTCCAGGAGGTCGGCCTCGGCCAGCCGGGCGTCGGGGTAGAGGCTCACGTAGGCCACGGGCGATTCCCCGAGGACGGCGTCCGGCCGGCCGACGACGGCGGCCTCCAGGACACCGGGTACGGCGGTGAGCACCGCCTCGATCTCCTTGGGATAGATGTTCTCCCCACCGCGGATGATCATGTCCTTCACGCGGTCGACGATGGTCAGGTAACCGTCCTCGTCGAGTCGGCCGACGTCGCCGGTGCGCAGCCAGCCGTCCTCCACGGTCTCCGCGGTGGCCTCGGGCCTGCCGAGGTACCCGCGCATGACGGTGGGCCCGGAGATGACGATCTCGCCGACCTCGCCGACAGGCACGGCCGTTCCGTCCTCGCCGCGGATCTCGATGCGCTGGCCGGGCAGGGCCGGGCCGACGGTACCGAGTTTGCGCAGGCCCTCGACCGGGTTGCACGCCGACGCGCAGGTGCCCTCCGTGAGGCCGTAGCCCTCCACCATCGTGAAGCCGAAGCGCTCCTCGCAACGGTCCAGGAGCTCCGCGGACACCGGGGCGGCGCCGCACACCACGAAGCGCAGGGAGGAGGTGTCGGGGCGGACGTCCTCGGGGAGCGAGGCCAGCAGGGCGTAGATCGTCGGTACCGCGGAGAAGTAGGTCGGCCGCAACCGCTCGACCTGATCGAAGAACCGGCTGGCCGAGAAGTTCCCGACGATGCTCAGTTGGCCGCCCGACCGGAGGGTTGCCAGCGCGCTCACCATGAGTGCGTTGGCATGGAACAGCGGCAGGATGAGCAGGCAGTGGTCCCGCTCGGTCAACGAGAGGTGGTGCGCCATGGTGCTCGACATCGCCTCGACGTGGGCGTGGTCCAGCATCACGCCCTTGGGCCGGCCGGTCGAGCCGCTGGTGTAGATCAACAGCGCGAGATCGTCGGGCTGAAGCGGAGCCGGCGGCACCGGCGCGCCGGCAGGGGCGACCCGCATGTCGTCCACGTGGATGACCGGGCGGTCACCGGCCAGCGCACTCGGGCCCATGGCCACGACCACCGCGGCCGACGAGTCCTCGATCTGGTGCCCGGCCTCGGTAGCGGTGAAGGACGGGTTGACGGGAGTGGCCACGCCTCCGAGACGCCAGGCGGCGAACAGGGCCACCAGGAGTTCGACGCGATTGGGCAGCATGATCGCCAGGACGTCGCCGTGCCCGAAACCAGTCTCTGCGAGCTGCTCGGCGAAGGCAGCGATGCGAGCGTCGAACCCAGCGTGGTCCAGCTCGACGTCGTCGTCCCTCACGCAGAGCCGGGAGGGCGGTGCAGCAGGTACCTGCCAGGGCAGATGTCCGAGCATCAGGTGCACCCCGTCCTGGATGTGGTAACCGTCACCGACAGCTTGTGATCCAGAACACTAAGGACCATGTGTGGCCCTGAACACGGCCTCCGAGGACGAACTTCCCCGCCGCCGTTGTACGCCGTGCACATGCCGGAGGTGTGACCGCCGCGCGGACGGGTCGTCGGACGGACGCGCGGTGAGACGCGGTCAGCCGGGTGCGGCCCGATCTGACCCCGCCCGGCCCAGGCCGTCGTCGGCGGCGACCAGCACGCAGATCAGGTAGCCCAGGAGTGCTGCGAACGACGTCGCGGCCAGCACCGGCAGCGAGCCCAGGGTCAGGCCGGTGGTGACCGTGGACCCGACGTCGGCCAGGTCGGCCTCGCTCGGTGGACGGCGGAGCAGCTCGCCGAACCGCCAGGCGACCAGCGAGGCCAGGCAGCCGCCGACGGCGAGCACGATCAACGTGCCGACCCCGCGCCGGCTGCGGAGGCGCCAGGACGCCAGCCCCACGAGGAGGCCGAGACCGAGCAGCACCAGCACGAGGACGGCGTCGGCGCCCGCCTGCACCTCGGCCACGAGCCGGCCGACCGGCACGGGGCCCTCGTCGGTGATGCGGTAGACCGCCTTGGGGGCCAGGAGCCACCACAGCAGCCCGGCCGGGATCCCGGTCAGCGCGAACGCCAGCAGCAGACCCTTTCCGCCGCGCAGGTCCTGCACCACCTCCGGCCAGCCCTGCCAGAAGGCGTGGGTGGACGACGACGCCTGCAGCGGCGGGGCCTCCAGCGGCGGCGTGCTCACCGCCCCAGTGAACCCCGCGACCGGCACCGGTGCCGCGCCACCCCCCGAACCCGACGGCGAGTCGTTCAGAGCAGCGCCACGCTGGTCGGGCCGAGCAGGGCCTTGATGTCACCCATGAGCGCGGTGCTCGGGCGCACCCGCAGTCCCTGGTCCAGGCGCAGGACGGTCTCCCGGCTGCCGTTGACCAGCTTGAGCTGCACCTCGGTCGTGCCGGGATGGCTGCCCAGCACCTCGCGGAGCCGCTCCACCACCGGCGGGGTGCACCGGGCGGCCGCCATCGAGACCAGCACCGGACCGCGCGGGCCCTCGGTGAGCTCGGGCACGGTGACCTCGGAGCCGAACAGCGAGGGCTGGTCGTCGCGACGGCTGATCCGGCCCTTGACCACGACGATCTGGTCGCGGACCACCTTCTCCGAGACCTCGACCCAGGTCTTGGGGAAGAAGAGGACCTCGATGCCGGACTCCAGGTCCTCCACCGTGGCGATCGCCCAGGGGGCGCCCTGCTTGTTGGTGCGCGGGGAGACCGAGGTGAGGATGCCGGCGATCGTGACGTTGGCGCCGTCCTCCACTCCCCCGGCGTTGATCTCGGCGATCGGGGTGTCGGCGTGCGAGGTGAGCACGTGCTCGACGCCGTGCAGGGGGTGGTCGGAGACGTAGAGGCCGAGCATGTCCCGCTCGAACATCAGCCGCTCGCTCTTGGACCAGTCCGCGGTGGGGATGACGATGTCGAGGGCGCCGCCGAACGGGTCGTCGTCGGCACCGTCGGCGCCGAAGCTGCCGAAGAGGTCGAACTGCCCCTCGGCCTCCTTGCGCTTGAGGCTCATCGCGGAGTCGACGGCCTGGGCGTGGATGGCGGCGATGCCCTGCCGGGAGTGGCCCAGGGAGTCGAAGGCGCCGGCCTTGGCCAGGGACTCGATGACCTTCTTGTTGCAGGCCACCGTGTCGATCTTGCGCATGAAGTCGGCGAAGTCCTTGAAGGCGCCCTGGGTCTCGCGCGCCTTGACGATCGACTCCACGACGTTGGTGCCCACGTTGCGCACCGACGCCAGGCCGAAGCGGATGTCGGTGCCGACGGCGGTGAAGTCCCAGGAGGACTCGTTGACGTCCGGCGGGAGCACCTTGATGCCCATGCGGCGGCACTCGGCCAGGTAGATCGGCCGGCGGTCCTTGTCGTCCTGGACGCTGGTGAGCAGCCCGGCCATGTACTCGGCCGGGTAGTTCGCCTTGAGGTAGGCCGTCCAGTAGGAGACCAGGCCGTAGGCGGCGGAGTGCGCCTTGTTGAACGCGTAGTCGGCGAACGGGACCAGGATGTCCCACAACGTCTTGATCGCGGCGGCGGAGAACCCGTTGGCCTTCATGCCGGCCTCGAAGCCGACGAACTCGGCGTCCAGGACCGACTTCTTCTTCTTGCCCATCGCGCGGCGCAGCAGGTCGGCCTTGCCGAGCGAGTACCCGGCGACCTTCTGCGCGATCGCCATGACCTGCTCCTGGTAGACGATCAGGCCGTAGGTCTGGCCGAGGATCTCCTCCAGCGGCTCCGCCAGCTCCGGGTGGATCGGCGTGATCTCCTGCTGGCCGTTCTTGCGCAGCGCATAGTTGGTGTGCGAGTTCGCACCCATCGGGCCGGGCCGGTACAGGGCGCCGACGGCGGAGATGTCCTCGAAGTTGTCGGGCCGCATCAGCCGCAGCAGGGACCGCATCGGGCCGCCGTCGAACTGGAAGACCCCGAGGGTGTCGCCGCGGGAGAGCAGGGCGTAGGTGGCCGGGTCGGTGAGGTCCTTGCTGATCTCGTCGAGGTCGACCGGCGGCTTGCCGTTGATCACGATGTTGCGCAGCGCGTCGTCGATGACGGTGAGGTTGCGCAGGCCCAGGAAGTCCATCTTGAGCAGGCCGAGCGTCTCGCAGGTCGGGTAGTCGAACTGCGTGATGATCGCGCCGTCGGCCTCGCGCCGCATGATCGGGATGCTGTCGATCAGCGGGTAGCGGCCGATGATGACGCCGGCGGCGTGCACGCCCCACTGGCGCTTCAGCCCCTCCAGCTTGCGCGCCTGGTCGACGACCTCCGCCGCGCCCGGGTCGGACTCGTAGCGGGCCCGGAACTCGGTCGCCTCCTTGTAGCGCGGGTGCGCCGGGTCGAACACCCCGGAGAGCGGGATGCCCTTGCCCATGACGTCCGGGGGCATGAGCTTGGTCAGCTCGTCGCCGACGGAGTAGGGCCGGTCCAGCACGCGGGCGGCGTCCTTGATCGCGGCCTTCGCCTTGATCGTGCCGTACGTGACGATCTGGCTGACCCGCTCCTCGCCGTACTTCTGCGAGACGTACTGGATGACCTCGCCCCGGCGGCGGTCGTCGAAGTCGATGTCGACATCGGGCATCGAGACGCGCTCGGGGTTGAGGAACCGCTCGAAGATCAGGCCGTGGGCCAGCGGGTCGAGGTCGGTGATGCCCATGGCGTAGGCGGCCAGCGAACCGGCGGCGGAGCCACGGCCCGGGCCGACCCGGATGCCGTTGTCCTTGGCCCAGTTGATGAAGTCGGCGACCACGAGGAAGTACCCCGGGAAGCCCATCTGGCAGATGATCCCGGTCTCGTAGTCGGCCTGCTTGCGCACGTGGTCCGGGATGCCGCCCGGGTAGCGCTTGTGCAGCCCGCGCTCGACCTCCTTGATGAACCAGGAGGTCTCGTCCTCCCCCGGCGGGAGCGGGAAGCGCGGCATGAGGTCGGCGCCCTCGGTGAACGTGACCTCGCACTGCTCGGCGATCAACAGCGTGTTGTCGCAGGCCGAGGCCAGGTCGCCGGTGAACAACGCGCGCATCTCGGCCGCGGACTTCAGGTAGTAGCCGTCGCCGTTGAACCGGAAGCGGTTCGTTTCGTTCAGCCGCGAGCCGGTCTGGATGCACAGCAGGGCGTCGTGGGCGTCGGCGTCCTCCTTGTGCGTGTAGTGGAGGTCGTTGGTCGCCAGCAGTGGGATGCCCAGGTCCTTGGCGATGGACAGCAGCGCGGGGCGGGTCTTCTTCTCGATGGACAGGCCGTGGTCCATCAGTTCGGCGTAGAAGTTCTCCCGCCCGAAGATGTCCTGGAAGTCCGCCGCGGCCTGGCGCGCCTTGTCCTCCTTGCCGGCGCGCAGCCACATGTTCACCTCGCCCGACGGGCAGCCGGTGGTGGCGATGAGGCCCTTGCCGTAGCGCTCCAGCAGGTCGCGGTCGAACCGGGGCTTGCGGTACTGGCCCTCGAGGCTGGCCAGCGAGGAGATGCGGAAGAGGTTGTGCATGCCCTCCGTGGTGCGGGCGAGCAGCGTCATGTGGGTGTAGGCCGCCTTGCCCCGGTTGGAGCCGCCGTCACCCTCCTCGTCGATGAGGTTGTCGCCGAAGTCGAACGGCGCACGGTCGAAGCGCGAGCCGGGGGTGTAGTAGCCCTCCATGCCGATGATCGGCTTCACGCCGGCAGCCTTGGCGTGCTTGTAGAAGTCGTAGGCGCCGAACACGTTGCCGTGGTCGGTCATGGCCAGCGCGGGCATCCCCTGCTCGGCCGCGGCCTTCGTGACCTCCGGCAGCTTCGCGGCGCCGTCGAGCATCGAGTACTCGGTGTGCACGTGCAGGTGCACGAACGAGTCGGACGGGCTGCTCACAGTGGGTCTGTGCTCCTCACGGGTCGTGCGTGCCCAGCCGGCGTCACGCGGCGGACGACCGGCGGGGAAGACCGGCAGTGCATGCGGGGGCGGCGGGCACCGGCGGGCCGGTGGGTCGATCCTCGCACTGCGACCTGTCTACTTCGAGGGTCTGACAGAACGTGTTCCTCACACTGGACCGGAGAGGACCCCGTCCTCCTCATCCCTCGCACGCTCGGGACGAGCCTCGGGACGGGGCCGCGCTCAGGGCAGCGCGCGCCGCATCGTCACGTGGGCGATGCCGGCCTCCTCGTAGACCTCGCCGACGGCCGCGTAGCCCTCCCGCTCGTAGAACCGGCGGGCCGGCAGCTGGGCGTGCAGCTCGACCGCGGTCGCGCCGCGGGCGGCCGCCTGGCGGTGCAGCTCGGCGAGCACAGCGGCGCCGTGCCCGCGGCCGCGCACCCCGGCGTCGGCGGCCATCCGGCCGATCCGTGCGGTGGTGCCGTCCAGCAGCAGCCGGCCGGTGGCCACGACCTGCCCGGAGTCGTCGCGGCTGAGCACGTGGACGGCGGTGGCGTCGGCGGCGTCCTGCTCGATCTCGGGCGGAACGCCCTGCTCGTCGACGAACACCCGCGTGCGCAACGCGGCGACCTCCGGCCAGTCGGCGGGGGTGGCGACCTGGGCGGTGGGGCTCGGCACGTCGGCCATTGTGACGGCGCGGCCCGTCAGGTCTGCGACGTCTCCTCCGGGCCGCCCAGCGACGCCGGGAGCGCGCTGGCGGGGACGAGCAGGAAGCGCAGGTCGATGAGCGCGTGCAGCAGGACCGGTAGCAGCAGCGAGCCGGTGTCGAGGTACAACCCGGCCATCACGCCGCCCAGCACACCGGTCGTGATGATCCCCGCCCGGCCCTGGTAGGCGTGCGCCAGCCCGAAGGCGACGGCAGCGACCAGCACCAGGACGAACGACGGCGCGCCGCCGACCACCGCCGTCACCACGGCCAGGAAGAAGCCGCGGTAGAGCCACTCCTCGCAGACCCCGGCGGTGACGCCGACGACGGTGAACAGCCGCCGCTCCTCCTCGGTCCGCGGCAGCAGGGCGAGGGTGGACTGCCCGGGCGGCTCGGCGTGCCGCGCACGGGCCGGCGGGAAACCATCCGGACGGCGCGTGGGCCGGGCCATCTCCAGCAGCGCCCCGGCGCGCAGTTGCCGGGTCGAGGCGACGACGAACAGCAGCACCACCACGACGACGACCGCCGTGAACGGCCCCGGCCACTCCTGCGGCCACCGCAGGCCGACGGCCCCCGCGGAGACGTCGGTCGCGAACAGCCAGACGATGAACGCCAGCGCGGCCAGACCCCACTCGAGCACCAGCAGACGCCGGTAGAACGAGCGCCGCGCGCCGTCGTCGGTGCGCAGCCGGCCCTCGAAGCGCCGGTGCAGGACGTGCCCGGCGACCGGCTCCCCCACGACCAGGTATGCCGCTACCACGACCGCCGCCAGGGCCGCGGGCCCGAAGTCGGCGAGGGAGGCCGGCAGACCGGTCACCGGAGGTCGGTCAGGTCTCGGCGCGCAGGACTGCCAGCGCGCCGGCGAGGTCGGGCGGGTACTCGCTGGTGAACTCCACCCACGAGCCGTCGGCCGGGTGCGGGAAGCCCAGCCGCACGGCGTGCAGCCACTGGCGGGAGATCCCGAGCCGGGCCGCCAGGGTGGGGTCGGCCCCATAGGTCATGTCGCCGACGCAGGGGTGGCGAAGGGCGGAGAAGTGCACGCGGATCTGGTGGGTGCGGCCGGTCTCCAGCCGGATGTCGACGAGGCTGGCGGCGGCGAATGCCTCCATCACCTCGTAGTGCGTCACCGAGGGGCGGCCGCCCTGCACCACCGCGAACCGCCAGTCGTGCTTCGGATGGCGGTCGATGGGGGCGTCGATGGTGCCGCGCGAGGGGTCGGGGTGGCCCTGGACCAGGGCGTTGTAGCCCTTCTCGACCGTGCGCTCCTTGAAGGCGGCCTTGAGCGCGGTGTAGGCCCGCTCGCTCTTGGCGACCACCATGACGCCGGTCGTCGCGGCGTCCAGCCGGTGCACCACGCCCTGCCGCTCGGCCGCGCCGGAGGTCGAGACCCGGTAGCCGGCGGCGGCGAGACCGCCGATCACGGTCGGGCCCTCCCAGCCGGGACTCGGGTGCGCCGCGACGCCTACGGGCTTGTCCACGACGACGAGGTCGTCGTCGTCGTGCAGGATCGTCATGCCCTCGACCGGCTTGGGCGCCGGGGGCTCACCGGGCGGGGGTGGCAGCTCGACCTCGAGCCAGCTGCCGCCGCTGAGCCGATCGCCCTTGCCGCGGACCCGGCCGTCGACGACGACCAGCCCGGCGTCGGCCACCTCGGCGGCGGCGGACCGGGAGAGGCCGAAGAGGCGGGAGAGCGCCTGGTCCACCCGCTGCCCCTCCAGGCCGTCGGGCACCGGAAGGGCCCGGTGCAGGCCAGGAGTGCTGATCACGGCACCCATTGTGGGGGTCGGACCCGGCGACGTGATGGAACGGCCCGCCTGCAGGGTCCCGCCGCGAGCTCGCGAGCGGAGGGGGCAGGCGGGTCCTTCCTCAGGCGGTGTCGTCCTTGCCGCCGCGGGTGCCGTCGAACTCGATGCCGCGCAGGGCCAGCAGCACGCCCAGGACGCCGCCGCAGACGATCGCGGAGTCCGCGATGTTGAACACCGGCCACACCTCGCCGTCGGGGCCGAACACGGACAGGAAGTCGACGACGCCACCGCGCAGGAAGCCCGGATCGCGGAACACCCGGTCGATCAGGTTGCCGATCGCACCGCCGAGCACCAGGCCGAGCGACACCGCCCAACCGGTCGAGCAGAGCCGGCGCGCCACCCGCACGATCACGACCGCGACGGCCACCGCGATCAGCGTGAGCACCACGGTGAAGCCCTCGGCCAACGAGAACGCGGCACCGGTGTTGCGCAGGTGGGTCAGGTACAGCGCGCCACCGAGGGTGCGGATGTCCTCCCCCGGCTCGATGGTCGCGACGACGACGAGCTTGGTGACGAGGTCGGCAGCCAGCACGCCGGCCGACAGCGCCAGCAGCAGGCGCGTGCGCGGACGACGCGGGCGCTCGCCGACGGCGGGCCCGCCGGGAGAGCCGTTCACCGGTTCGGCGTGCTCGGTCAGCTCGGGCTCCTCGGACGTCGGGGCACCGGCGGCGGGCGCACCGCCGGTGCCGACGACGATAGCCGCGGGCGCTCCCTGGCCGGGTTACGCGGCGCCGACCGCCGTCGCCCCGCCCCGCGCGCCGGTCTGCCCGTCGGAGGCGCCGTCCTGCTGGGCGCGCGCGGACTCGAGGTGCTCCAGACGGTCCTGGGTGGCCAGCCGGGTCAGCTCGGCGCCCGCCTCGGCGTCGCGGGTGAGGTTCTCCCCGGACTCCGGGTCGAACACGTGCACCTTGCGGCTGTCCAGCCAGAACTCCGCCTCACGCCCCTCCCGGATCCGGCTGGTCGCGTCGATGGAGACGATCGCCTGCGTGCGCAGCTCCTCGGAGTCGAGTTCCTTGGACAGGTCCCGCAGGTGGGCCTTGATCGAGTCGGGGGCGTCGTAGGGGATGTAGGCGTACTGGGAGTCGCCCAGCCACTCGGTGACGTCGACCTTGGCACGGAAGATCGAGCCGACCGGCCGCTTGGCGTCGTCCACCAGCGAGGCGTCCTCGAAGTACTCGGGCCGGATGCCGACCAGCAGCAGGTCGTGCCCGGCCACCGCGGCCGCCCGCCTCTCGTCCAGCTCGATGTCGCCGAACGGGGTCTTCAGCCGGTTGCCCTCCGGCGTGGCCGGCAGGAAGTTCATCGGCGGCGAGCCGATGAAGCCGGCGACGAAGAGGTTGACCGGCTGCTCGTAGAGCTCCCGCGGAGAGGCGACCTGCTGGATCTTGCCCTTGCGCAGGACGCAGACCCGATCGCCGAGGGTCATGGCCTCGGTCTGGTCGTGCGTGACGTAGACGGTGGTGATGCCCAGCCGGCGCTGCAGCCGGGAGATCTCGGTGCGCATCTGCCCGCGCAGCTTCGCGTCGAGGTTCGACAGCGGCTCGTCGAACAGGAAGGCCTCGGCGTCCCGCACGATGGCGCGCCCCATGGCGACGCGCTGGCGCTGACCACCGGAGAGGTTCGCCGGCTTGCGCTCCAGGTGCTCCTTGAGCTCGAGCACATCGGACGCCGCGTTCACCTTCCGGCGGACCTCGTCGTCCGGGGTCTTGGCAAGCCGCAGCGGGAACGCGATGTTCTCGAACACCGTCATGTGCGGGTAGAGCGCGTAGTTCTGGAACACCATGGACAGGTTCCGGTCGCGCGGTGCCAGGTCGTTGACCCGCTTGCCGCCGATGACCATGTCGCCGCTGGTGATGTCCTCCAGCCCCACGATCATCCGCAGCAGCGTCGACTTCCCGCAGCCCGAGGGGCCGACGAGGATCATGAACTCGCCGTCGGCGATGTCCAGGCTGACGTCGTTCACGGCGGGAAATCCGTCGCCGTACTTCTTGACGATGTTCGTCATCTCGATGGAGGCCATCAGGAGTCGTCCCCTCGGGAGGTCGGAGTGCGAAGTCGGTTGCCGGCGCTCATCGGGGTCAGCCCTTCACCGCGCCGTTGGTGAGACCGGCGACGATGCGCCGCTGGAACAGCAGGACCAGGACGACGACGGGAATCGTGACGATCACCGCCGCGGCCGCGATGGAGCCGGTGGGCTCCACGAACTGCGATTCGCCGGAGAAGAGCCCGATGGCCGCCGGCACCGGCCGGGCCGCGCTGGTCGACGTTAGCGAGATCCCGTACAGGAAGTCGTTCCAGGCGATGAAGAACGCGATGATCGCGGTGGTGAAGACCCCCGGGGCCGCCAGGGGCACGATCACGCGACGGAACGCCTGCCAGCTGGTGGCGCCGTCGACCTGCGCGGCCTGCTCCATCTCCCACGGGATCTCCCGGAAGAAGGCCGACATCGTCCAGATGGAGATCGGCAGCGTCAGTGAGAGGTACGGGATGATCAGCCCCGGCCAGGTGTCGTACAGGCCGATGTTGCGCCAGAGGTTGAACAGCGGCGTGACGATCGAGATGATCGGGAAGATGGCCACGACCAACGCCGTGGAGAGGATCACCTTCTTCCCCGGGAAGTCCAGCCGCGCGATCGCATACGCCGCGAACATCGCCAGCAGGCACGAGATCGCCGTGGCGATCAGGCAGATGCCGAACGAGTTCCGAAGCGCCGGCAGGAACAGTCCGCTGGCGTCACCACTGAGGATCAGCTCGTAGTTCTCCCAGGTGAGGGCGCTGGGCAGGAATCCGCCGTTGTTCAGGTCCCCGGGCGCCTTCAGCGACAGCGAGACGATCCACGCGATGGGGAACAGGCAGTAGACCGTGATCAGGACACCGCCAAGGATCCACAGGACCTTCTTCCGCGCGGACATCAACCCTCACCTCTCGCCTGGGCCAGGTCGATCTTGAACCCCTTGATGAACACGAAGGCGATCAGCACCACCGAGATGAACAGCAGCACCGACACCGCGGAGCCGAGGCCGATCTCCAGCCGGGAGATCGTCTGCCGGTAGGCCAGGAAAGAGACCGATTCGGTGCCGTTGGCCCCGGCGGTCATCACGAAGATGCTGTCGAAGATGCGGAACGCGTCGAGCGTGCGGAACAGCAGGGCGACCATGATCGCCGCCTTCATGTTCGGCAGCGTCACCTTCCGCAGGCGCTGCCACCAGGTGGCGCCGTCGACCTTGGCCGCCTCCTGCAGAACCTCGGGCACCTGGGCCAGCCCGGCCAGCAGGAGCAGCGAGATGAACGGCGTGGTCTTCCAGATCTCCGCCAGGCAGATCACGAAGATCGACGTGCCCCAGTCACCGAACCAGTCGGTGTCCGCGGACACACCGGGGATCCAGGTGAACCACGAGTTGACGAAGCCGGAGTTGATGTCGAACGCGAACTGCCAGGCGTAGGCCGAGACCACGGTGATGACCGCATAGGGGATCAGGATCGCCGCGCGCACGACCGGCCGGATGGAGCTCAGGGCCTTGGCCATCACCATCGCCAGCGCGAAACCGAGGACCAGTTCGACGACGACGGTGATGAAGGTGATCAACGCCGTCACGCCGAGCGACTGCCACCACAGCGGATCGGTGAGGATGACGCCGTAGTTGCCCAGGCCGATGAACTCCCGGTTCGCCGGGTCGGTGAGCCGGTAGGAGAAGAGTGATTCGTAGATGGCCTGCGCGATCGGGTAGGCGGTGACCGCGAGCATGACGAGGAACGCCGGCCCGGCGAGCATCCACCCGAGCCTGCGCTCGCCCCGGGACCGGTCGGTGACCGTGCCCTCGGGCGCGGAGACCGGTGCGGTCTTCTTCGTCGGTGGCAGGGTCGTCTGCGTCACAGCAGCTGCTCCCCTCGGAGCACGGCGGTGATCAGCTCGGTGGCCCGCTCGGCGGTCTCCCCCGGCTCGACGGCGGACGGCGGGTGGTAGCTCCGCTGGAGACCGCCGGAGACCTCGTTGTAGTAGGCCGTCTGCGGCCGCGGCGCAGCCTGCTCCAGGGACTGCCGGATCGTATCGGCCATGGGGAACTCCTCGACCACCGCGGGATCGTCGAAGACGGCTGCGGACGAGGCCGGTAGCCCCTCGTTGATCATGTAGTACGCCTGGTTCTCGTCCCCGGTGATGCACTCGGTGGCCTCGTAGGCCAGGTCCGGGTGCTGGCTGAGCGCACCGACGCCGAGGCTGACGCCGCCGATCGGCGGAGCGCTGGGCGTGTCGGCGTCCACCCGGGGGTAGACCGCCCAGCCGTAGTCGTCGAGCACCGCCTGATCGAGAACCCCGTCGGCCACGCCGGCCTGCGCCTGCGCGTAGATGAAGGGCCAGTTGACCTGGAACCCGCCGTTCTCCCCCTCGAACCCGGCCGCGGACCCCGACTCGTCCTCCGTGGAGAACGCCGGGCCGACGGCGTCGGATCCGGCCACCATGGCCATCACCTCGGCCGCCCGGTCACCGGCCTCGGAGGTGAGCCCCAGCTCCAACCGATCCGGGTCCTCGGCATGGTCGGCGATGATGGACCCGCCGGCCGATTCGACCAGCGCGTTCAGCCAGACGGTCAGCGACTCGGCCCTGATCCCCTGGGCGCCGACGAGCACGCCCTGGTCCTCCGCGGCCTGGACGATCTGCTCCCACGTCCAGGTGTCGGAGGCCGAGGTGTCCAGTCCCGCCGCCTCGGCGACCGACGTGCGGTACCAGAGGAGCTGGGTGTTCGCCGTGAACGGGATGGCGACCAGCTCGTCGCCCCAGGTGGACTGCGCGACCGCCCCCTGCACCGTTCCCTCGGTCACCCGATCGGCGACGTCCTCGGGCATGTCGGCCAGGAATCCGGCCTGCGCGAACTCCGGGACGTAGATGGGATCGAGGCTCATGATGTCGATGGAGGCGTCGTTGGCCGCCAGGCGGCGGACGAGCTGCTCCCGCTGGGAGGCTGCGTCCCGCGGCAGCAGCGACGTCTCGATGCGGTAGCGCCCCTCGGCCGCCTCGGTGCACCGGGCGGCCAGCTCGGCCTGGCCGCCGTTGTCCGGGTTGATGTACCAGGTGAGGGTCGGCGGCCCCCCGGACGCGCCGCCGCAGGCGGCCAGGGTCGAGGCCAGGACGACGCCGGCCGCGGCGCTCGCGAGGCGCCGAGGCGCCCGGGCGCGTGCGGGACGGGGAGCCGCCGCCCGCCGCTCCGGCGGGCGCTGGCCAGGGATCTCAGTCACGCGCATCGCCTCCGTTGGCGTCCGGTGAGCCGCGATGATCTCGGCGTTCCCGGAGCGTGGTACCGCCGTCATGGGCTGTCAAACGGAACGGAACCCAGCCGTGACCCGGCCGTCACCCGGACGGTCGACCGCGACGGCTCAGCCGCGGCCGGCGATGACCGAGGGGGTGGTCAGCTCCTCGGGAGCGCCGGGCAGCACGGTGGCGAAGTACGAGCGCGCGGCCCTCGTCGTCCCGACGTCGCGGCCGGCCTTCTCCGACAGGAACCACCGGTGCTCCAGCACCTCGTGGAAGACCTCGGCCGGCTCCAGCCGGCCACGCAGGTCCTCGGGGATGGCGTCGACCACGGGCTGGTAGACCTCGGCCAGCCATCGGTGCCCGGCGATGGTGTCGGGCACCGGGTGCCCGGCCTTCTGCTCCAGGTAGGCACGGAAGGCACGGACGTCGTTGATCAGCCGCTGGGCCTGGCGCTCCTGCGCCTCCAGGCCGGTCAGCCGGAACAGCTCGCGGCGGTTGTGCCCGGGCTCGGCGACGCGCGTTTCCACCCGCAGCCGGGTTCCCTCGCGCGTCGTCCTCAGCTCGACCTCGCCGACGTCGAAGCCCAGCTCGTTGAGGCGCTGCAGCCGCTCGGCGACCCGGTAGCGCTGCTCGTCGCTGCGGAACACCTCCTCCCGCGTCACCTCCTCCCACAGCGACTCGTACCGACGCGGAAGGCTGTCGGCCACCTCGATCGGGTCGATGTCCTCGGGCAGCAGCCCGCCGAACTGGAGGTCCATGAGCTCGGCGCCGACGCGTTCCCGAGCGAGGTCGACGTCGTAGTCGCGCTGGCCCGGTGAGAGGGAGGGATGGCGCTCGGCGGTCTCGGCGTCCACCAGGTAGGCGGCGAAGGTGCCGGCGTCGAGGCGGAAGAGCGTGTTGGACAGCGAGCAGTCGCCCCAGAACACTCCGGCCAGGTGCAGGCGGACGAGCAGGACGACCATCGTGTCGAGCAGCTGGTCGGGCGACCCGTGCCCGCGCGGCCGGGAGAACAGCCAGCGGTAGGACATCGAGTACTCGAGGTAGCGCGTCACCAGGATCGCCGGCTGCTCGTCGGGCCGGTCCACGCAGATGCCGAGCACCGAGACCGAGGGCAGCCCCTCCCCCTCGAACTGGGCGAGCAGCGCGTACTCGTGCCGGGCCAAACGCTCGTCGATCTCCTTGAGCGCGTAAACCTGACCCTCGACGGCGACGAAGCGGACGACGTGCCGGGAGATGCCGCGGGAGGGCACGTCGAGCAGCAGCTCGGAGTCCCACTCCTCCAGCGGCTGGTCCCACGGCAGGCCCAGCAGGCCCGTCGCGTCCGTGGCCGGTGGCCGGAAGAGGTAGCGCATGGCGTTGCTCCGTGGGATCCCGGCACGGCGACCGCCGCCCGGTGCCAGTGTGATCACGATGCCACGGGAGGACGCCGTCCGCAGGGAACGACGAGCGCCGCGATGTCCCTGCAGGCGACATCCGCGCCCGGGAAATGTCCGCTGCAGGGACACTGCCGGCCGGTGCTCGATCGGGGCGGCCGTCAGTACGGCACCGAGTCCGGATCGCCATACACCATGCTCACGACTCCAGGTCGGTGAACCGGTCGGTCAGCCAGTCGTGCCTGACCACGAACATCTGGATGCCGTCCCTCGGTCTCTTCTGGGGCTCGAGCTCCGGCTCCGCGCACGAGCTGTCCGGCTGCAGGACGAGGTGCAGGCCCGACAGGCCGGACGCCGCCTGCCAGGCGACCTCATCCACTTGCAGTCCTGTGCCACTGTTTCGAACTTCTGGGAAGACGCTTCGCTCGGCTGGTCGGTCCGGTGCTCAGTCGGAGTCGTCGGGGCGGCCGTTCTCGCCGCGCCACATCGCCAGGCGGCCGGCGCGGCTGACCGCACGCAACCGGCGCTCGGCCTCGGCCCGCGACCGCCGCGCGGACACCAGCAGCGCCTGGTCGCCCCGCATCAGCCGCGTGGTCTCGTCGGGCACGAACGAGCGCCCGTGCCGCACGATCAGCACCACGGCGGCGTCCTCGGGCAGCCGGAGCTCGGGCAGGTACACGCCGTGCAGCCGCGACCCGGACGGCACCGTCATCTGCATCAGCTCGGCGTCCAGCTCCTCCAGCGGCGCGGCCTCCACCTGGATCTCCCGCGGCGCGACCGGCGCGGCGATGCCCAGCCGCCGGGCGAGGAACGGCAGCGACCAGCCCTGCACGAGGGTGAAGACGACGACCAGCACGAAGACGGTGTCGAACACCGTCGTCGCCCCGGGCACCTGCGCGGTGAGCGGGAAGGTGGCGACGACGATCGGCACGGCCCCGCGCAGCCCCGCCCAGGCGATGAACGCCTGCTGCCGCGCCGGGAAGCGGAACCAGACCAGGCTGGCGACCACCGACAGCGGCCGGGCCAGCAGCAGCAGCGCCACCCCGACGATCAGCGCCGGCCCCACCGCCTCGGGCAGCCGCGACGGCGAGACGAGCAGGCCCAGCATCACGAACAGCCCGATCTGCGCCAGGGACGCCATGCCCTCCGCGAACCCGATGCTGGCCGAGCGGTGCGGCAGCGTGGCGTTGCCGAGCACCAGCCCGCACAGGTAGACCGCGACGAAGCCCGAGGTGTGCAGCAGCGAGGCACCGGCGAAGGCCAGCACGCACAGCGCGAGGGTGGCCAGCGGGTAGAAGCCCGACAGCGGCAGCGCGACCCGGCGCAGCAGCTCCGCCCCGCCGAACCCCACGGCCAGCCCGAGCGCCGCTCCGCCCACCAGCTCGACCACCACCACGACCGGCACCTGCCACCACGGGCCCGACGCCCCGCCGGTGAGCACGTCGGACAGGACGACGACCAGCAGGATGACCGGGGCGTCGTTGAGCCCGCTCTCGGTCTCCAGCGATGCGGCCAGGCGCCGGGGCAGCGGCAGCCGGCGGAGCGTGGCGAACACGGCGGCGGCATCGGTGGAGCTGATGACGGCGGCGACCAGCAGCGCGAAGCCCCATCCCCAGCCCAGCAACCAGACGGCGATCGCCGCGGTGACGCCGATGCTCACTCCGACGCCGACCGTGGCGAGGCTCAGCCCGGGGCCGATGGCGCGGCGCACGTCGGCCCACCGGGTGGTCAGCCCACCCTCGGCCAGGATGACCAGCAGCGCGGCGACACCGAGAGTCTGGGCGAGGGAGTAGTCCTCGAACTGGATGCCCAGCCCGCTCTCCCCCAGCACCACCCCGAAGGCCAGGTACATGAGCAGGCTGGGCAGCCCGAGCCGGTCGGCGAGGCGCAGCGCGACCGCCGCCAGGAGCACCACGACGGCACCCACGGCGAGCGCCACCGTGACCGTGGTGTTCACCGAGCCCCCGCCATGGGGGCAGTCTCCCGTACCGGGTCGCGCACCGAGGGGGACGCACCGGCGAACCCGTTTGCCGGTTCGGGGAGAATGGAGCCGTGAGCGCCTCCACCGGCCCCTTCGCCGCGCTGCCCCCGCAGGTCGACCTGCCCGCCCTCGAGCACCGCATCCTCGAGCGCTGGGAGAGCGAGAAGGTCTTCGACCGGTCGCTGGAGGCCTCGCAGGGCCGCCCCCAGTGGAACTTCTACGAGGGCCCGCCGACCGCCAACGGCCGCCCGGGCACCCACCACATCGAGGCGCGGGCGTTCAAGGACGTCTTCCCCAGGTTCAAGACGATGCAGGGCTGGCACGTGCCCCGCCGCGCCGGCTGGGACTGCCACGGCCTGCCGGTGGAGATCGCCGTCGAGAAGGAGCTGGGCTTCGCCGGCAAGCCCGACATCGAGCGCTACGGCATCGCCGAGTTCAACGAGCGCTGCCGCGAGTCGGTGCTCCGGCACGTCGACGCGTTCACCGAACTCACCCAGCGCATGGGCTACTGGGTGGACATGTCCACCGCCTACTGGACGATGAACCCCTCCTACATCGAGAGCGTCTGGTGGTCGCTCAAGCAGGTGTTCGAGAAGGGGCTGCTGGTCGAGGACCACCGGGTGGCGCCGTACTGCCCGCGCTGCGGCACCGGCCTGTCCGACCACGAGGTCGCCCAGGGGTACGAGACCATCACCGACCCCTCGGTGTACGTGCGCATGCCGGTCACCGACGGCGAGTGGGCCGGCCGGGCCGACCTGCTGGTCTGGACGACGACGCCGTGGACGCTGCCCAGCAACACCGCCGTCGCGATGCACCCCGACGTCGCCTACGTCGTGGCCCGTGCCGCCGGCACCGACGACGTCCCCGTGGTCGTGGCCGAGCCGCTGCTGGCCGCCGTCCTCGGGGAGGACGCCGAGGTGCTGGGGCAGGCCCCGGGCCGCGACTGGGAGCGCACCCACTACCAGCGCCCGTTCGAGCTGGTCGAGTTCCCCGAGGGCCCGGACGGTCAGCCGGTCGATGCCCACTTCGTCGTCCTGGCCGAGTACGTGACCACCGACGACGGCACCGGCCTGGTGCACCAGTCCCCCGCGTTCGGCGCCGACGACCTCGCCGTCTGCCGGGGCTACGGCCTGCCCGTGGTCAACCCGATCGACGCCACCGGCCACTTCCTCGCCGAGGTCCCGCTGGTGGGTGGCCACTTCTTCAAGGCGGCCGACCCCGCGCTGGTCGAGGACCTTCAGGCCCGCGGCGTCCTCTTCCGGGAGATCCGGTACGAGCACAGCTATCCGCACTGCTGGCGCTGCCACACGCCGCTCATGTACTACGCGCAGCCCTCCTGGTACATCCGCACCAGCGCGATCAAGTCCGAGCTGCTGGCGGAGAACGAGAAGACCAACTGGTTCCCCGAGAGCATCAAGACCGGCCGCTACGGCGACTGGCTGAACAACAACGTCGACTGGGCGCTGTCCCGCGACCGCTACTGGGGCACTCCCCTGCCGGTCTGGCGCAACGACGCCGACCCGTCGCGGTTGGTCGTCGTCGGCTCGCTCGCCGAGCTCTCGGAACTGACCGGCCGTGACCTGGCCGACCTGGACCCGCACCGGCCGTTCATCGACGAGGTCACCTTCACGCTGCCCGGCACCGACGGCACCTTCCGGCGCGTGCCGCAGGTGATCGACGCCTGGTACGACTCCGGGTCGATGCCGTTCGCCCAGTGGGGTGCGCCGTACCGGAACGACGAGCAGTTCCAGGCCGCCTACCCGGCGCAGTTCATCGCCGAGGCCATCGACCAGACCCGCGGCTGGTTCTACTCGCTCATGGCCGTCGGCACCCTGGTGTTCGGGCAGAGCTCGTACGAGAACGTGCTGTGCCTGGGCCACATCCTGGCCGAGGACGGCCGGAAGATGAGCAAGCACCTGGGCAACATCCTCGAGCCGATCCCGCTCATGGACCGGCACGGCGCCGACGCGGTGCGCTGGTTCATGCTCGCCGGCGGCTCGCCGTGGTCGGCCCGCCGGGTGGGCCACGAGACGCTGTCCGAGGTCGTGCGCAAGGTGCTGCTGACCTACTGGAACACCGCTCTTATACACCACTACTGCTGCCAACGAAAAAGAAGTAGTCTATATCATGGGCTATAG
>NZ_POQU01000047.1 GCF_002938425.1 Blastococcus atacamensis | reverse complement strand
CAACGTGTTCGACACGATCTTCTTAGTAGGGCGTGTCAGATGTGTAAAAGGGACAGAAAGGAAGAGGGACGCTACGGCGCTCGGAGCGCCGTAGCGTCCCTCTTCCTTGGACGCGATCGTGCGGGAGACGCCACCGATGAGCACCGACATCCACACCGCAGCGGCGGTCGCACCGGTGGAGACGCCCGCGCCGGGCCGGCACCGCGACCCGTCCGATCCCGAGCGCCCGAACGTCGCCGGGGACCTCGCCGGCCTCATGGGGTCCGCGCCGATGTTCCGCCGCGCCGTGGCCGGCTACGACCGCTTCGAGGTCGACACCTACGTCCGGTGGGCCGAGGAGGAGCTGGCGAGCGCCGAGCGGGCGCACGAGCACCTGCTGGTGCGGCACCTGAACACCGTCACCGCCCTGGACGACGCCCGCGCCCTGCTCGACCACTCGAGCGACGGCCGGGAGCTGCTCGGGACCTCCCAGCGGATCGGCACGCTGCTCGCCGCCGCGGCCGACGAGGCCGAGGGCATCCGGACCGAGGCCCGGGCCGAGGCCCGGGCCGAGCGCGCGGCGGCCGCCGAGGCCGCCGCGCGGCTGTCCGCCGAGGCGGCCCGGGTCCTCGCCGAGGCCGGCGAGGAGGCTGCTCGCGCGGTCGCCGCCGCGGCCGCCGAGGCCGGGGAGTTGCTGGCCGACGCCCGGCGAGCAGTCGAGGACGCCGAGCGGACCGCGGCCGGGCTCCGCACCGAGGCCGAACGGCACCTGGCGCGGGCACAGCTCACCGAGCGGACCGCGGAGCGGGACGTCGCGGTGCTGCGGCAGCAGGCTGCGGACCAGATCACCGACGCGCGCGTGCACGCCCGGGGCGAGATCGTGCGCATGCTCGACATCGGACGCGAGCAGCGCCGGCGCGCCGACGAGGCGACCGCCGACGAGCGGCGGCGCCTGGACCTCTCCGCCGCCACCCGCCGGACGGCCCTGCTCACCGAGATCGAGGCGCTCGAGGCCCGCCGGGCCACGCTCCGGGCCGAGGTCGAGGCCGCGGCGGTCGCGTCCGCCGTCGCACCTCCGGCACGCTCGTGGCGCTCCGTCGCCGACCGGCTGGTCCGCCGGTCGGGCGAGGTGCGCGCCGGCTGACGCCGGCGCCGGCCGTCACTCGAAGACGACGGTCCGGTTGCCGTGGATGATCACGCGGTTCTCGGTGTGCCAGCGCACCGCGTGGGCCAGCGCCCGGATCTCGGCCTCCCGGCCGCGCGCCGCGAGCTGCTCGGGGTCCAGCGCGTGGCCGACGCGGAGCATCTCCTGCTCGATGATCGGGCCCTCGTCCAGGTCCCCGGTCACGTAGTGCGCCGTGGCGCCGATGAACTTGACCCCCCGGGCGTGCGCCTGGTGGTACGGGCGTGCACCCTTGAAGCTCGGCAGCATCGAGTGGTGGATGTTGATCGCCCGGCCCTCGAGCTGCCGGCACAGGTCGTCGCTCAGGATCTGCATGTACCGGGCGAGCACGACCAGCTGGACGCGCTCCTCCCGCACGATGTCGAGCAGCGCCGCCTCGGCCTCGGCCTTCGTCTCCCGCGTCACCGGGATGTGCCGGAACGGCACGCCGTAGAACGCGGCGATGTTCTCCAGGTCCGGGTGGTTGGACACCACGGCGACGACGTCGAGGTTCAGCTCGCCGATCGAGTTGCGGAACAGCAGGTCGATCAGGCAGTGCGCGTACTTGCTGACCATGATCACCACCCGCTGCCGCTCGGCGGTGTCGGTCAGCCGCCAGGCCATGCCGAACTGCTGGGCCGTCTCCTCGAAGGTGGCGCGGAGAGCCGGGATGTCCAGCGGCCCGCCCTCGAGCTGCGCGAACTCGACGCGCATGTAGAACATGCCGCTGGTCGGGCTGTCGAACTGGTGGCTCTCCAGGATCGTGCAGTGCTGCTGCATCAGGAACCCGGAGACCGCGTGCACGATGCCCGGGGCGTCCTGGCAGGAGAGCACCAGGACACCGTGCTGGGCGCCGGCGAGCCGCGTCATCGCTCCTCCTCCTGGGTGGGTCCGCGCGGCCGGTCGTCCGGTCGCGTGGAGGTCGTCGCGTCGCCCGCGTCGGCCCCGGTCGGGGCCTGTGCGAGCGTCCGTCCGAAAGGTATGCAGCGGCCCAGTGTGACGGATGCCGCAGATGACGTCTCCCGGACGGCTGGACGTGCCGCCCCGCCCGCGACAATCGACGTAGGGCCGGGCGCCGTCCGTAGCGGTGCACCAGCGGCACCCGTCGCCTCTGTCCCCCGCACCGCCCTCGGGGTCTTGCCGGTGGCACGGGTGCGCGCGCACCCTGTGCCGCACGCCCCACCCGGGGTGCCGAGGACCCGAGACCGGAGGACCGATGGCCCGCATGCACGCCCGAACGACGGTGATCCACGGAGACCCGGAGTCGGTGGACGAGGGGATCGCCTACGTCCGCGACGAGGTCATGCCGCGGATGCGCGCCATGGACGGCTGCGTGGGCCTGTCGATGCTCGCGGATCGGGAGTCCGGCCACTGCATCGTCACCACGTCCTGGGCCGACGAGGCAGCGCTGCGCGCGAGCGAGGACGGTGTCCGGGAGCTGGCCGAGCGCACGGTGCAGACCCTCGGTGGCCGGCCGGAGCTGGAGGAGTGGGAGATCGCCGCCATGCACCGGGTGCACGAGCCGCACCCGGCCACGGCCTGCCGGGTGACCTGGCTGCGCAGCGACCCGTCGTCGGTGGACCGTGCGGTGGACGCCGTCCGGCTCTCGCTGATGCCCAAGCTCGAGGACCTGCCCGGGTTCTGCAGCGTCAGCGTCATGGTGCGCCGCGCCGACGGCCTGACGGTGGCCGCGGTTTCCTACGACACCCGCGAGGACCTGGAGAAGGCGAGCGAGGGCGCCCGGGAGTTCCGCGAGGAGTTCGCGCCCACCATGGGCATCCAGGCGCAGGACACCGCCGCGTTCGAGGTGGCGATCGCGCACCTGCGGGTGCCCGAGACGATCTGAACCGCCCCGGGCACCCGTCGCGTCATCCCAGCGCGGCGGCCAGGCGCGGGTAGACCCGCTTCACGTTGTGCTCGAAGACCGCCGCGCGGGCGTCGTCGTCCAGCGAGCCCTTCTCGAACGCGGCCTCGATGTAGCGGCGGGTGTCGTCGTAATGGTGCCCGGTCCGCTCGTCGATGCCGCGGACCGCTCCCACCATCTCCGACCCGAACAGGATGTTCGGGGTGTCGATGACGTCGAGCAGCAGGTCGATCCCGGGCTGGTGGTAGACGCAGGTGTCGAAGAAGAGGTTGCCCATCACGTTCGACTCCACCGGCGGCCGGCCGAGCATGTCGGCCAGTCCCCGGTAGCGCCCCCAGTGGTAGGGCACCGCTCCCCCACCGTGCGGGATCACCAGCCGCAGATCGGGCAGGTCGGTGAACAGGTCGCCCTGGATCAGCTGCATGAACGCCGTCGTGTCGGCGCTGATGTAGTACGCGCCGGTGGCGTGGAAGAACGGCGTCGCGGAGCCGGAGACGTGCACCATCGCCGGGACGTCGAGGGAGACCATCGCCTCGTAGAACGGGTACCAGCTGCGATCGGTCAGGGCCGGGGATGTCCAGTGCCCGCCGCTGGGGTCGGGGTTGAGGTTGCAGCCGACGAAGCCGAGCTCCTCCACGCAGCGGCGCAGCTCCTCGATCGACCCCTCGATCGGCTCGCCCGGCGACTGCGGCAGCTGGCAGACGCCGATGAACCGGTCGGGGTACAGCGTGGTCACCCGGTGGACGAGGTCGTTGTTCCGGCGCGCCCACTCCAGGCTCACCGCCGCGTCGCCGACGTGGTGGGCCATCGCCGAGGCACGCGGGGAGAACAGGGTGAGGTCGATGCCGCGCTCGTCCATGAGCCGCAGCTGGCTGCCCTCGATGCTCTCGCGGATCTCGTCGTCGCTGATCGAGGGGTAGGCCGGCGGCGTGGTCCCCGCCTTCCAGGCCGACACCTGCTCCTCGCGCCACGCCGTGTGGGCGGCCGGGGCGGTGGTGTAGTGACCGTGGCAGTCGATGATCACGCCGTTCCCTCCTGTGCGTCGCGCAGAGCGGTGAGCAGGTCGCGGGCTGCGGTCGCCACGCGGGGGGTGACCCCCAGCTCGGTGAGCTGCTCGGTGGCCGCGGCCATCTCGTCGGCCCGCCGCCGGGCGTGCCGGTGGGTGCCCTCGACCAGCCGGTCGATCGTGCGGTCGTCGAAGCCGGCCAGCTCGGCGCCGATGTTGCCGCGCAGCCAGTCGGCGCACCCGGCGGCCTCCCCGGCGGCGAGCGCCTCGACGACCGCGGCGGCGAGCCCCTTGTAGAAGACGCTGCGCAGCAGCTTCCGGGAGATGGCCTCGCCCACCGGACCGGGCTGCACGGTGACCTCGGCGCCCAGGGGCGACAGCAGGTCGGCGTAGCGCTGCGCCGCCGGGCCGGAGACCAGCATCGGCGTGCGCAACCCCTTGCCCGGCACGGGTGCCATGAGGGCGACGTCGACGACCGCGACGCCGTCGGCCGCCGCCTCGGCCACGGCTTCCTTGACGCCGGGTGAGGCGGTGTTGAGGTCCGCCCACACCGTGCCCGGACGCAGCGCCGGCAGCGCGTTGCCCAGCGCGGTCAGGGCGTCGTGCGAGCTGTTGACGCTCAGCACGAGGTCGGCGTCGGCCACCGCCTCGGCCTCGCTGCCGCGCGGCTGGACGCCGTCGACGGTCAGGCCCTTGGGGTCGTACCCGCGGACGTCGGCGCCGGCGGCGACCAGGTCACGGCCGATCTCCGAGCCGGCCTCCCCCAGGCCCAGCAGGGCGATGCGCGCCGTCACCCGGCCGCGCCCGGCTGCTCGACCGGCGGGGTGCCGTGGGTGTGGAACGTGGAGATGGTCTGCAGCCCCCACGCCTGGCCCTTGGCCCGCTCCGCAGCGTTCCAGTCGATGGGCTTCCAGTCCGGGGCGAAGACCAGCCGCGCGCCCGGGTTGTCCAGCTCGATGCGGTTGCCGGCCGGGTCCCACACGTAGAGGAAGAAGCTCTGCTGGATCGTGTGCTTGTGCGGGCCGGTCTCGATGTGGATCCCGTGCTCCAGGGCCAGGTCGGCCGCGCGGATGATGTCGTCGCGGCTGTCCACGGCGAACGACAGGTGGTGGAGCCGGCCCGAGGTACCGGTGTTGTCCCGGGTCCACACGGCGTCGTAGCCCTTGTTGGTGAACGTCGTCCAGCTGCCGGCGACGCCGTCGTCGAGCACGATCTGCTCGGTGACCATGCCGCCGAGCACGTCGACGGCGAAGTCGCGGTTGGCGACGGGGTCCACGCCGAGGTAGTTGATGTGGTCGATCCGCCGGACGCTGACGCCCCGGCCGGGGTAGGCCTGCGCCTGGTTCTTGAGCGCCGGCTTCAGGTCCCCGGTCGGCGCGTACCACTCGGTCTCGTAGTAGACGCCCATCTCGTGGCCGTCGGGGTCGGTGAAGACGTAGACCGGGCCGTACCCGGGGTCGCCGTCCTGCCAGCCCTTGCCCAGCCCGGTCGTCTCGATCGCGGCCACCCGGCGCTCCAGCGCCTCCGGGGTGGCGGCACGGAAGTTGGTGCGGCCGACGCCGGGCCGCTCGGCGGCCGTGAGCTTGATGGTGGTGTTCTCGTAGTCGTCCCAGGCGCGCAGGAAGACCGAGTCGCCGTCGCGACCGTTCTCCGTCAGGCCGAGGTAGCGCACGTAGAAGTCGAGGCACTCCTCGGGCTTGTCGGTGAGCAGCTCGACGTGGGCGAGGTGCGCGATGTCGTGGAGCGGCGGCACGAGGTTCTCCTCTGGAGGGTCGGACTAACGGGGGAAGGCGGTGCCGTCGAACAGCTTGCGGGCGGTGCGCACGACGCCCGAGCGGACGACGCGGGGCGGGGTGACCGAGCCGTCGACGACGACGTCGACCATCAGGTGGCCGGTCGGGTGCTCGACGTCGACCCGGGAGGTGTCGGCCGGCCAGTCGGCCGTCAGCTCGTGGCCGACGGCGCCCGGCAGGAGCATCCCGGTGACGACGCTGACGGCGCCGAGCACGCCGATCGAGGTGTGCGGCCGCACCGGGATGAACGACCGGGTGCACACCTGGCCGCCGTCGGCGGGCGCGGACAGCAGCACGGTCTTGGGCACCGAGGCGCCCGAGACGTCGCCCATGCCCATGATCTCCGCGGCCTTGCGGCGGAAGGTGTCGATCCGCTCCAGCAGCGAGGCGTCGGCGGCCAGCTCCTCGTGGGACTCGTGCCCGGTCAGGCCGAAGGACGCAGCGAGCGCCAGGACGACGGGCATGCCGTTGTCCACGCAGGTGACCTCGATGCCCTCGACGGTGTCGCGGACGTGCCCGGTGGGCAGCAGCGCGCCGGTCGCCGAGCCCTCGGTGTCGGTGAAGGCAAGAACCACCGGCGCGGCCGTCCCCGGGACACCGGCGATCTCCACCTCGCCCCGGTACTCCACCGCGCCCCCGGGCGTCGGGAAGGTGGCGACGGCGACGCTGTCGGAGTTGACCATCCGGATGCGCACGCTGGTCTCGTCGGCCGCGGCGGGGACCAGCCCGCGCTCGACGGCGAACGGGCCCACCCCGGAGAGGATGTTGCCGCAGTTCTGCCGGTCGCTGACCGTCGCCTCGTCCACCCCGAGCTGCAGGAACAGGTACTCGACGTCGACGTCGGGGTCCGCCGAGGGCCACACGACCGCGACCTTGCTCGTGAGCGTCGTGGCCCCGCCCAGGCCGTCGATCTGCCGCGGGTCGGGCGTGCCCATCAGCCGCAGCAGCAGCTCGTCGCGCTCCGCGGGGTCCGCGGGCAGGTCGGCCGCCTCGAAGAACAGTCCTCGGGAGGTGCCGCCGCGCAGCATCGTGCAGCGGACGCCGGTGTCGTCGTAAGCCATCACTGCTCCCTGACGTACTCCTCGTAGGGGACGTACTCGATGCCGAAGGAGGGCAGCTGGTCGCGCAGGCCGTAGCGGTCCAGGCCCAGCTCGCCCCCCTGGAAGGCCGCGCGGCTGGCGGCCTCCTTGTCGATCCGGGCCTGGCCGGCGGTCAGCGCCCGGGGCACGTCGGCGCGCGGCACGACCATCACGCCGTCGTCGTCGGCGAGGACGACGTCGCCCGGGCGGATCGTCTGGCCACCCAGCACGATCGGCACGTTCACCGCGCCGGCCGTCGCCTTGACCGAGCCCTGCGCGCTGACCGCGCGCGACCAGGCCGGGAAGCCCATCTCCTCCAGCTCGCGGACGTCGCGGACGCCGCAGCCCAGCACCACCCCGCGCACGCCGCGGGAGGCCAGCGCGGTGGCGAACAGCTCGCCGAACAGCCCGTCGGTGGACGGCGAGTTGGTGGCCACGACCAGCACGTCGCCGGGCCGGCACTGCTCCACGGCGACGTGGATCATCAGGTTGTCGCCCGGCCAGCACAGAACGGTGACCGCGGTGCCGCCGATGCGCGCGCCCGCCCAGGCGGGGCGCAGCTCCGGGCCGAGGTAGCCCACCCGCCCGAGCGCCTCGTGGACGGTGGCGACGCCGAACTCGCCCAGCCGGGCTGCGTCGCCGGCGTCGGCGCGCGGCGGATCGGTGACGACGACGTTCCTCATGCTGCTCCTCCGGAAGGGCTGGACTCGGACGGGCTGGACTCGGACAGGGCGGTGATGACGCCGCGGAGGTGGGCTCCCGCCGCGGCCTCGGCCCGCTCGGGGTCGCGGTCGGTGATCGCGTGCACCAGGTCGGACAGGCCGCTGAGGCTCACGCGGGGACGCCCCGGCCGCAGCGACAGCTGGAACTGGTGGCGGACCAGCTGGCCCTGCAGGCGGCCGACCAGGTCCGCCGCGATCGGGTGGCGGGCGGACTCGGCGACCAGCGCGTACAGCTGCCGGATGAGCTCCGAGTACTTCCGGAGGTCGCCGGAGTCGACGGCGGCGGTCATGGTGTGCAGGTGCGCGCGCAGCCGGTCGGCCTCCGCGTCGGTGATCCGCTCGGCCGCCTTGCGGGCGAGCAGTCCCTCGAGCGGCAGGCGGCACTCGGTGATGGCGATGGCCTCCTCCGTGGAGACCACCCGCACGCGGGCGCCCTTGTTCTGGATCCGCTCGACGAGCCCCTCCGCGGCCAGGGCGTCGATCGCCAGTCGCACCGCGCTGCGGCTCACCCCGATCAGGTCGACCAGCTCGGCCTCGACCAGCCGGTACCCGGGCGGCATGTCACCGCGGGAGATCGCGCCGCGGAGGGCGCGTTCCGCCGTTTCCTGTGCCGCGGATGCCATGGCCGCACCGTAATCCATGCGGCGCGGATTGCCAACGATCCTGTACGCAATCCGCTGGGCGCTAGCCCCCCGCCGACTCCCGCAGCAACGCGTCGATCAGCTCCTGCAGGTGCGACCGGGCGGCCGCCTCGGCGCAGTCCGGCCGGCGCTGGGCCACCGCGTCGACGACCCGCCCCAGGTCGGGGAGCGACCGCTCGGCCTGCCCGGGGCGCAGGAGCAACCGGAACTGGTGCCGCAGGACCTGACCCTGGAGGCGCTCGACCAGGGACGACGCGATGGCCTGGCCGGCGGACGCGCGGACGAGCCGGTGGTGCTCCTGGAGCAGCGACCAGAAACCGAGCGGCTCCTGGTCGACCGCCGCCCGCTGCAACTGCTCCAGCGTGGCGCACAGGCCGTCGATCTGGCCGGCGGTCGCGTTGAGGGCGGCCTTGTGCGCCAGCAGTCCGTCGAGGGCCTGGCGGCACTCGAGGATCGCCACCGCCTCGGCCGTCGACACGATGCGGACCCGCGCCCCGCGGTTGGGGATCCGCTCGACCAGACCCTCGGCGATCAGCACGTCCAGGGCCAGCCGGGCGCTGTTGCGGGTGACCCCGTACCGCTCCCCCAGCTCGGGCTCGACCAGCCGCTGCCCCGGCGCCACGACGCCCCGCGTGATCTCGTCGCGCAGCCGCTGCTCGGCCATGCGCCTGGCCTGCACGCCGCTGCGCAACTGCGGGACCCCGCCGACCACCTGCGCCACCGGCCCACCGTAGGGAGCGTGCCGACCCGGCCTCAAGAGAAGTGGCCGGCCCGGTACGACGACGTCCTCCGTGCGAGGGACCCGCGGAGCGGCGGGACCGGGCGCGAGAGGGGCGGCCCGTCCGGAGACGAGCCGCCCCTGTCGCATCAGGCCGACGTCACTCGAAGGTCTCGACGGTGTCGTAGCCCTTGCCGTTGTACTTCTGCACAACCACGGTCGACACGGCCGGCTGGCCGTCCTCGCCGGTGCTCACCGAGGTGTCGGGCAGCATGAGCGGCGCCTCGAAGCCCTCGATCGAGCGCAGCGCCTCCATGAAGTTCTCCCGGGTCGGCTCGGTCATCTCCGCGAACGCCTGCTCCAGCGTGGCACCGACCATCCAGCTCCACTGGCAGTGCGGGAACGCCGGCGGGTCCGGGTAGTCACCGTGCTCCTTGAGCGCCGCCAGGTACGTCTGCACGTCCTCGTTGTCGGCGAAGGCGGGAGCAGCCGGCGTCTTGGAGAACGCGACGGAGTAGATGCCGGGGTACGCCGCGGCGCCGCCGGGCTCGAGGATCGCCCCGGGGCTCGAGGTGTTCGACGGCAGGAACCAGCTCGGCGTCCAGTTGACCTGCTGCGCCTTCTGCAGCGCGGAGATCATCAGCGGGGTCACCGACATCGCGTTGAAGAAGACGTCGGCTCCGCTGCTGGCGAGCTCGGTGATCTGCGCGTCGACCGACGTGTCGGTCGCCTCGTAGGTGAGCTCGTTGACGATCTCGATGTTGTCCGAGCCCTCGATGGCCGACTTGAAGCCCTCGACGTAGCCCTCACCGAAGTCGTCGTTCTGCGACAGGATGGCGACCTTGTGCTCCCCGGTCGAGGACGCGAGCAGCTCGCCCATCGCCTCGCCCTCGTTCTGGTAGATCGGCACGAAGCCGAGCTGCCAAGGGCTCTCCTCGGGGTCGCTGAACAGCGGGTCGCCGGTCATGACGAGCACCTGCGGCACCTCGTCGGCGATCGCTGCCTCGCGCCAGGCGCGGTTCGTCGGCGTGCCCAGGCCGGCCGTCATCGCGAAGACGTCGTCCTTGAGCTGGTCGTAGTTGGCCTTCGCCTGCTGCGGGTCGTAGGCGTCGTCCAGTGCCTCGATCTCGACCGTGCGGGTCTTCCCGTCGCCGAACTCGACGCCGCCCTCGGCGTTCTTCGCGCCGAAGTACGCCTTGACGCCCGCGACGGTGCAGGTGCCCGGCCCCGCCGTGGCGCCGCTGAGCGGCGTGGTGATGCCCAGCGTGACCGAGTCGTCGGTGATGCCAGGGCTCGCCGAGCCGCCGCGGGAGCCGCCGCCGCCGCCCTCGTCACCGCGGCCGCAGGCCGTGAGCGTCAGCGCGAGCGCCGACGCGACGGCGATCCCGCGCGCGGTACGCGATCGGAACTGCTTGTTCATGCGTGACCTTGCCTCTCTGTTGGAGCCGGCTCCGCGGTGGCCGACCCGGTGGTCGACGACGGAGTGGAAGGTGTCGCGGCGGGGCCGCGCCCGACACGGGTGCGCCGCCGTCCGCGGGTCAGCGCCCGGGGAAGCGACGCGAGCCCCCCGGGGAGCAGGAACAGCACGACGAGCAGGATCGCGCCCTGGAGCAGGGACGTGAGGTTGGGGTCGACCTGGTTCGTCAGCTCCGGGATGAGCACGTAGTACGCGCCACCGAGGAGCGAGCCGACGATGCTGCCGGCGCCCCCGATCACCATCGCGGCGAGCAGCTCGATCGAGTGCCCGAAGCTCATGGTCTCCGGCGAGGTGTACTGGATGACGAGCATGTACAGGAAGCCGCTCACGCCGCCGATGAGCGAGGCGATCGTGAACGCCAGCACCTTGTACCGGTACGGCGAGATGCCCATGGACGACGCCACGTTCTCGTTGCCCCTGACGATCGCGAACGCCCGGCCGTACTTGCCACGGACGAGCGCCCGGGTCAGCACGAACACGAGGCCGCCGATGACCAGCACGACGTACAGCTGCCACTGGTCGTCGTAGAGACCGGTCCACTCCGGGGTTTCGGCGAAGCGCGCCGACAGACCCTGCGAACCGCCGGTGAACTCGCTCAGCCGCTTCGCCAGCGGGACGCCCACGATGGGCAGCGCGATCGTGACCATCGCGATCGCCAGCCCGCCCAGGCGCGCGGCGGCCAGCGCCACGAGCAGGCCCGCGACCGCGGGGATCAGGCAGGCCAGGGCGAAGACTCCGACGATGTTCCAGTCGTTCTGGACGCCGTAGGCGGTGACGTAGGCACCGACCCCGAGGAAGAAGATCTGGCCGAGGGAGACCTGCCCGGTGTAGCCCATCACCACGTTGAGCCCGAGCACGGCGACGGCGAAGACGCCGATGCGCGCGAGGGTCTCGTTGACACCCTCCGACAGCACCAGGGGCGCCACGACGAGCACGACGAGCAGCAGCAGCGGCAGGGCCCAGCGGACCCAGGGGCGCTGCCGGAACGGGGGCGCCGAGGGAGCCGACGACGCCGGAGCGGAGGAGACGGAGGAAGCGGAGGCCATCACACGCGCACCACGGATTTCCGGCCGAACAGGCCCTGAGGTCGGACGACGAGCACCACGAACAGGAGGATGAACGGCACGGCGACCTTGAGGTCGAAGCCGATGAACGGGACGTACACCGCGGCGAGGTTCTCCAGGATGCCGATGATCCAGGCCGCCACGACCACCCCGACCGGACTGGTGAGACCGCCGAGGATGACGGCGGCCAGCGCGTACACCAGGGCGTTGTCGAGCATTCCGGGGGTCAGCGTGAGCTGGGGTGCGACCAGGGCGCCGGCGACCGCTCCGAGGGCCGCGGCCAGGCCCCAGCCGACCATGAGCAGTCGCCCGACCGGGAGCCCGGAGAAGGCCGCCGACTCGGGGTTGATCGCCACCGCCCGCAGCGCCAGGCCGAGCTTCGTGCCGACGAAGAGCGCCTGCAGCAGGCCCATCACCACGATGATCACGACCGTGTTCCCGATCGAGCGGATGCTGACCGAGACGCCGAGGAACTGCACGGTGTCGAGCGGGAAGAGCGACGGGAACTGCTGGTTGTTGTACGACCAGAGCCAGCCGGCGACGCCGGTGATCAGCGTCAGCAGGCCGATGGTGACGACCACCGCGGTGTCGGGGTCGCCGCGCTCGAACCGCCGCATCAGGAACCGCTCGACGACCGCGCCGAAGACGATCGAGAAGACGATCGACGCGAGGATCGCGAGGATCAGCGGTACGCCCTCGTTCGTCAGCACCCACGCGACGTACACCGCGAGCACGGCCATGCCGCCCTGGGCGAAGTTGATCAGACCGGTCGCCTGGTTGACGAGCACGATCGCGAGCGCGATCGCGGCGTAGATCGAGCCGGTCGACAAGCCGTCGACGACGAGTTGGACGAATGTGCCCATGTCAACCTCCCAGGTAGGCGCGACGGATCTCGTCCATGCCCTTGAGCTCGGCGGAGGTGCCGGTGAGCACGTTCCGTCCGACCTCCAGCACGGTGGCGCTGTCGACGAGGGTGAAGGCGAGGTTGGCGTTCTGCTCGACCACGACCATGGCGATGCCGGACTCGACCCGCAGCCGCCGGATCGCGTCGTAGACGTTCTTGGCGGTGCTCGGCGCGAGGCCCAGCGAGGCCTCGTCGAGCAGCAGCAGTCGCGGCTTGGACATGATGGCCCGGCCCACGGCGAGCATCTGCTGCTCGCCGCCGGACAGCGCCGAGGCGTTGGACCTGATCCGCTCCTGCAGGTTCGGGAACAGGTCCAGGCAGTAGTCGATGTCCTGCTCGATCGCCTTGCTGTCCTTGCGCAGGTACGCGCCGACCCGCAGGTTCTCCCGGACGGTGAGGTCGCCGAGGGTGCCGCGACCCTCCGGCACGTGGGCGATGCCGAGGGCGGCGACCTGGTCGGGCCGCAGGCCGCGGATGTCCTTGCCGTCGAAGGTGATGCGGCCGCCGGTCTTCACGGTGCCGCTGATCGCGCGGAGGGTGGTGGTCTTGCCGGCGCCGTTGGCACCGAGGATGCCGACCGCGCCGTTGTCCGGAACGCTCAACGAGACGCCGTCCAGGACCTGGACGGGGCCGTAGGACGCGGTGACGCCCTCGAGCTCGAGCAGCGTCATGCGGCGTCCTTCCCGATGTACGCCTCGATCACGCGGGGGTCGGACTGCGCCTCGGCAGCCGTCCCCTCCATGAGCTTGGCGCCGTGGTCGAGCACGACGACCCGGTCGGTCAGAGCAGCGATGAGGCCCATGTGGTGCTCGACGATGACCACGGTGATGTCGTCCTCGCTGCGCAGGCGCCGGACGGTCGCGATCAACTGCTCCACCTCTTCGTGCGGCAGGCCCGCGGCCGGTTCGTCGAGGAGCAGCAGCCGCGGCTTCATGAGCAGCGCCCGGCACAGCTCGACGCCCTTGTGGAGCCCGTGCGACAGCTCGTCGGCCGGCACGTGGGCGGCCCAGCCCAGCCCGTTGCGCTCCAGGAGATCGAGCGCCTCGGCGCGCAGCTCCTTCTCCGCGCGCCGGGTGCGCGGCGAGCGCACCGCCCACTCCAGCGCTCCGCCGGGGAGGCGGGTGTGCGCGCCGAGCAGCACGTTCTCGAGCACGGTCTCCCCGAGCTGGAGCGCGGGGTGCTGGAAGGTCCGCGCCAGGCCGTGCCCGGCCAGGGTCGCCGGACGGGAGCCCTGCACCTCGGTGCCGTCGATCCGGACGCTGCCCGCGGTCGGCTTGTAGTGCCCGCTGATGCAGTTGAACAGCGAGGTCTTGCCGGCGCCGTTGGGCCCGACGAGGCCGAAGATCTGGCCCGGCTCGACGGTGAAGCTCACCTCCTGCAGCACCTTGATGCCGCCAAACTGCAGGCTCACGTCCTGCAGCGTCAGCTCAGCCGCCATTGACCGTCTCTCCCGCCGTTGCCGCGATGGTCGGTGTCCCGGGCCGCAGCCCGCCGACGGAACCTACGGATCCCTTGTGAGATTGACAACGATATTGGCGGGAAAGTTGCAGACCCGTCATCGACGACACCTTCCGACCCATCCGCATCCCCCTCTTCCCGACCCGGCGGCGGTCCGCCGCCGGACCCCTCCTGGGCGTCCTCACGCCATCCGTTCGCCGCGCGGCAGCAGCACCGCGCCGATCGCGATCAGCCCGGCGAGGCACACGAGCACGGCCGACTGCGCCGTCCCGGCACCCAGGCCCGCCCCGACCGCGACCACCAGCGGTGGCCCGAGCAGCTGGCCGGCCGCGGACCCCTGGGTCAGCAGACCGATCGCCGCCCCCGCCGAAGCGGTTCCCGCCGACACGCCGGCCAGGGCGGCGAACAGGGAGGACGGCACCAGCCCGGCGATGAACGAGAAGGCGATCGCCGAGACGACGCGCAGCGCCAGGGGCGCCGCCGGGTCGAGCACGCCCCACACGGTGAGCGCCATGCCGGCGCAGCCCGCGGGGATCACCCACCGCAGCGGCGCTCCCCGGTGCAGCAGGTAGGCGCCCAGGAAGTTCCCGGGCGCGCTGGCCAGGAAGACGACGGCGCCCACCAGCCCTGCGCGGGCGACCGACAGCCCGTCGTCGGAGACCAGGGCGGCCGGGAGGAGGCCCACGACGGCCAGGTACTGGGCCGAGTAGAGCCCGAACGCCGCGGCGATGATCAGCACCGACGGCGAGCGGAAGGCCGCCAGCAGGCCCCTGGTCGACGCGCGCCCCCGCGCCGCCGTCGGCGGCCCCCACCGCAGGACGACCGCGAGCACCAGCGCGGCGACGACGGCGTCGGCGACCGAGGCCCCGCGCCAGCCGACCCACCCGATCGCCGGGGGCACCAGCAGCGCGGCGAGGCCCGAGCCGACCGGCAGATAGGCGCCCCAGGCGCCGGCCACGAGCCGCCGGTGCGCCGGTGGGGCCACCTCCGAGAGCAGCGGCGGTGCCGCGAGGATCACCATGACCAGCCCGAGGCCCTCCCCCACCCGGGCGACGAGCAGGCCCGCCAGGGAGTCGACCGCCGCGCCGCCCAGGTCGGCGACGACGATGGCGAGGAGGCCGAGCCGAACCTGGCGCGCGAAGCCGAGCGTCTGGCCCAGCCAGCCGAGCAGGGCGCCACCGGCAGCGCCCAGGGCGCTGACCGTGGAGAGGTACCAGGCCGCGGCCGCCGAGCTGAGCGCGAACTCGTCCTGGAGCACCGGCAGCGCCGCGGAGGCTCCACCGATCTGGGCGGCGGCGACCACGCCGGCACCCATGAGCCCGGCCACGGCGGCCCACGACGTCGGGCCGGCACCGGTGCCGGTCGGGTGCCGGGTGTCAGTGCCGACCGGCCGTCGCGCCATCACCTGCCCCCTCTGGTCGATGTGCGGGCCACTGTGGCCGATCCGCGGCCCGGAGTCCCGCCCTCGACCCGAGATCGGCCGAGGAATACGTCAAATGACCCGCGACGCCGGTCATCCGACGCACCCCGGACGGCCGTATCGGTCGGTGGAGGGTGACGGATGGCTGTGTGCCCGACCACACCCGTCGCTCTACGCTGCAAGGCGACCGGGGATCCCCGCCCGTCGGCCGGCGGAACGGCGGATTCCGGCCGTGACGAGGTCTCACCGACTCCGGAACGGACGCCCCCGGGCGGACCGCCCCGCGAGCCGACCCCCGGCCACCAGGCCATGGGCCGGCTCCGCCGGTCCGCTGATGCGACACCCGACGAATGGACGGACATGAGCGCGAAGAACCTGCAGGAACTGCTCGACCAGACCGGCGACACCGTCGGGCTGCTCCGCAACTCCCAGCTCGGCACCTACATCTACCCGGTGGTCCCCTCGGAGTTCACCAACTGGCGGCGCGAGCAGAAGGCGTGGCAGCAGACCGCCGTGCTGTTCGACCAGTCGCACCACATGTTCAACCTGTTCATGAAGGGCCCGGACGCCCTCAAGCTGATCTCCGACACCGGTATCAACAGCGTGGCCAACTTCCCGGTGAACATGGCCAAGCAGTTCGTCCCGGTGACCCCGGCCGGCCACGTGATCGGTGACGGCATCCTCTTCCACCTCGACGAGGACGAGTACGTCTACGTCGGCCGCGCCCCCGGCGCCAGCTGGCTGCAGTTCCAGGGCGAGACCGGCGGCTACGACGTCGAGATCCGCAACGACCCCCGCTCCCCCTCGCGGCCCTACGGCAAGGCCGTCACCCGCGACCTGTGGCGCTTCCAGATCCAGGGCCCCAACGCCTGGCCGATCATCGAGAAGCTCAACGGCGGCACGGTCGAGCAGCTCAAGTTCTTCCGCATGGGCGAGATGACGATCGCCGGCGAGACCGTGCGCACCCTGCGCCACGGCATGGCCGGCGCGCCGGGCCTGGAGATCTGGGGCCCGTACGAGAGCTACGACCGCATCCGCGAGGCCATCCTCGAGGCCGGCCGCGAGTTCGGCATGGAGCCCGTCGGCTCGCGCGCCTACTCGACCAACACTCTCGAGTCGGGCTGGATCCCCTCCCCGCTGCCGGCCATCTACACCGGCGAGGAGCTGCGCCCCTACCGCGAGTGGCTCGGCGCCGACAGCTACGAGGCCACCAACGCCATTGCCGGCAGCTTCGTCTCGAACGACATCGAGGACTACTACACCAACCCCTGGGAGCTCGGGTACGGCTCCTTCGTGAAGTTCGACCACGACTTCATCGGCAAGGAGGCGCTGCAGGCCCTCGACCCCGAGGCCCAGCGCCGCAAGGTCACCCTGGAGTGGAACTCCGACGACCTCGCCAAGCTCCTCTCCTCCCCCGTCGAGGGCGCCAGGTACCAGTTCTTCGACCTGCCCAACGCCAACTACGGCTCGTCGAACTTCGACCGCGTCATCGACGCCGACGGCACCGACCTCGGTGTCTCGATGTTCACCGGCATCTCGGCCAACGAGCAGAAGGGCCTGTCCCTGGCCACCGTCAGCCCCGACGTGCCGCACGGCGCCGAGGTCCGCGTGGTGTGGGGCGAGCCCGACGGCGGCAGCAAGAAGACCACCGTCGAGTCGCACGAGCAGTTCGAGGTCCGCGCCATCGTCAGCCCGGTCCCCTACGCCAAGATGGCGCGGGAGACCTACCAGGGCGGCTGGCGGACCGTCGGCAAGGCCTGATCCACCGGGCACCGGGCCGGGCCCCGACCGCAGGACGTCCTGCGGTCGGGGCCCGGTCCTCGTTCCGCCCCGGGTGGTGGCGGGCCGCCGTCGCGGACCGCGCGTCCCCCGGCCCGTCCGGGGGACGCGGCCGCCCGGCCCGGCCGGCGCCCCCGATGCGTGGGTCACAATGACGGCGCCGGTCACCGGTGTGATCGGCGGTGGAGAGGAGGCGGGGATGCACCTGGACGTGCGGTCGTCCGCGCAGCCGGCCCCCGGGAGCGACGCCTCTGCGGCCGACGTCTTCCAGCACGTGCAGGAGGGCCTGGCGGTCATCGACGCCGCGGCCCGCTTCGTGGAGGCCAATCCCGCTGCCCGCGCGCTGTGCGGTCTCCCGGCCGGCGACGTCGCCGGAGTGCCTTCGCCGTTCCCTGCGCCCGGTTCGGCGCCGTCGCCCGGCAGCACCGCCGAGGCCACCGTCGAGTGGCTCGCCGGACGCCCGGGCGGACGGCGGGAGTTCTCCTACCTGGTCAGCCAGGTGCCCGGCCGGGAGCAGTGGGTCGTGTCCTTCCGCGACGTGACCGTCAGCCGGAGACAGCAGCGGCGCCTGGCCGCGATCGCCAAGGCTGCGTCCCGCGTGGCCAGCAAGCGCTCCCTCGTCGGCACCCTCGAGGCCCTGGCCCGCGAGGTGGCGCAGACCGACTCCCTCGCCGCCGTCCAGGTACTCACCGTGGACTCGGGCGGCCACCGGCTGCACGTGATGGGCGCCAGCGGGTTCGTGCGGGCCCCTGACTTCTTCGACAAGCTCATGCAGTGCCGGGCGCGCGGCGCCCGGCTGGTCATGCTCGAAGCGCTGGAGAGCCGCGAGCCCCTCGTGGTGGCCGACCGGTACGAGGCGGTGATGCAGGACCCTGCGTGGGAGCCGCTGCACGAGCTGATGGGCCGGCCGCGCTGGGACTGGTTCGCCAGCGTCCCGCTGCTCGCCCGCGGGGAACCCGTCGGCATCCTCAACGCCTTCTTCGCACCGGGACAGACCGTGGGCGACGCGGAGCTGGAGTTCCTGCTCGCCATGGCCGAGCAGGCCGCGATGGCCGTGGACCACGCCGCGCTGCTCGAGCGGGAGCGGGACATCGCCAGCCGCGAGGAGCGGCAGCGGCTGGCGCGCGACCTGCACGACTCGGTCGTCCAGCAGGTCTTCTCGATGATGATGCAGGCGCGGTCGCTCGGGGTGCTCGTCGAGCGCGGGCTGCCACCGGCGCCGGAGAAGGTCGCCCAGGTGGCCGACGACCTGAGCGCGAGCGCCGAGGACGTCCTCGCCGACCTGCGCGGCATGGTGGTCGAGCTCCGCCCGGCGACCGGCCCCGCGCGCGGGCTCGTCTCGGCCCTGCGCAGCCTGATCGACACGACCGGCGCGCGGACCGGCCTCGATGCCACCCTCGACGTGGACGACCCGGCCGGGGAGCTGGCCGGCCTCGACGCCGATCTGCTCGAGGACGTCTACCGGATCATCGCCGAGGCGGTGCACAACAGCGTGAAGCACGCGTCCGCGGCCACGATGCGCGTCCGGGTGGCGGTGGTCTCCCACGGCAGCCGCCGCCGGCTGGTCGCCGAGGTCACCGACGACGGCTGCGGGTTCGAGGAGCGGTCGGCCCCGCCAGGGGAGAGCTCGCCGGCCGGCGGCTTCGGCATGACTGCCATGCGGGAGCGCGCGGCCCGCTGGGGCGGCGTCGTCCGCGTCCGGGGCCTGTCCCCCGGCGGCACGCGGGTGCACCTGACCCTGCCGCTGCTGCCTTCCCTGCCCACGACCGACCCGAACGACGAGGAGCCCTCCGCATGACCGGTCCGCAGCCCATCCGGGTGCTGGTCGTCGACGACCACGCGGTGGTGCGCCGCGGGGTGGTCGCCTACCTGGAGGCGCTCGAGGACGTCGACGTGGCCGGCGAGGCGGGCAACGGCCAGGGCGCCCTGGACTTCCTGAGCCGGGCCGCCTCGCTCGGCGAGCTGCCCGCCGTCGTCCTCATGGACCTGCAGATGCCCGGCATGGACGGCGTGACGGCCACCCAGGAGATCGTGCGCCGGTTCCCCGACGTGCGGGTGATCATCCTGACCAGCTTCGGCGAGGTGGAGCGGGTGCACGCCGCCCTCGAGCGGGGCGCGTCGGGCTACCTGCTCAAGGACGCCGGTCCGGCCGAGGTGCACGCCGCCCTGCGTGCCGCGGTGCGCGACGAGGTCTTCCTCGACGCCGCGGTCACCCGCAGGCTCACCCAGGAGATCCGGGCTCCCCGGACCGGCCTCGGCGTGCTCACGGCCAGGGAGAAGGAGGTGCTCGTGCTGATCGCCGAAGGGCGGTCGAACAAGGACATCGCCCGGCACCTGGTCATCAGCGAGCGGACCGCACGGACCCACGTCAGCCACCTGCTCACGAAGATGGGGCTCACCTCGCGCACCCAGGCGGCGCTGCTCGCCGTCAAGGAGGGGCTCGTCCAGCCCTCGTGACGCCGTCCGCGTCAGATGTCGCGGCGCAGGGTGGACACCTGACGTCCCGGCGTGCGGTCAAGAGCGCGATCCGGCCCGCCCGCGGTCCTCGTAGCGTTCCGCCGCGGAGGGCCTCCCACTGCCCTGGCCCGGCCCTCCGCCCGCGGAGGGAGGACGACGTGACAGCTCCCGACCCCGTCGAGGACACGGCCTGCCTGCAGGTGGTCTGCGAGGCCGCGGGCACGTCCCTGTCGGTCCCGCCGGGCACGTCGATCCTGGAGGCGGCCCGCCGGGCCGGGCTCGAGGTGACCGCCCCGTGCGCGGACGGGCTCTGCGGAGCGTGCGAGACCTGGGTGCTCGAGGGCCGGCCCGACCACCGGGACGCGCTGCTGAGCGCCGAGGAACGGGCCCGCGGCGAGACCATGCTGATCTGCGTCTCCCGGGCCACGACGCGACTGGTCCTGGACCTGTGAGCCGCCGGTGATGACGACGAGGGAACAGCGGTCATGAGCAGCAGCACGTCCGGGGCCGGGAGCCCGCTCCGCAGCCGGCCGGTGGACGGGTTCGGCCTGGCCTACGGGCGCTCCGGCGGAGGTCCGCCGGTGGTGCTGCTGCACGGCTGGCCCGGCGACCGCACCGACTTCCGGCTGCTCGTCCCGCTGCTCGCCGGCGACGCCGACGTCGTCGTCCCCGACCTGCGGGGCTTCGGGGAGTCGGACCGGCACGAGGTCCGGCCGGAGGACGGCTACACCGCCGATGCGCAGGCCCGCAGCGTGGTCGGGCTCGTCGACGAGCTGGGCCTGGAACCGGTCGTGCTGGCCGGGTACGACATCGGCAGCCGCATCGCCCAGACGGTCGCCCGGCTGTTCCCCGACCGGGTGCGGGCCCTCGTCGTGGCGCCGCCGCTTCCCGGCGCGGGCCGGCGCCTGCTCGACCCGGACGTCGTGGGCGAGTTCTGGTACCAGAACCTCCACCGGAGCGGGCTGCCCGAACACCTGCTGGACGGGGACCGCGACGCCGTCCGCGGCTATCTCGAGCACTTCTGGTCGCACTGGTCCGGGCCGTCGTTCACCCCGGACCCGGCCGACCTGGACCGGCTCGCCGACTCCTACGCCCGGCCCGGAGCCTTCATCGCGTCGATCGGCTGGTACCGGGTCGGGCCGGGCATCCTCGTGCGGGGCCTCGCCGAGCAGGCGCCGGACCCTGTGGACCGCCTGCGCACCCCCACGCACGTCCTGTGGCCGGCGCACGACCCGCTGTTCCCGGCGGCGTGGGGGGACCGGCTCGGCGAGTTCTTCACCGACGTCACGGTGACGCCGGTTCCCGACGCCGGCCACTTCCTGCCGCTCGAGGCGCCGGAGGCGTTCGCCTCGGCCATCCGGGCGGCGCTGTCCTGACCCCGCGTCAGGGGTCGCGCAGCGCCCGGCCGACCCCCCGGGCGGCCGCCAGCAGGACTGGCACCGCCGAGGCGGCCCGGTCGTCGTTCGGGAGGATCACCGACAGCGCGGCCACCACGTTCCCGAGGCCGTCCCGGACCGGCACCGCGATGCCGGTCGCGTCCTCGTGAACGTGGCCGGGCAGCAGCGCGTAGCCCTGCGAGCGCACCTGCGCGAGCAGCGTGCGCAGCCGCGCCGGGGACGTGACGGTGGCCGCCGTCCGTCCCTCCAGCGGCCGGGCCAGCGCCCGCTCCTGCACCTCCCGCGGCCCGTAGGCCAGCAGCACGACGCCCGATGAGGAGATGTGCAACGGCAGCCGGCCGGCGATGCGCGAGAAGTTGACGACGGCGTCGCGCGAGGAGAGCCGCTCGAGGAAGATCACCTCCTCGCCGTCCCGGATCGCCAGCTGCGCGTGGTGCCCCACGACGGCGTGCAGGTCCTCGAGGAAGGGCAGCGCGGCGTCGCGCAGGGATCGCGTGGGCGCGGCACGGGAAGCCAGCTCCCACAGGCGCATGCCCACCCGCACGCTGCCGTCCTCGCCCCGCGCCAGCATCCCGTGGTCGGCGAGCTGGCCGACTATGCGGGAAGCGGTGGCGACGTGCAGCCCCGCTCGCCGGGCGATCTCGGAGACCCGCAGCACCGGCTCGTCGGCGGTGAAGGCGTCCAGCACCCGCACGGCGCGCGCCAGCGACGACTCACCCGTCGCGGTCCGTGCCATCCGCGGAGTGTGCCAGGTCCTCTCGACCATTGAGAAGGTGTTTCCCAGGTCACAGCGGGTGCCGCACCGTCTCCGCATGACCGCGACCTTTCCGGTGACCGGAACCGGAGCTGCCGACGTCGCCACCCTGCGTGTGACGGGCAAGCACGTGCAGGCCGACGGCGTGCTGACCCTCGAGCTGGCCTCGCCCTCGGGGAGCCGGCTGCGCGACTGGACGCCGGGAGCGCACATCGACCTGGTGCTGCCCAACGGCCTGACCCGGCAGTACTCCCTGTGCGGCGACCGGTGGGACTCCACGACCTACCGCGTCGGGGTCCTGCGGGAACCGGAGAGCCGGGGCGGTTCGAGCTTCGTCCACGAGCAGCTGCAGGTGGGCGACCTCGTGGGCGTGGGCGGGCCGCGCAACAACTTCCCGCTGGTGCCCTCGGAGCAGTACCTGTTCGTGGCCGGCGGCATCGGGATCACCCCGATCCTGCCGATGGTGCGCCAGGCGGATCTCCTCGGTGCCGACTGGCGGCTGCTCTACGGCGGGCGCCACCGCGCCTCGATGGCCTTCCTCGACGAGCTCGCTCCCTACGGTGACCGCGTCCAGGTCCGCCCGCAGGACGAGTTCGGCCTGCTCGATCTCCCCGCCTTCGTGGGCGAGCCGCGGGAAGGGATCCGCATCTACTCCTGCGGCCCGGCGCCCCTGCTCGACGCCATGGAGCGGACCTGCGCCTACTGGCCGCCCTCCAGCCTGCGGGTCGAGCGGTTCGTCGCCGACGAGGCCGCCGCCCCGGCGCGGACCGCACCGTTCGAGGTCGAGCTCGCCCGCACGGGCACGACCGTCACCGTGACCCCGGACCTGACGGTGCTGGAGGCGCTGAACCGGGTCGGCGTCGAGGTGCTCTCCTCCTGCCGCCGCGGCGTCTGCGGAACGTGCGAGATCCCGGTGCTGGCCGGCCGGCCCGACCACCGCGACGCCCTCCTCGACGACGACGAGCGGCAGGCCGACGACTGCATGTACGTCTGCGTCTCCCGCTCGCGCGACGAGCGCCTCGTCCTCGACCTCTGACTCCTCGACCTCACTCCTCCGACGGCCCGTCGAAAGGCTCCCCGTGACCGCCACCGTCCCCACCGGTACCAGCGCCGGCGCTCCGACGAGCGACGTCGACCCGTTCAGCCACGAGGTGCTGGAGGACCCCCTCCCGATGCACGAGGCGCTGCGCGAGGCCGGAAGCGTCGTGCACCTCAGCAGGTACGACACCTTCGCCCTGGCGCGGTACGACGACGTGCACGAGGCGCTGCTGAACTGGCAGGACTTCCAGTCCTCGGCGGGTGTGGGGCTGTCGAACTTCCGCTACGAGGAGCCGTGGCGGCCACCGAGCATCGTCCTCGAGGCGGATCCGCCGCGGCACGACGCCCCGCGCCGCGTGCTGCAGAAGGTGCTGGGGCCGCGGGCCCTTCGCCGGCTGCGGGAGGGCTGGGCGGCCGATGCCGACGCGCTGGTCGACGAGGTGCTCGCCCGCGGCACCTCCTTCGACGCGGTGCGCGACGTCGCCGCCACGTTCCCGCTGCGGGTCTTCCCCGACGCCGTCGGCATCCAGGAGGAGGGCCGCGAGCACCTGCTCCCCTACGGCGACCACGCCTTCAACGCCTTCGGCCCGGCCAACGACCTGGTGGCCAAGGGAACACCAAGGGTCGCCGAGCTGTCCGCCTGGGTGAACACCCAGTGCCGGCGGGAGGTGCTGGCCCCCACCGGCTTCGGCGCGGACATCTGGGCCGCGAGCGACCGCGGCGACATCACCCCCGAGCAGGCGCCGCTCGCCGTCCGCTCGCTGCTGACCGCCGGCGTGGACACGACCGTGCACGGCATCTCGGCGCTCCTCTACGCCTTCGCCACCCATCCGGACCAGTGGCAGCGGCTGCGCGCGGAGCCGTCCCTGGCGCGCACCGCCTTCGACGAGGCGGTCCGCTGGGAGTCCCCGGTCCAGACCTTCTTCCGGACGGCGACCACCGACGTGCGCGTCGGCGACGTCGTCATCCCCGAGGGCCGCAAGATCCTGATGTTCCTGGCCGCGGCGAACCGGGACCCGCGCCGGTGGGCCGACCCCGACCGGTTCGACCTGTCGCGGGACCCGTCGGGGCACGTCGGCTTCGGCATGGGCATCCACCAGTGCGTCGGCCAGCACGTCGCCCGGCTCGAGGCCGAGTCGATCGTGACCGCGCTGGCCCGGCGGGTCGCGACGATCGAGATCGCCGGGCCGACCGTGCGGCACCACAACAACACGCTGCGGGCGTGGGAGAGCATCCCGGTGCGGGTGGCCCTCGACTGACGTCGCGCGGGGTGCCGCCCGCTACGTCGGATGTCCCGGTGCCGGCGCATCCTCGCGCCGTGGGCATGCGTCATCCGCGGGGATCCCTGGCCCCCGCGGGCTCCCTACGTTGTCCATCACGACCGACGCGTTCCACCAGCGCGCTCCCCGCGCACCCGGGCGCGCCATCGCCCGGCCCACGCCCGACGGAAGGTCAGCCCCGTGTCGTCCGAATCCCTCGCCGCCGCCCTCGGCCGGGCCGGCAGCCCGGTCGAGCTCCTGCGCAACCTGGCCTTCCCGCCGAGCACCTTCCCGGTGCAGCCGGAGTTCACCAACTGGCGTTCCGAGCAGCGGTCCTGGGTCGAGGCCTGCGCGCTGCTGGACCAGTCCCACCACATGACCGACCTGTTCCTCTCCGGTCCCGACGCCCTCCGGCTGCTCACCGACGTCGGCGTCAACAGCTTCGCCGGATTCGACGTGGGCAAGGCCAAGCAGTTCGTCGCGGTGAACCCCGAGGGCCACCTGATCGGCGACGCCATCCTCTTCCACCTCGAGGACGAGCTGTTCGACCTCGTCGGGCACCCCATGGTCATCGACTGGGTCACCTTCCACCTCGAGCGGGGCGACTACGACGCGACCGCCGAGCGCGACGACAACTCAGCGGTGCGGAAGGCCGGGCCGCCCAAGCTGTACCGGTACGAGCTCCAGGGGCCGACCGCCGCGGCGCTGCTCGAGCAGGTGAGCGGTGCCCCGCTCCCCGAGGTCCGGTTCTTCACCATGGCCGAGTTCGGCATCGCGGGCCGGCGGGTCCGGGGCCTGCGGCACGGCATGGCCGGTCAGCCGGGCTTCGAGCTCTTCGGCCCCTGGGAGGACGCCGACGCCGTCCTCGCGGCGCTGCTCGAGGCCGGTGCGGACCACGGCCTCGTCCGGGTCGGCGCCAAGGCCTACTCCACGGCCAACCTGGAGTCCGGCTGGGTGCCCGCGCCGCTGACCGCGCTGTTCTCCGACGACCCGCTCATGCAGGAGTACCGCGAGTGGCTGCCGATCGAGAAGGTCGGCTCGATCGGCGGGAGCATGGACTCCCCCGACATCCGCGACTACTGCCTCACCCCCTACGAGGTCGGCTACGGCAAGACGGTGAAGTTCGACCACGAGTTCATCGGCCGGGAGGCGCTGGAGCGGATGGCGCAGGAGCCCGCGCGCACCAAGGTGACCCTGGTGTGGAACGCCGACGACGTCACCGCGGCGATCGGCTCCCTGTTCCGGCCGGGTCCCGGCGCCAAGTACGTCGAGCTGCCCAAGGCCCGCTACGCCACCCACCACGAGGACAAGGTGGTCAAGGACGGCCGGACGGTGGGCATCTCGCTGGACTGCGGCTACCTGGCCAACGAACGCGCCATGGTCTCCCTCGCCGTCGTCGACGCCGACCTGGCCGAGCCGGGCACCGAGGTGACCGTGCTCTGGGGCGAGCAGCCGGTGTCGGCCAAGCCGGCCGTCGAGGAGCACCGGCAGGTGGAGGTCCGCGCCACCGTGGCGCCGGTCCCCTTCGTGGACTTCGCCCGCGAGAATTACCGCGCCCGCTGAGCCGACGGCTCTGCCGGCCGCGCGGACACCTGTCCGTCATCCACGACAGATGACGTACGCCGCCCGCGCGGCAACGGCGGCCGGTGCGGTGACATCGCGCCGATCCACCGCCTTGCCGCGCTCCGTAGCGTGGACGTGAGCCACCCCACGTCCGACGCGACCGATCCCCAGGAGGACGCAGCCGCATGAGCACCTTCGTCCTCGTGCACGGCGCCTGGCACGGCGGGTGGTGCTGGGACCGCGTCGCCTCCCGGCTGCGCGACGCCGGCCACGTCGTCCACGCCCCCACCCTGACCGGGCTGTCCGAGCGGGCGCACCTGCTCTCGCCGCTGGTCGGGCTCGACACCCACGTCGAGGACGTCGTCCGCCTTCTCGACGTCCTGGACCTGACCGACGTCGTCCTGGTGGGGCACAGCTACGCCGGCCAGATCGTGACCGCCGTCGCCGACCGCCGTCCGGCGGCGGTGGCCCGGCGCGTCTACCTCGACGCCTTCGTCGGGGCCGACGGCGAGGCCGCCCGCGACCTGCTGCCCGAGACGGTCGAGCACCACTGGGCCGAGTCCGCCGCGGAGCAGGGCTTCGGCTGGCTGGTCGCGGTGCGGAAGCTGTCGGTGCTCGGCGTGACCGACCAGGCCGACGTCGACTGGCTGCTGCCCAAGCTGACGCCTCACCCGTGGAAGACCTACACCGACGAGCTGCGGCTGACCGGTGCCGTCGACCGGGTGCCGGCAGCCTTCATCGAGTGCGTGAGCTGGATGCGGGTCTTCGCCGGCCAGGCCGACCGGGCCCGCGAGCGCGGCTGGCCCGTCCACGAACTGGAGACCGGCCACGAGGCCATGGTCACCGCCGCTCCGGAGCTCGCCGAGCTGCTGGACCGGCTGGCGAAGGAGTTGGGTGCCTGAGATGGAGTTCCTCGTCCGGTCCGAGAACCGGCTGCCCGCCGACACCCCCGCCGAGCGCCGCGAGGAGCTGCGCGCCGGTGAGCGCACGCGCGCCATGGAGCTGCGCGCCGAGGGCGTGCTGAAGCGGCTCTGGCGCGTGCCGGGCCGCAACGCCACCGTCGGCCTGTACGAGGCCGAGGACCCGGCCGCGCTGCACGACGCGCTCATGTCGCTGCCCATGGCTCCGTGGCTGGACGTCCACGTCGAGGCCCTGGCCACCCATCCGCAGGAGAGGACGACGTGACGGCCGCCCCTCCCCTGATCCCGACCGAGGGGACCTCGATGAGCACGCACGAGACGGGCGGCCGGCTGAACGTGCCCGGCACGCCGATCTTCGACGGGCAGACCAGCCGACGGGGTCTGCGCCTGAACAAGATGCTGATGAGCTTCCGCTCGGCCGAGAACCGCGAGCGCTTCGCCGCCGACGAGGCCGGCTACTGCACGGAGTTCGGGCTCGCGCCCGAGCAGACGCAGGCGGTCCTCGACCGCGACTGGACGGCGATGATCGACCTCGGCGGCAGCATCTTCTACGTCTACAAGCTGGCCATGATGGACGGCCGCTCGATGCAGTACCTCGGTGGTGTCTTCACCGGCATGACCGAGGAGGAGTTCCAGGCAGAGCTGCGAGCGGGAGGTCGCCGGGATGGCTGACGTGCTGTGGGGTCTGGCGACGTCGCACGTGCCCTCGATCGGCGCGGCGATGGACCGGAACAAGACCGAGGACCCGAACTGGAAGGACCTCTTCGACGGCTACGCCCCCGCCCGGGAGTGGCTGGCCGAGCACGAGCCGGACGTGGCGATCGTCGTCTACAACGACCACGCCAACGGCCTGGACCTGGACATCGTGCCCACCTTCGGGATCGGGACGGCCGACTCCTACCCCGTCGCCGACGAGGGCTACGGCCCCCGCCAGGTGCCCGACGTGATCGGTGACCCGGAGCTGTCGCTGCACCTCCTGGAGAGCCTGGTCGACGAGGGCTTCGACCTCACCGTCTTCCAGGAGCTGGAGGTCGACCACGGGCTGACCGTGCCCCTGTCGGTGTGGACCCCCGACCCGGGAGACGCCTGGCCGTGCCCGGTGGTGCCGATCCTGGTCAACGTCATCCAGTACCCGCAGCCCACGGCGGCGCGCTGCTTCGCCCTGGGGCAGGCGCTGGGCCGGGCGATCCGGTCCTACCGCGACGACGTGACCGTCGGCATCCTGGGCACCGGCGGCATGTCCCACCAGCTCGCGGGCTCCCGCGCCGGCTTCATCAACCCCGAGTTCGACCACATGTGGCTCGAGAAGATCGAGACCGACCCCGAGGCGCTGGCCCGCCTCAGCCGCGAGGAGCTCATCCGCGAGGCCGGCTCCGAGGGCATCGAGCTGATCATGTGGTTGATCATGCGCGGCGCGATGCACGAGCAGGTCACCAAGGTGCACTCGCACTACTTCCTGCCGGCGTCCAACACCGCCGCCGGCATCGCCCTGTTCGACAACCGGACCGCCTGAGTCCCGCACCGAGGCGACCCTCCCCCTCCGCACGAGAGAAGGCCCCCGTGAACCGCGCTCTCACCGTCCGCGACGCCACCACCCGCGCCTCGCTGCGACAGACGTTCCAGACCCTCGGGTACGAGGTCATCCCCTTCAAGAAGACCCAGGAGCAAGTGCTCCAGCACGTACCGACCGACGTCCGGCTGACCGTGACCGCGTCGCCGGCGAAGGGCCAGGACGCGACCATCGACCTGACCGTCGCGCTGGCCGGCCACGGCTACCGGGTGGCGCCCCACCTGTCGGCGCAGCAGGTGCGCGACCGCGCACACCTGGCCGACGTCGTCGCCCGGTGCCGCGAGGCCGGGATCACCGACGTCTTCGTGATCGGCGGCGACCCGACCGAGGTCCCCACCGAGTTCAAGGACGCCCACGCCCTCCTCGTCGCGCTGCACGAGCTCGACCACGGGTTCACCGACATCGGCATCGGCGGCCACCCCGAGGGCCACCCGTCGGTCTCCGACGACGTGCTCTTCCAGGCGCTCAAGGACAAGGCCGAGCTCGCCCACCACATCACGACCCAGATCGTCTTCGACCCGGCGGTGATCCTGCGCTGGGCCCGGGAGCTCGCGACCCGCGGCATCGACCTCCCGGTGCACGTCGGCGTCCCCGGCTCGGTCAGCCGGCAGAAGCTCCTCCGGGTCTCCGGTGGACTGGGGATCGGCGAGTCGGCCAAGTTCCTCAAGAAGCAGCAGACCCTGCTCTGGCGCTTCTTCGTGCCCGGCGGCTACGACCCCACGAAGATCATCAAGGGCCTGGCGCCGCACCTGGGCAAGGCCGACAACAACCTCGCCGGCTTCCACGTCTTCACGTTCAACGACCTCGAGCCCACCGAGGAGTGGCGCACGCGCACCCTGCGCAGCCTCGCCTGAGACCGTTCCCTCCCCCCGGCCGCGCGACGGCCGATGCCGACCGGAGATGCCATGACCGCACCAGAGACCGCCGCTCCCCCGACCCGCGGACCGATCCGATGACGGCGCGGGCGATCGACGGCACCGCCGTCGCGCGCGAGGTGCGGGCCGAGGTGGCCCGGGGCGTGCAGCAGCTCCTCGCGGCGGGCGGGCGGGCACCGGGCCTGGCCACCGTCCTGGTC
>NZ_POQU01000046.1 GCF_002938425.1 Blastococcus atacamensis | reverse complement strand
TTTATAGTTATTTTACGTCGTTATGTGTTTTCTCTTTTTTTTTTTATGTACATGCGTCCACCACATCCTCAACTATCCTCTTCGTCTGAAGCGTCGGATTTGTTTAAGAGACAAACCCCATGAAGCGCACCCTTTCCCGCGGCATCCTGGTCACCGCCGCCTCCACCCTGGCGATCACCCTGAGCGCCTGTGGCGGCTCGGACACCGGCTCCGGCAGCAGCGCGTCGGGCTCGTCGAGCGGCAGCAGCTCCTCGGCCACCGAGAGCTCCGAGATGCCCATGTCCGACGCGCCGTTCGGTGCGGCCTGCTCCCAGGTGCCCACCGAGGGCGAGGGCAGCGTCGAGGGCATGTCCGACGACCCGGTGGCCACCGCTGCCAGCAACAACCCGATCCTGTCCACCCTGGTCCAGGCCGTCACCGCCGCCAACCTGGGCGACACCCTGAACAGCGCCGAGGACATCACCGTGCTGGCCCCGGCCAACCCGGCCTTCGAGGCGGTCCCCGCCGACGCCCTGCAGGGTCTGCTCGCCGACACCGGCGCCCTGACCACGGTGCTCACCCACCACGTCATCCCGGGTCGCCTCACTCCCGAGGAGCTGGCCGGCACGCACACCACGCTGAACAACGACGAGGTCACCATCGAGGGCTCCGGTGAGGACTTCACCATCTCCATGGACGGCACCGTCGTCGGCATGGGGGCCTCGGTGATCTGCGGGAACGTGCAGACCGCCAACGCCACCGTCTACGTCATCGACCAGGTCCTCAAGCCTGCCGGTATGTGATGCCTGCCCCCTCCCGGACACCGGGAGGGAGCACCGCAGGGCCCCCGTCGGACTCCCGTCCGACGGGGGCCCTGCGGCGTGTCCGGGGCGTGTCTAGGGTCGTCGACATGGAGAAGGACCCTGCTCCCCCCCAACCCTCGTCTCTCGGGCCGGGCCCCTGGACCGGGGCTGTCACCCTGCCCGACCGTGACCGGCTGCTGCAGCTGATCGTGGACCTCGCCGTGGTGCACGGAAAGGTCACGCTCTCCTCGGGCAAGGAGGCGGACTGGTACATCGACCTGCGCCGCCTGACGCTGCACCACGAGGGCGCTCCGCTGGTCGGCCGGGTGATGCGCCAGCTGACCGGTGACCTGCGGTACGACGTCGTCGGCGGGCTCACCCTGGGCGCGGACCCGGTGGCGACGGCGATGCTGCACGCAGCCGCCGCGGGGGAGGGCTTTCTCGACGCCTGCGTGGTGCGCAAGGCCGGCAAGGCGCACGGTCTGCAGCGGCGGATCGAGGGTCCGGACGTCGCCGGCCGGACGGTGCTCGTGGTGGAGGACGTCTCGACCACGGGGGGCAGCCCACTGACCGCGGCCGAGGCGCTCCAGGAGGCGGGCGCGGAGGTGGTCGCCGTCGCAGTCATCGTCGACCGCGGGGGCCGGAAGGCGGTCGAGGAGGCCGGCTTCGAGTACCGCGCCGCGTTCACCCTCGCCGACCTCGGCCTCGACTGAGCACCCTGACGATCAGGTGACCTGATCGTTGTGGGTCCTGGCTCACCACCGGTGCTGAGCCAGGACCCCGTGTGATCAGCAGACCTGATCATCGGCGTCGCGGTCGTAGGGTGTGACGGTGACCACAGTCGCCACCGCGTGGCTCCCCGACCTCACCGACGCGCTGGGCGCCGACGCCGTCCTGACCGATCCGGACGTCACCGCCGGCTACGCGCGCGACCAGGCGATGCTCGCCGACGCCGGCACCCCGGCCGCGGTGGTGTTCCCGCGGTCCACCGACGACGTCGTCGCGGTGATGCGGGTGGCCGCCCGGCACGGCATCCCGGTGGTGCCCCGCGGCGCCGGCTCCGGGCTGGCCGGAGGCGCCAACGCCGTCGACGGCGCGATCACCGTGGTCATGACCCGCATGGACGCGGTCCTGGAGATCTCGCAGTCCGACCGGCTGGTCGTCGTCCAGCCCGGCGTGGTGAACAAGTCCCTGCGGGACGCCGTCGCCGGCTCCGGTCTGTTCTACCCACCGGACCCGTCGAGCTATGACTGGTGCACCATCGGCGGCAACCTGGCCACCAACTCCGGCGGCCTGTGCTGCGTGAAGTACGGCGTGACCACCGACTACGTGCTGGCGCTGGAGGTCGTGCTCGCCGACGGGCAGGTGCTGCGCACCGGCCGGCGCACCGTCAAGGGCGTGGCCGGCTACGACCTCGCCCGGCTGTTCGTCGGCTCGGAGGGGACGCTCGGCATCATCACCGAGGCGACCCTGGCCCTCCGCCCCGCGCCGCAGCGCCCGGTGACGCTGGCCGCCACCTTCGCCACCACAGCGCAGACCGGCGAGGTCGTGGAGCGGGTGGTGACGACCGGCCTGGTGCCCAGCCTGCTCGAGGTCATGGACAACACCTGCATCCGCGCGGTCGACGACCTGCTCAAGGCCGATCTCGACCGCGACGCACACGCCCTCCTGGTCGCTCAGTCCGACACGGGCGGGGACGCCGCCGCGCGGGAGATCGAGGCTTTGGCGGTGCTGTGCCGGGAGGCAGGGGCGCAGTTCGTGCACGCCACCGACGACCCGGCCGAGGGTGACCTGCTGCTGGCCGCCCGGCGGATGGCGTTGCCGGCCCTGGCGCAGCTGGGCAGCACGCTGATCGACGACGTCGCCGTCCCGCGGTCGCGGATCGCCCAGTTCCTCGACGGCTGCGACGCCATCGCGGCGACCCGGGCCCTGACCATCGGCGTCGTCGGGCACGCCGGCGACGGCAACATGCACCCGACCATCTGCTTCGACCCGGCCGACGCCGACCAGCGTGAGCGGGCGTTCGCCGCCTTCGACGACATCCTGGAGCTCGGGCTGTCCCTGGGCGGCACGATCACCGGTGAGCACGGCGTCGGGACGATCAAGCTCGACTGGCTGGAGCGGGAGATCGGGCCGGTGTCGCTGGCCGTGCACCGCTCGATCAAGGCGGCGCTGGACCCCGCGGGGCTGCTCAGCCCCGGCTCGGTGTTCCGGTACGCACCCGACCATGGTGGCACCCTGGGGGCATGAGCGGATCCCGGGAGCGGCTGGTCGTCATCGGTGGCGACGCCGCCGGCATGTCGGCGGCGGCGCAGGCCCGTCGCCTGCGGGACGCCGACGACCTCGACATCGTGGTGCTGGAGCAAGGCGCCGATGTCTCCTTCTCCGCCTGTGGGATCCCGTACTGGATCGGCGGGCAGGTGGAGCGGCGCGAGCAGCTGATCGCGCGCACGCCCGAGCAGTTCGCCGAGAGGGGCATCACCGTCCGCACCGGGACGCGGGTCGAGGGGATCGAGGCCGACGCCGGGAAGGTGGTCACCGCCGACGGCGAGCGGATCGGCTACGACCGCCTCGTCGTCGCGACCGGCGGCCGCCCGTCCCGTCCCCCGATCCCCGGACTGGACGCCCCGGGCGTCTTCGGCGTGCACCGGCTGGACGACGGCGCGGCGATCCGGGCCGCGATCGACGCCGGCGCGCGCCGCGGCCTGGTCCTCGGCGGCGGCTACATCGGGCTGGAGATGGCCGAGGTCCTGCAGCGGCGCGGTCTCGAGGTCACCGTCGTGCTCGCCGACCCGCTGCCCATGCAGCTGCTCGACGCCGACATGGGGGAGCGGGTGCGCGCCGGCATGGGCGCCATGGGCATGGACGTGCACACCGACCAGGCCGTGCGGGAGGTGCTTGTCGACGGGTCCGGTCGTGCCTGCGGGGTGCGCACCGACGCCGGCAGCTACGAGGCCGACATAATAGTCCTGGGGCTGGGCATGGGGCCGGAGGTGACGCTCGCCGAGGCCGCCGGCATCCGGCTGGGCACCACCGGAGCCATCGACGTCGACCGCACCCAGCGGACCCGGTCGCACCCGGAGATCTACGCCGCGGGTGACTGCGCGCAGACCTTCCACCGAGTGACCGGCGAGGTCGCCCACGTCGCGCTGGGCACGCACGCCAACAAGCAGGGGCGGGTGGCCGGCTCGGTGATCGGTGGCCGGCCCGCGCGCTTCGCCGGCGTCCTCGGCACCGCGCTGACGAAGGTCGGCGACATCGAGATCGGCCGGACCGGGCTGTGCACCACCCAGGCCGAGGAGGCCGGGTTCGAGTACCGCACCGACACGATCGAGGGGACGACGAAGGCCGGCTACTACCCGGGCGCGGAGGAGATCGCCGTCAAGCTGCTCAGCGAGGCCGGGTCCGGTCGGCTGCTCGGCGCGCAGATCGTCGGCGGTCCGGGATCGGGCAAGCGCATCGACGTGCTGGCCGCGGCGATCTGGGCCGGCATGACCGCTGAGGACCTGGCCGGCTCCGACCTCTCCTACGCGCCGCCGTTCTCGCCGACCTACGACCCGGTGGTGGTCGCCGCCCGGGTGGTCAGCCGCACCGAGCAGGGGTGACCGGACCGACGCCCGGGACGCCGACCGGTACGCCGAGAACCTGTCGGGCCGGGGCGCAGGCGGCCGGTGCGACGCTGCGCGGTCTCGACTTCCGGCGGCCCAGCTGACCGCCGCCTCAGCGGCGCGCACCTGCGCGGCAGCGGCCTCACCGCGGTCGACCGCGGCGGACCGAACCGGCCGGCGCGCGGATCGACGTCACCCGGGCGGTGGTACTCGTGACCGCCCTGGGGCGGGACGTACGCCCCGACGCCCCGGAGCGAGGCCGGCGGCGCGATACTGATCGCCGACGTACAGCGCCGTACACGCCGCTCACCCGAGGAGTGCCCCGCATGCCCATCGCGACCCCTGAGGTCTACGCCGACATGATCCGCCGGGCCAAGGAGGGCGGCTTCGCCTACCCGGCGATCAACTGCACCTCGTCCGAGACGATCAACGCGGCGCTGCGCGGGTTCGCCGACGCGGGCAGCGACGGCATCATCCAGTTCTCCACCGGCGGCGCGGAGTTCGGCTCCGGCACCAAGGTGAAGGACATGGTCACGGGCGCCGTGGCCCTGGCGGAGTTCGCGCACGTCGTGGCCGAGAAGTACCCGGTCAACGTCGCGCTGCACACCGACCACTGCCCCAAGGACAAGCTGGACTCCTACGTCCGCCCGCTGATCGCGCTGTCGAAGGACCGCGTCGACGCCGGGCAGGAGCCGTTGTTCCAGTCGCACATGTGGGACGGCTCGGCGATCGAGCTGACCGAGAACCTCGACATCGCCGAGGAGCTCATGGAGAAGTCGGCGGCGGCCAAGATCGTGCTCGAACTGGAGATCGGGATCGTCGGCGGCGAGGAGGACGGCGTCGTCGCCGAGATCAACGAGAAGCTCTACACCGCCGACGGCGACTTCCTGCGTACCGCGCAGCAGCTCGGGCTGGGGGAGCGCGGCGTCTACCTGCTGGCCGCCACCTTCGGCAACGTGCACGGGGTCTACAAGCCCGGCAACGTCAAGCTCCGGCCCGACGTGCTCGAGCGCGGTCAGGCGCTGGTCGCCAAGGAGTTCGGCCTCGGCGAGGGAGCCAAGCCGTTCAACCTGGTCTTCCACGGCGGCTCCGGCTCCGCGCCCGAGGAGATCCGCGAGGCGCTGTCCTACGGCGTCATCAAGATGAACGTCGACACCGACACCCAGTACGCCTTCACCCGCCCGATCGCGGGTCACATGTTCAGCAACTACGACGGCGTCCTGAAGGTCGACGGCGAGGTCGGCAACAAGAAGACCTACGACCCGCGCACCTACCTCAAGGCCGCCGAGACCGGCATGGCCGCGCGCGTCGTCGAGGCGTGCGAGGACCTGCTGTCGGCCGGCCAGTCGCAGGGCGCCTGATGAGCCACTCGCACGGGAACCTGCTGGGCGAGCCCGCCCCCACGCTGCTGCCGGCCCACCCGGAGGCCGACGCCGAGCTCGCCGCCGGCAACCCGCCGGCCGAGGTCGCGGCGCACCACCCGACGGTGAGTGCCGCCTGGGCCGCGTTGGCCGAGGAGGCGCTGGAGGGCGACCGCACGATCGAGGCCTACGCCTACGCGCGCACCGGCTACCACCGCGGGCTGGACGCGCTGCGCCGCAACGGCTGGAAGGGCTACGGCCCGGTGCCGTGGTCGCACGAGCCCAACCGCGGGTTCCTGCGCTGCGTCACGGTGCTCGCGAAGGCCGCTGAGGCGATCGGCGAGACCGACGAGCAGGAGCGCTGCACCCAGCTCCTGCGCGATTGCGACCCCACGCTGTGACACGGCGATCCTCCGGATCGCACCGCGGCCAGGAGCCGTCCCCCTCCTGAGCTGAGCCGTGTCGTCCCGCCTGCGCGGAGCCCTCCGGGCCCCACTCGGCGCGACCCTGCACCCGGAGTCGGGCTACCGCTCGCCGAGCTCCGGGTGCAGGGCGGTCAGTGCGTCGGTCAGGGTGGTCAGCTGCTCGCCGCCGGCCATGAGCGCGGTCAGGTCGTCGGCATCGACGTCGTCCCGTGTGAGGTTGCCGGCCACGTGGCCGTGGGCCAGCAGCAGGAAGCGGTCGCCGATCAGGTGCGCGTAGCGCGGGTTGTTCGTGACGACGACGACTGCCAGCCCCTGCGCCTTCGCGGCGAGGATGGCCTGCCCGAACAGGGTCTGCCGCGCCACCGTCATGGGGGTGACCGGCTCGTCGATGACGAGGGCCCGCGCGCCGAAGTGCAGCGCCCGGGCGACCGCGAGGCTCTGCCGCTCGCCGGCCTGCAGCGCGCTCGCCGGCTGGTCGGGGTCCAGGCCCGTCACGCCCACCCGCGCCATGGCGCGGACCGTCGTCTCCCGGGCGCCGTCGACGTCCAGCCGGCGGAACGGCCAGATCCCCCGCGTCGGCTCGGCGCCGAGGAAGAAGTTCCGCCAGATCGACAGCAGCGGCGCGACGGCGAGGTCCTGCCACACGGTGGCGATACCGAGGGCGCGGGCCTGCCGCGGGGACCGGAAGTTCACCGGGGTGCCGGCCACGAACAGCTCGCCCTCATCGTGCCGGCGAAGCCCGGACAGCACCGACACCAGGGTCGACTTGCCGGAGCCGTTCTCGCCCAGGACGCAGGTGATGGTGCCCGGTTGCAGCGTGGCGCCGACCCGGTTGAGCGCCGGCACGCTGCCATGGCGCACGGTCAGCCCGCGCAGCTCGATCACCGGGGTGTGCGCGGGGGCCGGGAGCTGGTCGGGCGAGTAGGCGGTGCTCACGATCGCGGAACCGCCTTCAGTCGGCGGCGCACGACGCCGTTGGCCACGAGCGCGAGGAGCAGCAGGGCGCCGAGCAGCGTCTGGAACCACCGCGGGTCCCAGCCGGCCACCGTGATGCCCTGCCGGGCGACGGCGTAGAGCAGCGCGGCGACCGCGGCGCCGATCGCCGACCCGTAGCCACCGGTGAGCAGGCAGCCGCCGATGACGGCGACGACGAGGAAGTCCAGGGCGGTTCCCACGCCGGGGTTCACCAGCGGGACGCTCTCCACCCGGAACAGGCCCAGTGTCCCGATCAGCCAGCCGGCCGTCGCGGTGAGGCAGAACAGGGCCACCGTCGTCCGGCGCACCGGGACGCCCAGCTCGCGCGCGGCCGTGCGGGCGCCGCCGGAGGCGAACACGGCGTTGCCGAACCGCGTCCGCCAGAGCGCCCACGTCGCCAGCGCCGTGGCTGCGACCCACCAGAGGACGGCGACGTGGAAGCGGGCTCCACCGAGCTCCGCCGACGAGCCGAACACCGCGGCCGCCGAGTTCCAGCCGGGCGCGGCGTCGAGACCGCCGACCTGCGTGGAACCGGCGACGACCTCGAAGCCGGCCAGGGCGGTCCCTTGCAGCACCAGGAACGTGGCGAGGGTGACCAGGAAGCTGGGCAGGCCGGTGTTGACCACCAGCACGCCGTTGACCACGCCGACGACGAGCGCGGCCAGCAGCGACGCCAGCAGCGCGGGCCAGGCGGGCCACCCCGCCTCGCCGATCAGCATCGCGGTCAGCAGGGGACTGCCCAGCGCCATCACGCCCACGGACAGGTCGAACTGGCCGGCGATCAGCAGCAGCGCGACCGCGACCGCACCGATGCCGAGCGGGGCCGCGACGTCCAGGATCCCGGCCAGCCCCGCGTTCGTGGACAGCGCCGGCGCCTGCACCCAGAAGAAGACGACGACCAGCACGAGGACGACGACGGCGGGCACGCTCGGCCGGGCCAGCGCACGGGACAGGAAGCGGTGTGCTGGCGCGGGGCGGGCATGGCCGAAGGAGGGCAGCCGGTCGCTGATCACCGTCGGGCAGCCCCGGCGGCGGGGGAACAGGACGTCGGCAGCGGGTCCTCCTCGGGCAGGCAGGTGTCCCCAGTGTCCACGACGGCCCTGCGACGTGCTGGAACGGCCACTCTTCAGGGCTGCAGGCGCCACCGCACGCGGTCGTCGGCGTACCAGGTCCAGCGGGTGACCGGACGCGGGTAGGCGACGCCGTCGCGCACGATCCGCGCCGGATCGGAGGCCACCTGCAGCGCACGACCGCTGGTCTGCCGGGTGGGGCGCAGCGGCAGGGTCATCACCGTCACGCCGATGGTGTCCACGGCGGTCCAGTCCGGGCGGACGTCGATCCGGGTGATCTCCCCGTCGGCGACCCGGATGTCGTCGTGGTGCGCCTGCAGCCCCACCCGCCGGGACAGCGACCGGCGCCCGTCGCCGGCCGCCTCGATCCGGCCGTGGTGCAGGAGCACGCCGCCGTGGTCGTCCCGCACCAGCGTGAGGTCCCGCGGATCGCCGCTGCCGATGCCCAGATCGCGCGCCAGCGCGGCGGACGCCTTGTCGCGGCCGGGCTCCCAGGCCACCGGGACCTCGGCGGTGCGCCCGGCCCTGAGCAGGACGGCGAGGACGGCCGACAGCGCGGGGACCGGGCCCCGCACGACGACGGCGTCGGCGGCGCCGACCGGCTCCAGCTGGGTCGGGCGGGGCGCTTCGCCGGGCTCCAGGCGACGGAGGTCCAGCTCGACGGAGGGCATGCGGATACCCTGCCACCTGCTGGCCGGGAACCTCCCCGGGTGCCGATGGACAGGAGAACCAGGAGCCGATGCCCGCAGTCGTGCTGATCGGTGCCCAGTGGGGCGACGAAGGCAAGGGCAAGGCCACCGACCTGCTCGGCGGCCGAGTTCCCTACGTCGTCCGCTACCAGGGCGGCAACAACGCCGGCCACACGGTGATCACCCCGGACGGCGAGAAGTACGCCCTCCACCTGATCCCGTCCGGCATCCTCACGCCCGGCTGCACGCCGGTCATCGGCAACGGCGTGGTGATCGACCCCGAGGTGCTCATCAAGGAGCTGGCGGGGCTGGAGGAGCGCGGGGTGGACACCTCGCGGCTGGTGATCTCCTCCGACGCGCACTTGATCATGCCGCACCACCGGGCACTGGACAAGGTCACCGAGCGGTTCCTGGGCAAGCGCAAGATCGGCACCACCGGCCGGGGCATCGGCCCTGCCTACGGCGACAAGGTCGCCCGCGTGGGCATCCGCGTGCAGGACCTCCTGGACCTCTCGATCCTGCGCCAGAAGCTCGAGGGCACGCTGCAGGAGAAGAACCAGGTCCTGGTCAAGGTCTACAACCGCAAGGCCATCGACGTCGACGAGGTCGTCGAGGAGTACACGCAGTACGCCGAGGCGCTCAAGCACCGGATCGTCGACACCCGGCTGCTGCTGGGCAAGGCGCTCGACGCCGGCGAGTGGGTGCTGCTCGAGGGGTCCCAGGGCACGCTGCTGGACGTCGACCACGGCACGTATCCGTTCGTGACGTCGTCGAACCCGACGGCCGGCGGCGCCGCGGTCGGTGCCGGCGTGGGGCCGACCCGCATCGAGCGGGTCGTGGGCATCCTCAAGGCCTACACGACCCGTGTGGGCTCCGGTCCGTTCCCGACCGAGCTGCACGACCAGTGGGGCGAGTACCTCCGCAAGCAGGGCGGCGAGGTCGGTGTCACCACCGGGCGCGACCGGCGCTGCGGCTGGTTCGACGCCGTCGTCGCCCGCTACGCCAGCCGCGTCAACGGCATCACCGACTACTTCCTCACCAAGCTCGACGTGCTCTCCGGCCTGGACACCGTGCCGATCTGCGTGGCCTACGAGATCGACGGCGTCCGGCACGACGAGATGCCGATGACGCAGACCGACTTCCACCACGCGACGCCGATCTACGAGGAGATGCCCGGCTGGTTCGAGGACATCCGGCACTGCCGGACCTTCGACGAGCTGCCCGCGGCCGCGCAGGCCTACGTGCGCCGGCTCGAGGAGCTCTCCGGTGCTCGGATCAGCGTGATCGGCGTGGGGCCGGGGCGCGACGAGAACGTCGTCATCCACGACCTCATCGGCTGAAGGCCGGCCCGCATCGCCGGAGCCGGACAGCGGGCGGCCTCGCGGGGCGGATGCAGGATCGGTACTGCCACCGCGGCGGTCAGCTGAGAGCCGCTGCTCGTCCGAGCCTCTCCAGGCTTCCGACGGCGTGCTGCGGTACACGGCCAGCGGGTCCGCACGGCACCCGGTCGGCATGGCGCGAAGGCGCAGGCGGCCGAACGCAAGGTCCGCAGTCTCTCGCAACGTTGCGGTCGCGAAGCCATGGCCTTGGCCGCGCAGCCGACCGCACCGCCACGCGTCGATCGGCTGTACCGAACGCGCTGAGCGGTTCTGACCAGCTGAGCGGTTCAGACCAGCTGCGCGGTCACCGCGGTGCGGGCACGGACGGCGTGGTCGGGGGAGTCGGTGATGAGCCCGTCGACGCCGAGGGCCAGCAGCTCCTGGGCGTCGCCCACCGCGTCGCCGAGCCCCTCGGGGGCATCGCCGCGGCGCAGGTGCGCCGGCAGGAAGGCGTTCTCCGCCCGCAGCGTCCAGACGAAGACCGCGAGCTGCGCGGAGTGCGCCTGACCGACCAGGTGGGCCCGGCCCGGCCGGGCGGCCGCGGCGCTGGCGAGCACGCGCTCCCGGCTGGGGGCGATGGCCTGGGCGTAGGTCGAGATCTCGCGCAGGCCCGACGGCGTGACCATGGCGTCGCCGGTGGGGGCGTCGCCGATGAGCTGGGCCATCTGCGGACCGCCCTCGCCCAGCCGCGCGCGCAGGTCGCGCAGCAGGGCCGGGTCGAAGGACTGGATCATCACGGTGCCATCGGCGCGGTCGGCGCCCAGCCGGCGCAGCTCCTGGGCCACGAGCGCGCCCATGGGCAGGCCTTCGGCCTCGGCGAGCCGGGGGTGCTTGAGCTCGGCGAGCACCCGGATCCGGCGATCGGCGGTCGACCGGCAGCGGGCCAGCTCGATCACCTCGGCGAGCGTCAGGATGCCGTACCGGCCGTCGTAGGCGGTGTTCAGCGGGCGCATGGCCGGCATCCGCTCGACGGCGCGCAGGGTGCGCAGCTCGGCGTAGGTGAAGTCCTCGGTGAACCAGCCGGTGCAGAGCTCTCCGTCGACCACCTTCGTGGTGTGCCGGTCGGCGAACTCCGCGTGCTCGGCGACGTCGGTGGAGAGCGAGAGCTCGTTCTCGTGCCGGACGATGAGCACGCCGTCACGGCTGACCACGATGTCGGGCTCGATGAGGTCGGCTCCGAGGTCGATGGCCAGCTCGAAGCTCGCCGTGGTGTGCTCCGGCCGGTAGGCCGGGGCTCCACGGTGTCCGATGACGACGGGCCGGGGAAGGCGTGTCACTGGTCGAATCGCCAGCGACTCGGTCGCGCGCATGGCACCCACAACACAGGAATCGGGTGAATCCATGGGGAACTGAAGGAGACTGATTGCGCACGATCTAGCGGACATCGCGCTGACCAGCGGTGGCGACGTTGTTTGTGATCCAGATCACGTGGTGTGTCTGGGGTTTCTGAGGTTTGACGCCGCCAGAAGTGGGTCTGGGGCCTCGGCCTCGTGCCTCCCTCGAAAGGGTCGGTAGGGTCGCCGGTCGTGCGCGTGCTGGTGATCGGCTCCGGTGCCCGGGAGCACGCCCTGTGCGTGGCTCTGCAGTCCGACCCCGGGGTGAGCGCGCTCGCCTGCGCCCCCGGGAACGCCGGGACGCGCGCCCTGGCGCCGCCTCCCGCCGGTGGGGAGGTGCTGGCTCCCGCCGACCCCGTCGCCGTCGCCGGCCTGGCCGGGGAGTGGCGCGCCGACCTCGTCGTCGTCGGCCCCGAGGTGCCGTTGGTCGCCGGGGTCGCCGACGCCGTGCGCGAGGCGGGCATCGCCTGCTTCGGCCCCTCGGCCCAGGCCGCCCAGCTCGAGGCCAGCAAGTCCTTCGCCAAGCACGTCATGTCCGCCGCGGGCGTACCGACGGCCCAGGCGTGGGCCGTCGGCGGTCCGGCCGAGCTGGAGACCGCGCTGGACGAGGTCGCCGCCCTCACCGGGGGCGCCCCCTACGTGGTGAAGGACGACGGGCTGGCGGCCGGCAAGGGCGTCGTCGTCAGCCCCGACCGGGAGGTCGCCGCCGCGCACGGACGGAGCGTGCTGGAGGCCGGGGGATCGGTCCTCGTCGAGGAGTACCTCGACGGGCCGGAGGTCTCGCTGTTCGCCGTCACCGACGGGACGACGGTGCTGCCGCTCGTGCCCGCCCAGGACCACAAGCGGCGCGACGACGGTGACGGCGGGCCCAACACCGGCGGCATGGGTGCCTACGCGCCGCTGCCCTGGGCGCCGCCCGGACTGGTCGAGGAGGTGCTGGCCTCGGTGCTGCAGCCGACCGTGGACGAGATGGCCCGCCGCGGCGAGACGTTCAGCGGTCTCCTCTACGCCGGGCTCGCGCTCACCTCCCGCGGCGTGCGGGTGGTGGAGTTCAACGCGCGCTTCGGGGATCCGGAGACGCAGGTGGTGCTCCCGCTGCTGGAGACGCCGTTGGGCGGCCTGCTGCACGCGGCCGCCACCGGCACGCTGGCCGAGCACCCGCCGCTGCGGTGGCGCGAGGGCGCGGCCGTCACCGTCGTCGTCGCCGCTCCGGGATATCCGGAGCGGCCGCGCACCGGGGACCCGGTCACCGGCGCCGACGGCGAGGGGATCCTGCACGCCGGGACGACGCTGGCGGCCGACGGCACGGTCCTCTCCGCCGGGGGCCGGGTCCTGGCCGTGACCGCGGTCGGCGTGGACCTCGCTGCCGCGCGTCGGGCGGCCTACGAGCGTGTGGCGGGCGTGCGGCTGGCCGACGCGCACTGGCGCACCGACATCGCGCTGGCCGCTGTCGAGGGGAGGATCGTCTCGTGAGCGACGCCGACGAGGTCTGGAACCGGGCCTGCGATCCCTTCGCCCCGTTCTCCCATCCCGGGGACGCCGCGCTGGCTGCGGTGCTGCTGTGCCACGGGATGGCGATGAACGGTGGACTGCTGCACGCCGTGGAGGGTCTCGAGCCGGACCAGCTGGCCCGCGCGGTCGACGGCTACCGCGCCCTCGGCCTCGGCGAGGCAGCCGACGCCGTCGAGGAGGTGGCGCGGCAGGCCGATGCCCTGGACGACGCCGACGCCGACGCCGACGCCGGCGAGCGGTTGGAGGTGGAGGCCGACCGGCGCTACGGCGTGGCGCTGCCAGGCGCGGACGCGGAGATCGATGCAGCGTTCCGGGACCACCTGGCCGCACACCCGGAGGCCTACGCCCCGGTGGGTTGATCGCCCGCCGACACGACGGGCCTCGCCCGCTCCGGGCGCGGCTCGGGCGGTCGGGGGCCCTCGTTCCGCCGGCTCAGGTAGGTGCCGGCCACGTTTCCGCAGGCCACGGTCGGAACGGCGATCAACGCGCCGAACACGCCCCCGACGAGCAGTCCGGCCGCGATGGCGAGCACCACGGCCAGCGGGTGCACGTGCACCGCCCGGCCGAGGAGCAGCGGCTGCAGCACGTGGCCCTCCAGCTGCATGACGGCGACGACGACCGCCAGCGCGATCAGCGCCTTGATCGGCCCGACGGAGACGAGGGCGACCAGCACCGCGACCGAACCGGCCAGGAACGACCCGATGATCGGGATGAAGGCGCCGAGGAAGACCAGTGCGGCCAGCGGGATCACCAGCGGGACCGAGAGGACCGCCAGCCCGATGCCGATGCCGATGGCGTCGACGAGCGCGACGGCGACGGTGGCCCGCACGTAGGAGATCAGCGTCCGCCAGGCCCTCCGGGCCGCCTCGTCCAGAAAGGCGCGGGAGTCGCGGGGGAAGAGGCCGACCAGCCACAGCCAGATCGACCGGCCGTCCTTGAGGAGGAAGAAGAGCGTGAACAGCGCCAGGACGATCCCGGTGAACACCTCGCCGACGGTGGCGGCGGTGGTCAGGGCGCCCGAGGCGATCGTCTCCTGGTTCGCGACCAGGGTCTCCTGCGCCTGCACGACCGCGTCCTCGAGCTGCCCGCGGGTGATCGGGAAGGTCCGGACGACGAAGGTCTGCACCTGCCCCAGGCCCTCGCTGACCTGCTCGGCGAGGTCGCCGAAGCCGGTGCTGACCTGCTGCACGACCAGCGTGATGATCCCGGAGACGACGCCGAGGCCGACCACGAGCATGGTCAGCGCGGAGAGGGACCGCGGCCAGCCGTTGCGCACCATCGCGGCCGCGCCGGGCTGGAGCAGCGCCGCCAGCAGCAGCGCCACGATCACCGGGACGACGACGACCGCGACGTAGGCCATCGCGGTCAGCAGGACGTAGAGGCCGGCCAGGACGACCAGCAGCCGCCAGGACCACGCCGCCGCCGTCCGCAGCCCCGTGGGCACGTTGTCCTCGACGTGCAGCCGGGGCGTGCCCTCGCCCATGAGCGGACGCCTCCGCTCGCCCCGCCGGCGCGGGCGCCCGCCCTCCGGTGGGCCGCTGACGCCGCCGGGGCCGAGGGGCCCGTCGAGGTCGGGGGCGTCGGGCGCCGGGCTGCCCAGCGGCGGCTCGCCGTCCTCGGACACCGGGTCGTCGTCGAGGTCGTCGTCGTCGAAATCGGCGTCGTCCGGCTCGTCGTGGTCCCGGTGGGGCCACGCGTGCGGGTCGTGCTCCCGAGCGGTGCGGATGCGCTCGCGGGCACGCCCGACGAGGTCGCCGGCGCGTCGCAGCATTGCTCTCCTCCACCGGCCGTTGGGGGGCGTTCGTGATCACGCTAGCCCTGCGGGAGACTGTCCCCGTGGTGCGACGAGCTGAGCAGTGGCAGGCGGTACCCGCATGATCGAGCGCTACACGCTCCCGGAGATGGGCCGGGTCTGGAGCGACGCCCACAAGTACGCGCTGTGGTGTCGCGTGGAGACCCTGGTGCTGGAGGCGCACGCCGCCGCCGGGCGCGTTCCGGCCGACGTCGTCGAGCCCGTGCGCAACGCGCCCCCGCCGACCGCCGAGCGGGTCGCGGAGATCGAGGAGACGACGCAGCACGACGTCATCGCCTTCCTCACCGCGTGGGCCGACAACACCGAGCCCCGCTCCGCCGCCGCGTTCGTGCACCACGGCATGACGTCGTCGGACCTGCTCGACACCGCGCTCGCCGTCCAGCTCACCGACGCCACCGACGTCCTGCTCGCCAAGGCCGACCGGCTGGTGGCGGCGCTGCGCGACCACGGCCTCGCCCACCGCGACACGATCAAGGTCGGCCGCACGCACGGCGTGCACGCCGAGCCCGACGTCTGGGGGCACCGGGTCGCGGACCTGGCGTTCGCCATGGCGCGGTCGCGCGACCGGCTGCGGGCGGCGCGCGAGCGGGTCGGCGTCGTCGCCATCTCCGGCGCCGTCGGCACGTACTCGCTGATCGACCCGTCGGTGGAGCAGCACGTCGCCGAGGCGCTCGGGCTGACTGCGGCCGACGCCTCCACGCAGGTCGTGCTGCGCGACTCCATCAGCGAGTGGGTCTCGACGCTGGCGATCATCGCCACCGTCTGCGAGGCGATCGCCCTGGAGGTCCGGCACGGCCAGCGCACCGAGGTGCGCGAGCTGTCGGAGGCGTTTGGGTCGGGCCAGAAGGGCTCGAGCGCGATGCCGCACAAGAAGAACCCGATCCGCTCGGAGCGCATCGCCGGGCTCGCCCGCGTCGTGCGGGCGGCGATCGTGCCGGTGATGGAGGGCATCCCGCTGTGGCACGAGCGCGACATCTCGCACTCGTCGACCGAGCGGGTGTTCCTGCCCGACGCCGCGATCACGACCGACTACCTGCTGCACCTGACCACCGGCCTGGTCGAGAACCTGGTCGTGGACGCCGACCGGATGCGCGCCAATCTGGAGTCCACCGGCGGGCTGATCTACACGTCGTCGGTGCTGCTGGAGCTGGTGGAGGGCGGGCTGTCCCGCGAGGACGCCTACGCGCTGGTCCAGTCGGCGGCCATGCAGACGTGGAACTCAGGTGTCCCGTTCCGGGAGACGCTCCGCACCCGGGCGGCGGAGTCGGGCGTGAGCCTGGACGAGGCGCGGCTGGACGAGATCTGCCGGCCGGAGCGGTACGTGGCCAACCTCGGGCCGTTGTTCGACCGTCTGGCCGCCCTGTCATGAGCGTCGATCTCCCGCTGGTCGCCCGCGGCAAGGTGCGGGAGATCTACGACGCCGGCCCCGACCGGCTGCTGCTGGTGGCCTCGGACCGGATCTCGGCCTACGACTGGGTGCTGCCCACGCCCATCCCCGACAAGGGGAAGGTGCTCACCCAGCTCTCGGTCTGGTGGTTCGAGCAGCTGACGCCGGTGCTGGAGTCCTTCGGGGCCACCCACCACATGGTGTCGGCCTCCGACGTGCCGCCGTCGGTGGCCGGCCGCGCGATGCTGGTGCGCCGGCTGGAGATGCTGCCGGTGGAGTGCGTGGCCCGCGGCTACCTCTCCGGCGGCGGCACGAAGGAGTACGAGCGCACCGGCTCCATCCGCGACGTCGTCCTGCCGGCGGGGCTGGTCGAGGGCTCGCAGCTGCCGGCGCCGGTGTTCACGCCGTCGACCAAGGCCGAGATCGGCGAGCACGACGAGCCGATCGACTTCCCGCGGGTCGTCTCGCTGGTCGGTGCCGACCGCGCCGAGCAGCTGCGCGAGCTGACGCTGGCGCTGTACCGGCGCGGCGCGGAGATCGCCCGCGACGCCGGCATCGTGCTGGCCGACACCAAGGTCGAGTTCGGGCTCTCGCCCGAGGGTGGGCTCGTGCTCGGCGACGAGGTGCTCACCCCGGATTCGTCCCGCTTCTGGCCGGCCGACACGTGGTCGCCGGGGGCGGTGCAGCCCTCCTACGACAAGCAGTTCGTGCGCGACTGGCTGACCTCGTCGGGCTGGGACCGCCTCTCCGAGCCGCCGGAGCTGCCCGACGACGTCGTCGCCGCCACGCGGGAGCGCTACGTGACGGCGTACGAGCGGCTGACGGGCCGCCGCTTCACCTGACACCCGAGCGGACGGTCAGCGGATCGCGCCCAAGGTGACGCGTGCGCCGGTGGCTGGGGACCAGTGGATGCTGCCGCTCTGGAAGCCCTGGGCGCAGCCGCCGCCGCGCAGGCCGCAGACCTCGTCGGTCGCCACCGGTGCGCACGCGAACCGGTGCGGCGGCCGGATCGGGTGTGGTGGACGGGGGAGATGAGGGTCACCCGGTCGCCGCCGGGCGCACCGGTACCCTCGTCGGCGTGTCCCGGGTGGTCGTCGACGTCGTGCTGAAGCCGGAGATCTCCGACCCCCAGGGTCAGGCGGTGCTCGGCGCGTTGGGCCGCCTCGGCCACGACTCCGTGCGGAGCGTCCGCCAGGGCAAGCACTTCGTGCTCGAGGTCGACGGGACACCCGACGAGGCGGAGCTCAAGCGGATCGCCGAGACGCTGCTGGCCAACCCCGTCATCGAGGACGTCGAACTGCACCTCCCCACCGACTGACGAGGTATCGCACGTGCGCATCGGTGTCATCACCTTCCCGGGCTCCCTGGACGACGTCGACGCCGCCCGCGCGGTGCGTCTGGCCGGCGGTGAGCCCGTCGTGCTGTGGCACGGCGACCACGACCTCAAGGACGTCGACGCCGTCGTCCTCCCCGGCGGCTTCTCCTACGGCGACTACCTGCGCGCCGGCGCCATCGCGGCCCGCTCGCCGCTGATGCAGGACGTCGTCGACGCCGCGAAGCGGGGCCTGCCGGTGCTCGGCATCTGCAACGGCTTCCAGGTGCTCTGCGAGGCCGGTCTGCTGCCGGGCGCGCTCACCCGCAACAGCCACCTGCACTTCCGCAACCGCGACCAGGTGCTCGTGGTGGAGCGGGCCGACACCACCTGGACGACGGATTTCACCGTGGGCCAGCGGATCCTGATCCCGGTCAAGAACGGCGAGGGCCGCTACGTCGGCTCCGACGCCGACCTCGACCGGCTCGAGGGCGAGGGCCGGGTGGTGTTCCGCTACGCAGACGGCAACCCGAACGGCTCCAGCCGCGACATCGCCGGCGTCGCCAGCGAGAACGGTCGGGTGGTCGGCCTCATGCCGCACCCCGAGCACGCCATCGAGGAGCTCACCGGCCCGTCGACCGACGGCCTCGGTTTCTTCACCAGCGTCCTGAAGGCGGTCGTGAGCGCGTGAGCGAGGACGGAACGGCAGGGCAGGGCAGCGCCACCGCAGGGCTCTCCGAGCTCGACACCGGCCCCGGCCGGCTGCGGAACCGCCTCGACACCGTCGACCTGGCGGCGAGCACGCCCGCCGACGAGCAGCCCTTCGCCGAGCTGGGCCTCAAGGCCGACGAGTACGCCCGGATCAAGGACATCCTCGGCCGCCGGCCCACCACCGCCGAGCTGGCCATGTACTCGGTCATGTGGAGCGAGCACTGCTCCTACAAGAGCTCCAAGGTGCACCTGCGGCAGTTCGGCGACCTGCCGCCCAGCGAGGCGCTGCTGGTGGGCATCGGCGAGAACGCCGGTGTGGTCGACGTCGGCGACGGCTACGCGGTCACCTTCAAGGTCGAGAGCCACAACCACCCGAGCTACGTGGAGCCCTACCAGGGCGCGGCCACGGGCGTGGGCGGCATCGTGCGCGACATCCTCACCATGGGCGCGCGGCCGATCGCGGTCATGGACAGCCTGCGTTTCGGTCGCGCGGACGCCCCCGACACCGCCCGCGTGCTCCCCGGCGTCGTCGCGGGTGTCGGCGGCTACGGCAACTGCCTCGGCCTGCCCAACATCGGCGGAGAGCTGCTCTTCGACGACTGCTACGCCGGCAACCCGCTGGTCAACGCCCTGTGTGTCGGCGTCATGAGGCACGAGGACGTCCGGCTGGCCAAGGCCGAGGGCGTCGGCAACAAGGTGATCCTGTTCGGTGCCCGCACCGGCGGCGACGGCATCGGCGGCGTGAGCGTGCTGGCGTCGGAGACCTTCGACGCGGAGGGCCCGGCCAAGCGTCCGGCCGTGCAGGTCGGCGACCCGTTCACCGAGAAGCTGCTGATCGAGGCGTGCCTGGAGATCTTCGCCCAGGACCTCGTCACCGGGATCCAGGACCTCGGCGGCGCAGGCCTGTCCTGCGCCACCTCCGAGCTGGCCAGCGCCGGCACGGGGGGCATGCACGTCGACCTCGACACCGTTCCGCTGCGCGACAGCACGCTGACGCCTGCCGAGATCCTGATGAGCGAGTCGCAGGAGCGCATGTGCGCCATCGTCGAGCCGGACAAGGTCGAGGCCTTCCTCGCCGTCTGCCGCAAGTGGGACGTGCGCGCCGCGGTCATCGGTGAGGTCACCGACGGCGACCGGCTCACCGTCGACTGGCACGGCGAGCGGATCGTCGACGTCCCGCCGCGGACCGTCGCCCACGAGGGCCCCGTCTACGAGCGCCCGATGGCCCGCCCCGCCGACCTCGACGCGCTGCAGGCCGACGACGCCGCCCGGCTGCCCCGCCCGGGCACCCCGGCCGAGCTGCAGGCGCACTGGCTCGCCGTCGTCAGCAGCCCGGACGGCGCGGACAAGACTTGGGTGACCGAGCAGTACGACCGTTACGTGCGCGGCAACACCGTCCTGGCCCAGCCGGACGATGCCGGGGTCGTGCGCATCGACGAGGAGTCGAACCGGGGCATCTCCCTGTCCCTGGACGGCAACGGCCGCTACGCCCGCCTGGACCCCTACGCCGGCGCGCAGCTCAACCTCGCCGAGGCCTACCGCAACGTCGCCGTCTCCGGCGCGAAGCCGCTGGCGGTCACCAACTGCCTGAACTTCGGCTCCCCGGAGAACCCCGAGGTCATGTGGCAGTTCGCCGAGGCCGTGCGCGGCCTGGCCGACGGCTGTCGCGAGCTGGGCCTCCCGGTCACCGGCGGCAACGTGAGCCTCTACAACCAGACCGGCGACGTCGCCATCAACCCGACGCCGGTCATCGGCGTCCTGGGCGTGCACGACGACGTCCGCACGCGCATCCCGACCGGCTGGCGGACCACAGGGGAGACCGTGCTCCTGCTCGGCGAGACCCGGCCGGAGTTCGGCGGATCCGCCTGGGCGAGCGTCGTGCACGGCCACCTCGGCGGGAAGCCGCCCGCGGTCGACCTGGGGGCCGAGCGGGCCCTGAGGAACCTGCTGACCGCGCTCGCCGGTCAGGGCCTGGTCAGCTCGGCCCACGACCTCGCCGACGGCGGGCTGGCTCAGGGGCTGGCCGAGTCCGCCCTGCGGTACGGCGTCGGTGCCCGGCTGCGCCTGGACGGCGACGCGTTCACCGCGCTGTTCAGCGAGTCCACCGCCCGGGTGGTCCTCACGACGTCGGACCCGGGCGGGGTGAAGACGACGGCGGCGTGGGCCGGCGTCCCGGTCACCGAGCTCGGCACCACGGGTGGGGAGGCGCTGGCGGTCGAGGGGCTGCTGGAGCTCCCGCTGGCCGAGCTGCGGGCCGCCTGGAGCGCGACGCTGCCGGCGCTGTTCGGCGGCCCGGAGCACAGCACGCCGTTCACCGTCCCGACGGGCGCCGTCCCCACCGCCTGATGCCCTCACCGATCCCGGCCGACGACCTGCGGGCGGCCGTCGACCCGGTCCGGGCCTGGCTGGCGGGGGAGGCCGAGCAGCCGCCGCGGGCGGTGGTCGGCGCGGCGGTGAAGACCAGCGCCCGCTGGCTCGCCCAGCAGGTGCCCGGCCGGTCGGTGGAGCTGCGGGTGCCCCCGCACGTCGCCGTCCAGTTCGTGGACGGCCCGCGGCACACCCGGGGAACCCCGCCGAACGTCGTCGAGACCGACGCCGCCACCTGGCTGCGGCTGGCCACCGGCGCGCTGTCGTGGGGGGAGGCGGTCGCCGAGGGGAAGGTCAGTGCCAGCGGCAACCGGGCCGACCTCGGGCGCCACCTGCCGCTGAGCCCCCTGCGCTCCTGACCCGGGGACTCCCGGTACCGGAAGTCCCCCGCAACGGCACGACGCCCCCGTCCGCGGGTGCGGACGAGGGCGTCGTGGGAGTGCGGGAAGGAGTCAGGCGCCGAACAGCGCGCTGGCCGCCTTCACGGTGTTGTAGAGCCCGTAGGCCAGCGGGACGCCGACGAGCGCCCAGGCGAAGGCGATGAGCCCGACCGGGGTGTGCGTGGGCTGCTGGTTCTGCGACACGGACGAACTCATCGGACGGCGCTCCGCTCTTCCTCGGTGTGGTGCTCGTGGGTGAAGTCTTCGACGGCTTCCCTGGACTCGTGCCACTTGCTCGCCACCGGCTTGATCAGCAGGTTGCAGACGAAGCCCACGGCCAGGAGGCCGACCATGATGAACAGCGCGGGCCGGTAGTCACCGGCGACGAGCTGACCCGGCGTGCCGCGCGAGTCCAGGACGCCGTTGACGATCAGCGGGCCGGCGATGCCGGCAGCCGCCCAGGCGGTCAGGAGGCGGCCGTGGATGGCGCCGACCTGGTAGGTGCCGAAGAGGTCACGCAGGTAGGCCGGAACGGTCGCGAAGCCACCGCCGTAGAAGGAGATGATGATCGCGGCCGTGATCACGAAGATCCAGGTCGCCGTGCTGCCGAGGGTCGCCAGGATGACGTACAGGATGATGCCGACGCCGAGGTAGACCATGTAGATCGGCTTGCGCCCGATGAAGTCCGACGTGGACGACCACACGAAGCGGCCGGCCATGTTGAACAGCGACAGCAGGCCGACGAAGCCGGCAGCCGTGGCGGCGAGGACCGTCGAGGTCTCGCCGTTGCGGAAGAAGTCCTGGATCATCGGCGCGGCCTGCTCGAGGATGCCGATGCCGGCGGTGACGTTGCAGAAGAGCACCGTCCACAGCAGCCAGAACTGCGGGGTCTTGATCGCGTTGTTGGCCGAGACGTTCTCGGTCGTGATCATCGGCTTGGACTTGACCGACGCCGGGTCGAAGCCGTCGGGCCGCCAGTCGGCGGCCGGCACGCGGACGATGAACGCGCCGAACATCATGAAGACCGCGTAGAGCGCGGCCAGCGTCAGGAACAGGCCGGCGACGGCGTTGCCGCTGGGCGTGGTGCCGGCGACGGCCGGGTCGTAGCTCGGGTCGTACCAGCTCATGAGCTGACGCGAGAGCGGGGAGGCGATGAGCGCGCCACCACCGAAGCCCATGATGGCCATACCGGTGGCCAGGCCCGGGCGGTCGGGGAACCACTTGATCAGCGTGGAGACCGGCGAGATGTAGCCGATGCCCAGGCCGATGCCGCCGATGACGCCGTAGCCGAGGTAGAGCAGCCACAGCTGCTCGGTGTAGATGCCGAGGGAACCGACGAGGAAGCCGGTCACCCAGAAGACTGCGGAGGCGAACATCGCGGCGCGGGGGCCGTTGCGGTCGACCCACGTGCCGAAGACGGCGGCCGACAGACCGAGCATCACGATGGCGATCGAGAAGATGATGCCGATCGCGGTGAGCGTGGAGTCGAAGTGGGAGACGAGCGCGGTCTTGTAGACGCTGGTCGCGTACGCCTGGCCGATGCACAGGTGGACGGCGAGAGCCGCCGGTGGGATCAGCCACCGGTTGAAGCCTGGGCGAGCGACGATGCGCTCGCGTGCCAGGAAGCTGGGTACTGCCACGGGGACAACCTCCGGGGACGGGAACCGGAGGGGCCGGGTGGCCGCAACCGGGACGCGCCCTGTGATATGGGTCGCGATCGGATGGCAGGCTACGGCCTGATGTGCAAGTTGGCCCCGACAACTCGCCATTGTGAGCAAGCAGTGACTCGAAGTGATTGGACCGTAGTACCGAGCCCCGGCTGTCAGGCTCCCTCTAGGCTCGGCGCATGCCATACGAGGTGCGGGGCGTGGTCGCTCGCGGCAAGGGTCAGCCGGTCACCGTCGAGACCATCGTGGTGCCCGATCCCGGTCCGGGTGAGGCCGTGGTCGACGTCCAGGCGTGCGGGGTCTGCCACACCGACCTGCACTACCGGGAGGGCGGCATCAACGACGACTTCCCCTTCCTCCTCGGGCACGAGGCCGCAGGCGTCGTCTCCGCCGTGGGCGAGGGCGTGACCAACGTCGAGGTGGGCGACTACGTCGTCCTCAACTGGCGCGCGGTGTGCGGCCAGTGCCGGGCCTGCCTCAAGGGTGAGCCGCAGTACTGCTTCGACACCCACAACGCCGCGCAGAAGATGACGCTCACCGACGGCACCGAGCTCTCCCCGGCCCTGGGCATCGGCGCCTTCGCCGAGAAGACCCTGGTGCACTCCGGTCAGTGCACCAAGGTCGACGCCGCCGCGCCGGCCACCGCCGCGGGCCTGCTGGGCTGCGGAGTCATGGCCGGCGTCGGCGCGGCCATCAACACCGGCGCGGTCCGGCGCGGGGAGACCGTCGCGGTGTTCGGCTGCGGCGGGGTCGGTGACGCCGCCGTCGCCGGGGCGAAGCTGGCCGGCGCGTCGACGATCATCGCCGTCGACATCGACGACCGGAAGCTGGAGTGGGCGAAGCAGTTCGGTGCCACCCACACGGTGAACTCGACGGACACCGATCCGGTCGAGGCCATCAAGGCGCTCACCGGCGGGTTCGGCGTCGACGTGGCCATCGACGCGGTCGGCCACCCGAAGGTGTTCGAGCAGGCCTTCTACGCCCGCGACCTGGCCGGCCGCGTGGTCATGGTCGGCGTCCCGACGCCGGACATGGAGATCACCCTGCCGGCGATCGAGATCTTCGGCCGCGGCGGGTCGATCAAGTCCTCCTGGTACGGCGACTGCCTGCCCAGCCGAGACTTCCCGATGCTCGTGGACCTGTACCTGCAGGGCCGCTTCCCGCTGGAGGACTTCGTCAGCGAGACGACCGGCCTGGACGGCGTCGAGGAGGCGTTCGCCAAGATGCACCACGGTGACGTGCTGCGCAGCGTCGTGGTGTTCGAGAAGTGACCGCGAGCGCGATGGGCGAGCGAGCATCGCAAGGAGCGCCGGCGACCGAGGAGCGGAACGAGTCCGGAGGCGAGCAATGAGCAGCGCGCGCATCGACAAGGTCGTCGTCCCCGGCGTCTTCTCCCTCGACGGGGAGGACTTCGACGTCGAGAACAACGTCTGGCTGGTCGGGGACGACGACGAGGTGCTGGTCATCGACGCACCGCACGACGCCGCCCCGATCGTGGCGGCGGTCGGCGGCCGCAGGGTGACCGCGATCGTCCTGACGCACGGGCACAACGACCACATCACCGCCGCCCCCGCCCTGCGCGAGGCCACCGGCGCCCCGATCTGGTTCAACAGCGCCGACCGGATGCTCTGGGACATGGTGCACGGGGATGGTGGGCGGGAGGGCGGTGCTGCCCAGCCCGACCGTGACCTGCAGCCGGGCACCCGGTTCACCGTCGCCGGCACCGGGTTGGTCGCCCTGCACACCCCGGGCCACTCGCCGGGCAGCACCTGCCTGCACGCCGCGGACCTGAACACCGTGTTCACCGGCGACACCCTGTTCTGCGGCGGCCCCGGCGCGACCGGCCGCTCGTTCAGCGACCACCCGACGATCCTGAACTCCATCCGCTCCCAGCTGTTCAGCCTCCACGGCGACACCGTCGTGCGCACCGGCCACGGCGACGACACCACCATCGCGGCGGAGTTCCGCGGCATCGGAGGCTGAGGTACGCCTCCCACCGGCTCCGGTCAGGCGACGGCGGCCGGCAGGGCCGTCCAGTCGACGGGCACCTTGCGCATCACGAGCGCGCAGTCGAGTTCGGCGCTGCCGGACGGGAACGCGTCGATGTCGTCGAAGAAGGACGACGAGGCGCGGAGGACCCGGCCGGGATCGACGCGCCACGCCGTGGTGTCCAGCCGCGGTCCGGGTTCGCTCGCACCCGCCGGGGTGATGCGTTCCATCGCGGCGCCGGCCCGGCGGCCGGTACTGTCGAGAGGTGCCTCGCGGTGATGGACGGCTGACGCACGACCTCGATCCCCAGTCCCCCGGACCTCAGGACGCCTGTGGCGTCTTCGGTGTCTGGGCCCCGGGTGAGGAGGTCGCGAAGCTGACCTATTTCGGTCTGTACGCCCTCCAGCACCGCGGTCAGGAGGCGGCCGGGATCGCGGTGTCCGACGGCACCTCCGTCGTGGTCTACAAGGACCTCGGCCTGGTCAGCCAGGTCTTCGACGAGGCCACGCTGGGCTCGCTGCGCGGCTTCCTCGCCGTCGGTCACACCCGGTACTCCACGACCGGCGCCTCGACGTGGGAGAACGCCCAGCCGACGTTCCGCACCACGGAGGCCGGCACCGGCCTGGCGCTGTGTCACAACGGCAACCTGGTGAACACCGCCGAGCTGGCGAGCAAGGCCGCCGACGCCGGCGTGCCCGGTGCCTTCGTGGCGACCAACGACTCCGACCTCGTCACCGCGCTGATCGCGGCCCGGCCCGACCTGTCGGTCGAGGCGGCGGCCATGGAGGTCCTGCCCCAGCTGCGCGGCGCCTTCAGCTTCACGTTCATGGACGAGGACACGCTCTACGCCGCCCGTGACCCGCAGGGCGTGCGCCCGCTGGTCCTGGGCCGGCTGGAGCGCGGCTGGGTGGTCGCCAGCGAGACCGCGGCGCTGGACATCGTCGGCGCCTCGGTGGTCCGCGAGGTCGAGCCCGGCGAGCTCATCGCGATCGACGAGAACGGCTTGCGCAGCCAGCACTTCGCCCCGGCCGAGCCGAAGGGCTGCGTCTTCGAGTACGTGTACCTGGCCCGCCCCGACACGACCATCTCCGGCCGGGGTGTGCACGCCGCGCGCGTCGAGATCGGCCGCCGGCTGGCCAAGGAGCACCCGGTCGAGGCCGACCTGGTCATCCCGGTGCCGGAATCCGGGACCCCGGCCGCCGTCGGCTACGCCGAGGCCAGCGGCATCCCCTACGGCCTCGGGCTGGTCAAGAACTCCTACGTGGGCCGCACCTTCATCCAGCCCTCGCAGACCATCCGGCAGCTGGGCATCCGGCTCAAGCTCAATCCGCTGCGCGACGTCATCCGCGGCAAGCGGCTCGTGGTCGTCGACGACTCGATCGTCCGGGGCAACACCCAGCGGGCGCTGATCCGGATGCTGCGCGAGGCCGGCGCTCTCGAGGTGCACGTCCGCATCGCATCGCCGCCGGTGAAGTGGCCCTGCTTCTACGGCATCGACTTCGCCAGCCGGGCGGAGCTGGTCGCCAACGGTCTCGACGTCGACGGCGTCCGGGCCTCGATCAACGCCGACTCCCTGGGCTACGTCACCGAGCAGGGCCTCATCGCCGCGACCGAGCAGCCGGCCAACCGGCTGTGCACCGCCTGCTTCACCGGCGACTACCCGATCCCGCTCGCCGAGCCCGAGGTGCTGGGCAAGCACGTGCTCGAGGGGATCGAGCAGCGGGCGGTCACCGGGTGGACCGGTCAGCAGGCCGGCAGCGCGGCCGTGCCCGGCGGCGCCTCGGACGCCCTGAGGCGGCCGTGACCACCGAGTTCACCTACGCCGCCTCCGGCGTCGACATCGATGCGGGCGAGCGCGCCGTAACCCTCATGCGGACCGCTGTCGAGCGCACCAACCGTCCCGAGGTCGTGGGCGGGCTCGGGGGCTTCGCCGGGCTGTTCGCCCTGGACGTGCAGAAGTACCGCAAGCCCCTGCTGGCCTCCTCCACCGACGGCGTCGGCACGAAGATCGCGTTGGCCCGCATGCTGGACCGGCACGACACCGTGGGCATCGACCTCGTCGCCATGGTCGTGGACGACCTGGTGGCCTGCGGCGCCGAGCCGCTGTTCCTCCAGGACTACGTGGCCTGCGGAAGGGTGGTCCCCGAGCGGATCGCGGCGATCGTCACGGGCATCGCGGCCGGCTGCACGCTCGCCGGGGCCGCCCTGGTCGGCGGTGAGACCGCCGAGCACGGCGACCTCATGGACGCCGACGAGTACGACCTGGCCGCCACCGCCGTGGGCGTGGTCGAGGCCGATGCCGTGCTGGGACCGGAGCGGGTGCGGGCCGGCGACGTCGTCGTGGCCATGGCGTCGTCGGGATTCCACTCCAACGGCTACTCGCTGGTGCGCCGGGTGGTGAGCGCCGCCGGGCTCGACCTGCACGCGACGCCGGCCGGCCTGACCCGTCCGCTGGGCGAGGAGCTGCTCGAGCCCACCCGCATCTACGCCCTCGACTGCCTCGCCCTGGTCGAGGAGTTCGGGGTGGGCGCCGTGCACGCCTTCGCCCACATCACCGGCGGCGGCCTGGCCGGCAACACCGCCCGCGTGGTGCCCGACGGGCTGCGGGCGGTGCTGGACCGCGGCACCTGGGCGCTGCCCGCCGCGGTCCGGCTGATGGAGGAGCACGGCGTGCCGCGCGCGGAGTCCGAGCGCGCCTTCAACTGCGGCGTCGGCATGGTCGCCGCTGTCTCGCCCGACCGGGCGGACGACGTCGTGGGACGGCTCACCGCCCGCGGCGTGCCCGCGTGGATCGCGGGAACCGTGGGGGAGCGGACCGATCAGGCCGCAGCCGCGGCCGAGCTGACCGGCTCCTACCGCTAGCGGCGGGCGCCCCGTTCGACGGCGGGCGCTCCACGGCTCGAACAACACCGCGACACCGCTGCCCCCGAGGGCCGCGGTGTCGCGGTGTGGAGTGACGCCGGTCAGGTCACCAGCCGCGTCAGCGGCTGGCGGCCCAGTCGTCGTCGGTGTCGTCGTCCGCCCAGCGGTCGGCGTACGTGTCGTCCTCTTCTTCGTCGTCCTCGTCCACGGCGCTGGGAGGCGCTGTGTACGTCGACGACGATCCGGCCAACTCGCGCTGCAGCGCGGTGAGGTCGGTGTTGGGTGAGCTGTACTTGAGCTCACGGGCCACGCGTGTCTGCTTGGCCTTCGCTCGGCCGCGCCCCATCGGCTCGACCCCCTCGTTACCGGAGTACGGCGGCCCAGCCCGCGGCTGGACGGCCCGCGTGGCGACCCCGACTGAGTGACTATGTCTCGGACAACCTTACGACACGGATCGGCGGAGGGCACACGTCCCTCCCCGAGCCGCTCCCAGGTCGCCCGTCCGGGCGACCTGGGGAGCTCATCGGGGCAGGCGGATGGTGGCCAGCCGGCCGACGTCGCGCATGCGCTGCTCGGCCAGCCGGTCGGCCGCGACCGCGGGCGACACGGCCTCGGCGTCGGCGAGCTCGAACACCCGGGAGGTGACGTCGAAGATGCCCGAGGCCTTGGCCTGGGCCCGGGCGAACGAGAAACCGTGGCGCTCGTCCTCCACCTGGATCACGCCGCCGGCGTTCACGAGGAAGTCGGGGGCGTAGAGGATGCCGCGCCCGCGCAGCCGCTCGGCCATCTCCGGGCTCGCCAGCTGGTTGTTGGCGCCGCCGCAGACGATCCGGCCCGGGAGGACGGCGACCGTCTCCTCGTCCAGCGCGCCGCCCAGCGCGCACGGCGCGTAGACGTCGTGCGGCGTCCGCACCAGGGCGGCGCTGTCCGCGACCGCGCGCACCTGCGGGTGGCGCGTCTGCAGCCGTTCCACGGCCGCGGGATCGACGTCGGTGACCACGACGTCGGCACCGTCCTCGACGAGGTGCCCCGCGAGCCAGGACCCGACCTTGCCGACGCCGGCGATCGCCACGGTGCGGCCCGCGAGCGACGGCGACCCCCAGCAGTGCTGCGCGGCGGACCGCATCCCTTGGAAGACGCCGTAGGCGGTGAGGACCGAGGAGTCGCCGCAGCCGCCGTAGGCCTCCGAGCGGCCGTGCGCGTACCGGGTCTCCCGGGCCACGACGTCGAGGTCGGCGTTGTAGGTGCCGACGTCGCACGCGGTGAGGTAACGGCCGCCCAGGGACTCGACGAACCGGCCGTAGGCGCGCAGCAGCGCCTCGGTCTTGTCCGTGCGCGGGTCGCCGATGATGACGGCCTTGCCGCCACCGAGGTCGAGCCCGGCGAGGCTGTTCTTGTACGACATGGCGCGGGAGAGCCGCAGTGCGTCGGCGACGGCGGCGTCCTCGCTGGCGTAGGGGTAGAAGCGCGTGCCACCGAGCGCCGGGCCGAGCGCCGTCGAGTGGATCGCGATGATCGCTCGCAGCCCCGACTCGGCATCGCTGCAGAAAACGACCTGTTCGTGACCAGATGCGAGGACGTCCACGTAAGCAGCCTAGAACCCCGTCGACTGTCGCCCGGTCGGAGGAGAGGGCGCCGCGTCGGCCCCTCCTGACCGGCTTCCCGCCGCCGGGTGGAGCATGATCGGGAGTCGGACCGAGAACACGGCCGGACACGCGGGCGCGCCCGCGAGCACAGGAGGACCTCCCCATGCCCGCACCGAAGCGTCTGCTGGCTCTCGCAGTGGCCGCACCTCTGCTGCTCTCCTCCCTGCCCCTTATACCCATCTGTCGCTGCCAACCAAAAGGATCGTGTACATCGCATAGAGAAGCGTAGATCTAAGAATAAGAAAAAAACTAAAGAAAAACAAAATGAAACAAAGATGA